>CAZBOT010000020.1:0-34104 GCA_964493575.1 uncultured Candidatus Saccharibacteria bacterium | reverse complement strand
CCGCACTATCGCTCTAATGAGCACACTTACCGTTTTAAAAACGGAAGCGAAATACAGCTGGCCGGTTCCGACAACGGACACGCAGATAGTATCCGGGGAACTACGGCAGATCTTTGTATCGTAGACGAGGCTGGATTTTGCGACGACTTGGAGTATATTGTCAACGGGATTTTGATCCCTACGACGACGATGACCGGCGGCAAGATCATAATGTCCTCAACCCCGTCTCGAGCCCCGGATCACCCGTTCATGAAGTTCATGGAGGCCGCAGAGCTGAGCGGTACTTTTATTCGGCGCACTATATATGACAACCCGCGCATGACTCCTCAGGCCATACAAGAACTGGCGGATTCTCTCGGGGGATTTGATTCGATAGACTTTCGTCGAGAGTATTTGGTAGAAAAAATCACTTCTGAGGAAGATGCGGTGGTTCCGGAGTTTACCAAGGCTCTTCAGGCGCAAATCATCCGAGAATGGCCAAGACCGCCCTACTACGACTCTTACGTGTCTATGGATATTGGGGTGGCGGATCTCACGGTTGCTTTGTTCGGCTATTGGGATTTTCGACACGGCAAGCTTATAATAGAAGACGAAATAGTATTAAATGGCAAACGAATGCTCACGGACAATCTAGCAGAGCAGATCAGACAAAAAGAAGCTTCCCTATGGTTTAATAAGTATGATCATGAGCCTAAGCCTCCGCTACTGCGGGTAGCTGATAACAATAACGGCATACTTATCAATGACTTAGCGGCAAAACATGGGATAGCCTTTATGGCCACTCTCAAAGATAATAAAGTAGCCGCCCTGAACAACATGCGAATGCTACTAAAATCTGGGAACATAATCATCCACCCCCGTTGTAAAACCCTGATATTACACCTAGAAGGCGCCATTTGGAATAAAGACCGCACAAAATACGCACGAAGTGGGGATAAAGGCCACTACGACGCAGTTGACGCTTTAGTATATATGTGTCGGAACGTAAACCAAAACCGCAACCCCTATCCGGCCCATTATAATTTTATAGGAAAGGATGCTGTTTTTTATGTGGATGGCGGTGGGCAAAATGCCCCCACGAACAGTTTTGAAAAAAGCCTCGTAACAATAGCCAAAGCCCGACCTATTCGCGGTGCTAATTGGCGGAAATAACATATAAAGCATGACTTCCGATAATATATATTTTGCCGCAAAAGAGCCTAGAGATGCCGCTGCCGTTTTGATGAGCAAGGCCAATAGCTGGTACAACCAACTGTACAACAACGGCTACTTGGACCGGGTTCAAGAAATGTGGCTATATTACCACGGCGCCCACTACACCGGCCCAGGAGCATCCCATCGGATCACGTTTACCGGGGAGCAGGGCGAGCTGGCGCAAATGGGGGTCAATCATATCCGCAACATCGCGGCTCATATGATCACCATGATCACCACTAACCGACCAGCATTTCAAGCGCGAGCCACCAACGGAGATAGCAAGTCTTTAATTCAGGCCAGTCTGGCAAACAGTCTCCTGGACTACTACATGCGAGAGAAGCGACTTGAGAAGTATCTTAGACTAGCAGTTGAATACGCGGTGGTGTTGGGGAGCGGCTATATTAAACTTACCTGGAACGCCACGTCCGGAGAAGTATATGAGTTCAACGAAGAAACTCAAACTCCCATTTACGAAGGTGACGTAGAATTTTGCAACCTGTCTCCCTATGATGTAGTTTTTGACACATCTAAAGAATCCTCGATGGATCACGATTGGGTGTTGTGTCGAAGCTTCAAGAACAAATTTGATCTAGCGGCAAAATATCCGGAACTAGAGCGCGAAATTCTCGCACTTCAGACCAAAAACGAACTGTTCCGATATCGTTTGGATATGATAAGTTCAGATGACACAGCAGACGTGCCTGTGTATGAGTTTTATCATCGGCGTACAGAAGCTATGCCCGACGGGCGTTATATGTTGTTTCTTACGCCTGAAGTAACGCTGATCGACACTCCAATGCCCTACCGCTCGCTCCCTGTGTATCGCATTTCCCCGAGCGACATTCTCGGGACTCCGTATGGATACACGCCCATGTACGATCTGCTCCCTCTCCAAGAAGCCGTCAATAGCCTCTACAGCTCGATTCTTACGAACCAGCACACGTTTGCTGTGCAAAATATCTTCGTACCGCGTGGAGCAGATATACAACTTAAGGCTTTATCCGGAGGCCTTAATATTATAGAAGGAAACCAAAAGCCCGAACCGCTCAACTTTACCAATACCCCCGCAGAGGTGTTTCAGTTCCTAGGTAAGCTCGAGCAACAAATGGAAACTATATCGGGAATTAACTCGGTTACTCGCGGTAATCCTGAAGCATCGCTTAAATCCGGAACAGCTCTGGCCTTAGTTCAATCCATGTCCTTGCAGTTTATGTCAGGTCTGCAACAGCAGTATGTGCACCTGATCGAGGATGTCGGTACTGGGCTGATTAACATGCTTAAGGACTTTGCCGCAGTTCCCAGGATAGCTGTCATTGCCGGTGAAACTAATCAAAATTACGTACAAACTGAATTTAGTGGCGATGATTTGAGTTTGGTCAATCGCGTAGTAGTGGATGTCGGAAACGCGGCCGCTAAAACAACTGCAGGAAAGCTGCAAATGGCCACAGACCTCATTCAATATGGCGTGGTGGACAATCCCAAAGATTATTTTACCGTGCTACAAACCGGCCATCTCGGCACTATGGTCGATGACACCACAAACGAACTTAACCTAATTAAGCGCGAGAACGAAAACATGCTTAAGGGCATAGACGCGCAGGCCATTGCGGTAGACGAGCACGTGATGCACATTAAAAAGCACAAAGCTTTGTTATCCGATCCTACAGTACGAATGCAACCCGATCTGACTGGGCGCGTATTAGCGCATATTCAAGAGCACATTGAGTTGTTGCGAAACACAGACCCTGCGATGCTGTCGGTACTCAATCAGCAACCTCTCGGCCCTGCAGGCGGATCTGCTCCAGCCTCGAGGGCTCCCGCTGCGCCCAATCAATCTGCCGCTCCAGAAGGCGAGCTTCAAGGTCCGCCTCCTACGGGAATGGATCAACAGGTAAATCTACCAAACATGCCACAAGTCGACCCAAACTTGCTACCTAATCCGGATCTTCAAAATGGCCAAGGCTAAGAAAACATTCCAATTGCTCGCCAAACACAAAAACCCCGAAGGCGGCCTCAACGAGGCTGGCCGCAAAGCCTATAACCGAGCCACGGGCAGTAATTTGAAGCGGCCTCAACCTGAGGGCGGTCCTCGTCGCGACTCTTTTTGCGCTAGAATGCGCGGCATGAAAAAGAAACTCACGTCGAAAAAAACAGCAAATGATCCCAATAGTCGGATCAATAAGTCTTTAAGAAAGTGGAATTGCTAGAATGCGGCAGCGCACCAGCGACCTAAGTTTAGAGAACGTTCTTCGCGACGTACATGATGCAGATTCGCAATCACTGCGCACTACGTCTCAAGCTACCGTGGTAGCCCCAGGCGGCATCGAAGTAAACATCAATCACGAAGAAGATAGCATTGCTCTAGGAAACGGGCAAGATTTACTTACGTCCACCGAAGAGGGCGGTAAAATTGCTCTTGACGTTCATGTATCTAATCAAGACCTTGATATACGAAATTTACAGCATCCGCAAGATAGTGTATCTTTGGGCGATGGCGTAAATCTTATAACGTCCTCTCCCAGTCCTGCTCAGGAAAAAGTTCCGGTTGATACAGTTAATTTAGCCAAGCCCTTCTCAAAACCCTACACCGGCATTCGCGTCGAGACAAAAGATGACGACGGAAACCCTACGCAGATCATAACAAACTATGCCGGTACTGATGTCCAAATGGCTGTGATAACCTACGATGCTGACGGGGACTTTCAAAGTTTAGAGGTTACAAACCTATGAGCCTACCTGTAAAACCCAAAACTAAAATAGCCTTTAATCCCATCGAAGGTGATTTTAATTTAATCACAGATAATAACTTTTCTTACGAAAGCGTCCCTGCTGGAAAAAAGCTAACTATAGGACCGAACCAGCAGATGATCGTGCATGAAGAATTTATATTGGATGTGGGTGGCGAATTGCGGCTCGACGGAAGTTTGATCATAGAGGAATAAAATGGCACGATTGAGATTTTCAGAAACAAACCCCGGCTCAGTACCTGTTCCGCCAGCTGGAAAAGCTACCATGTTTCTTGACGAAACTGATGGCTCTTTTAAAGCAAAGCTGCCAAACGGGTCGCTTATTCCCATCTCTACCACAGAAGAGTATATTCAAGATGCTTTTGGGAATTTGCTTCAAGATTCTAGTACAGTAAACTTTACCTACGACGACGTCAACAACACGGCTACGTTAGAAGTTATACAGTCAGCCCTTGATGTATTTCAGATACCAGTAATTCCTCAAGGAAATCTCACCTCGGCAAATGTCGGGGATGCCATATATGAACTTCAATATAGCATCGACGCATCAGACTCCAGTCTAGCCGACCACTTGGCTGATCCAATAAATGCCCATGCGGCCTCGGCCGTCGGCGTGACTCCCAGCGGAAATCTCGCAGCCACAGATGTGCAAACAGCCCTGGAAGAGCTACAGGCCGACGTCGACACTCGAGCCACCCAAGCTGACTTGGCGCAAGAAATTGCGGACAGAATTGCTGGCGACTTGGCAGTTCAAGCAGATCTGTCTGCGCACGTCACCGATACAGTGGGCGCGCACGCCGCCTCTGCAATTTCTAACATCCCTAGCGGCAATCTCGCCGCCACCGACGTCCAGGGAGCGCTGAACGAGCTTCAAAGTTCTGTAGACGCCACAGATGCCAACGTTGCTCAAGAAATAATTGACCGTACTGCAGCAGATGCAAGCCTACAGGCGCAGCTAGATGCGCACATCAACGACGCAACCGCGGCACACGCGGCCTCTGCTATTTCTGTAGTCCCTACTGGCAACTTAATCTCTACGGATGCGCAGTCGGCATTTGAAGCTGCTCAGACAGCTTTGGATGCTCAACGTCAATTGCACGTCGATACCGGAGAGCCTACTGGCTTTTTGGCTATTGCCGACTCCACTATATCGTTCGACAACGGCACTAGGACGTTTACTATTGCTCCGACTGGGGCCAGTTACGACATTTACGTAAAAGGTCAAAAAATTACAATCTCCACTCCGCAGAGCATTGTGATTCCTGATGTATCTTCTAATTATTTTGTAGCACTTAATAGCTCCGGCACGCTGCACTACTTTACAACATTTAGTGAAGCGCTCATCAGAGATTACGCCTACGTCACCAACTTCTACTGGTCTAGCTCAGCTGCGGATATTTTAGGCTTAGCAGAAGAGCGCCACGGCCTGACCATGGACTGGGCAACTCACGCCTATACGCATTTTACTGTTGGTGCACGCATACGCCCAGGCGGATTTACCGCCGGTAACTTCACGCTGTCAGGCGGAGGTTTGAATTCTGCAGAAGCCAGCATTTCAGTGGCCAACGGAGTGTTGGTAGACGAGGATTTAAATCTAACCATCACGCACAGCGCCAGTCCGTCTGCAGCTTTCCAGCAAGTGTTGTCTCCAGTAGCCCAAATCCCCCTAATGTACAAGCTTGGTTCGGGGGAGTGGAATAGGGACGTAGCTACAAACTATGTGGTAAAAACCGGCCTTCTTGCTCAGTGGAACAAACTGGACTCAGGAACATGGTCTATTGAGGATGCTCCCGAGGGCGGTTATGTAGCCGTTTGGATCTTTGCTACAAACCTGCGCAACGAACCTATTCGTGGTATTGTTGGGCAATATGTCAGTACGGTTCTGGATGATGCGCGAAACTTCAACACCTATGAAAATTTAAATCTTTCCGGAATCCCTATCCAGGAATACAAAGCCCTCTACAGGCTCATGTTCCGAACTAGCGCCGCCTACACAAATACGCCGAAAGTGGAACTGGTCGAGGTTCTTGATCAGAGACGCTCTATTGACCAAGGCACGCCGGTTACAATGGTCAATGATCACGGGAATCTAACCGGACTGGCCGACGACGACCATCAACAGTATTTACTCACAGACGGATCTCGCGTTTTGGAGGGGAATTTAAATCTTGGTGGATTTAATGTTACCAACGTCAATTTAGTTGACGGTCGGAACCTCGCCGTTGATGGGGCAAAGTTAGACGGCATCGAGGCAGGAGCTACAGCCGATCAAATTGCTTCTGAAGTTCCGTTTACTCCGAGCGGAGACTTGGTCGCTACCGACGTACAAACTGCAATAGAAGAGCTAGATACAGAGAAAGTTCCTCAGACTAGACAAATTACTGCAGGAACAGGTTTATCCGGGGGCGGAAACCTGTCTTCAGATGTCACTTTATCTTTACCCAACGTAGGTACGCCGGGGTCCTACGGCACGTCGACAGCCGTGCCTGCGGTCACGACGGACGCGCAGGGTCGAATTACAGCTGTGACAGAAACTCCCATTAACGGAGTACCCGCGGCTAATATCGTAGTCACTCCAGCGGGCAACCTTTCTGCTACCGACGTACAAGCAGCGCTTCAAGAGCTACAAACCGACATAGACGCCACATCCGGCGCTGCTGCAGAAACTGCACAAGATGCGGTGGCCGCAGCATTTGCCGCAGGTACTCAAGACGGGGTTTCGGTTGTCTACGACGACGTGGCCAATTCGCTCTCTCTGACCAACACGGACAAAGGCACTGTTGCTGTTTCGGCGCACGAGGCAGCATTAGATCCTCACCCGCAGTACCAAACGGCAGCAGAGTCCCAAGCGCAGGTTGATGCGCACGCGAACTTGACAAACAATCCACACGGAGTCACTAAGCTGCAAGTCGGGCTGGGCAACGTGCAGAACATCGACACTACTATCGCAGCCAATGTGACAGTTGCGCCGACTGGAAACATTGCGGCTGTTAACGTACAAGATGCTATTGTCGAGTTGGATGTTGAAAAAGTTCCAAATACCAGACAGGTAACGGCGGGTGCTGGACTTACTGGAGGCGGCGATCTCACCGCTGACAGGACGATCTCCATGCCTAACGTAGGCACTGCGGCCACCTACGGCTCGGCCTCTCAAGTGCCCGTAATTACCACCGACGCACAAGGCCGAGTGAGCAACGTTACAAATACAGCAATTAGTGGAGTACCGGCAGCAAGTATAACAAATACTCCATCAGGCAACATAGCCGCCACGGACGTACAGTCCGCGATCAACGAGCTAGATGCAGAGAAACAACCGCTGGATGGCGATCTTACTGCCGTAGCTAATTTGGCAGGAACCGGGTTGATTGTTAGAACGGCTGCAGACACCATGACCACAAGAGCTGTGACTGGTGTTTCTGGGCAGATCGCTGTTACAAATTCTGATGGAGTGTCTGGTGACATTTCAGTAGGACTTCCCTCAGTTGGAACACCTGGATCCTATGGTGCAGCGAATCAAGTTGCAACGATCACTACAGACGCTCAAGGTCGAGTTAGTGCAGCAACTAGCGTGGCTATTTCTGGGGTGCCTGCTGCCAACATTACAAATGTTCCGGCAGGTGATATTGTCGCCACAACAGTGCAAGCTGCTATTGACGAGCTAGATTCGGACAAGGCTCGTCTGGTGGGCGGAAACGTATTTACCGGAGGCAACCAAGACATAACCGGCTCTTTGATTTTGAGAAATGCTTCTTCGGTTTTTGCTACGTTCCACGACGTAAACGCCGGAGGATCTTCTTTCTGGTCTAATAACGTAGACGCGGCTGACGTTGTTCAGGACTCGTCTCGCGAGCAGTGGCGCATGGTGTTGTCAAAAAACTCCGATGCCTTCTTAATTCAGCGTTCGCCTTCTGGCGGAACTTGGACTCCCACCACGTTCTTGTCGATCAACTCTTCTGGGGACGCTTCTGTTTTTGCTGGCGTACGCCCTGGAGCTTCTTCTGATACTACGCCTGGAAATATTCAGTTTACAAGCGGAGAGCTCCTTGGGTACGAGTCGTCGGCGTGGAGAAATCTAGCGGTTGTCCCGACAATTATCACGGCGGGTACTGGTTCTATTACCACCACCAGCGGAACCTTTTCTACCATTTCAGGACTTTCTACCACTCCAGCCGCAGGAACTTATTTAGTATTCTATAGTGTTAGCGCCAGTATTACTTCCAACTCAAGCGGAGACGTCGCCCTGTTCGTAGATTCTGTAGAACAGGTAACCACCACCCGAAGAATTGGCGTTCAGTCTTATGGTTTCTCTAGCAGCGATACCCAGACTGCGCTGTGCGCTTTTGCTGAGCTTACACTAAATGGCTCACAAGCAGTTTCCGTAAGATTCCGGGAAAACGGTGGCGGCACTATGGGAGTGACCGCTAAATCACTAATGCTTATACCAATAGCGAGATAACAATGCAACAAATAACACTGCCCTGGAAATCTTTCACGGTCAACCTCGACCGTCTACATAAGACGCTCAAGTCTTTGTGTTCCGAGGATTATGATGGTTTGATAGCATCCCCAGAACACCTCGTAGCAGTATTGAAAAATCCCAATGAACCCGATTCAATATTAATCGCAGAGCACTGGAACTCTCTTACAGAGTCTTCAGAGTCAACCCCTACGAGCGACGAATTAAAGGCGTTGGCTGCGAAAACTGTGAAAGCTGCTATAGACTATGGACAAGGCTTAGTGGTGGAGTTTGCCGCTGAAAATATTCTTCTAGGCATAACGGCATCTGGTAAAACAAAACTAGTAGCAGACTACCTGGCAGATGCCATGCGGTACGCTCAGAGCGGCTCTTTGTACGAAGTGGCCGCCGAATTAGATCGCCTGCTTCAAGAAGAAGTTCCTAGTGAACTGGCGCCGTTCATCACAACAGAGCGCCTTCTACAGTTTAAGCAGAAAGTTATGGCATTTTTCGCATGAGCAAGATAGAGATTGGATTTTCTTCTCCAAAACACGAGTTGCCAGGTGCCGCCGCCATACGAGTGTGGATGAACCGTCCCTACTCGCACGTGTATGTCAAACTGCGGCTGCCAGGCCTGCCTCCCGCTGTGTTCCACGCCACAGGAAAAATGTTACATTTTCTACACGTGGAGCGCTTTGATGCCAACAACACTACGGTAAAATCTTATTCCGTAGAGGTGACCCAAGCTCAGCAAATGACAATCTTCTGCCGCTGTTTGGAGCTTGCCGGAACTCGTTATGGTTTTGTGGACTTATTCAAAATCGCTTTTGCAGACACTATCTTCGCGCTTACCGGGAAGACTGTGCCTCTAAAAGACTCTCCGGGGCGCATTTGTTCCGAACTAGTGGCCGAAATCTTAAACCTCGTTCAAATTTCTACAACCAAACCGCCCCACCTCACGAAGCCCAGCGACATAGATTCCGCACTAGAGGCAATTTATGGCCCGGCTTAGGTTTACGCAAAAAACTACAGCAGGGCAGCGATATGCTTACGTTAAGGTACGGGGATTTACCTACAGCTTAGCCCTGAACGTTATCCTATTAACATATCTAGTATATTTATGGGTATTGTAGATTTTTTATCTGAGCTTACTGGCCTCTCTCAACCCGAACCTACTAAATCTGCCAGCGCCCCGGCGCCTAAAGAGATGTATTTGGGACGGGTTTTCGAGGACGAAGAGCCCGTTGACCCCTACGAGGGACTGAAATATCTTCGCCCGCGACCGAAAACCTATAATCTTAGTAAGCTGAGAAAGCTATTATTGGAGAATAAAAAATGAGCTGGGACCAACTTAAAGCTTATTTAGAAAATCCCAAAGTTGCCCTCGAGAATTTGAAACGTATGGGGGAACAGACTGAGGGCGATGAAGTAGAGCAGGCTCGAAAAATGTTAGAGTTTGGCGGTGAAACTCCCACCAACGACCAGATATTGGCGCAGATAGAACAGAACCGACGCACCCTAGAAAATGCTACTGGATTTGTCGGAGGAGGAATTGCTGCAGCAGAGAGCGTTCCGGCTAAGTCGGCTTTTGGAAAATTAAAAGATTCGCTCCGAGGGAAAACTACTAGAGAGAGTTTGAATAAGCCGGCCGCGGAAATTCCTGCGGAGTTTGGTAGTCGTGCGGATATCATACGTCGAGCAAACGAAGTTGCTAACCAAAGCACGGACGCCGCGGTGACCGCTGCCAGAGAGAACATGCTAAAGCGCGCGGAACAAGTTAGATCGCTTTCTCCGGAAGACGCAACCAGAATTACGGACATGCCCGGCGAATTCACAAGCGCGCTCAGAGACGCGCCTTCTAGATCAGAAGACTACCAGGCAGCGATTAGGTCGTTGCGAGAGGGACTGGACAACGCTTATGCAAACCCAGACTTGCCGCCACCAACGTCCACCTCAAGACTTAAGCCCTACTCTGCGGGAGCCAAGGACGAGCTTGCACAAGGTAAGTTGGGAAAAGAGTTTCAGTCTCAAGCCTTAGTTAGTCAAGGCGGCACAACGCCTCCTAAAATCTTTAAAGAGTCTTCTAAGGTTAGCGACCCTACGGCCGATCGCAAAATGGCGCAGCGTTTAATGGAAGACGCTCGGAGAGCCCGCCCCCTTAATATGCAAGAGTCAGATTTGATTAGCGCCAATCGCGCCTTACTCGACTCCGAAAAGATGAAAATGCTTCGAGAGTCTTCATTGGAAGATTTAGCAAATAATCCGGAAGAACTGGCTCGACTAATTAAAGACAGCCCGCTTAAGGATCTCGGTACGGGTAAACTTCCCAAACTACGCCAGACCTTAAAAGGAAAAAAATAAACCATATGGACTATCCCGGCTCGAATGACGAAACGACCTTGCAAGGCAACACTAAACAGGCTTATGCCAAGAAGGTGTCCAAAGCTGTACCAAAAACGGGATGTAGTTGTAATTTAAAGAAATTACTAAAGAAAGTACGCTCTAAGTAACATATTAATTAAGGTCCCACCAATTACGGCGGACACCTAACAGAGCCATCTTAAGACGCTCTAAGGAGACAATATGTCAGATATCGCAGATGCAACGCCCGCAGACATTTCTGCAGACGCAGCCGTCCCAGAAGAAGTTGTTGAGAGTGCGGAAGAGCTAGAGGGCGAGCAGCCCGAAGCCCCGGCAGAAGAGAAAAAACCCGAACCCCCTCCGACCAAACGAAAAATTGCCGCCAAGGTAAACAATAAAGTACGCGAAGTGGAAGTAGACCTGTCAAACGAACAGGAAATCCAGCGCTACATCCAGCGTGCGTTGGCCGCAGATGAGAAATTCGAAGAAGCTGCCGCAATGCGCAAGGCCGTCGGCGAGCTGATGCAAGAACTAAAAACCAATCCAAAAGCAATCCTGGCCCACGAGAGTATTGGCCTCAATCTTCGAGAATTTGCGCAGCAGATCCTGGAACAAGAGCTCGAGGAGATGGAAAAGTCTCCTGAGCAGAAAAAACTGGAGGAGATGGAGCGTAAGCTTAAGGCCTATGAGGAAGAAAAGGTCAAGCTGGCTCGGGAAAAAGAAGAAGCTGAGCGCGCCCGTCGAAATGAAGAAGCTCTTATGGAGCTCGATCAACAAATCAGCGACGCATTGAGTAAGTCGGAGCTTCCCAAATCTCCCTACATCGTCAAGCGCATTGCTGACACAATGAGTACAGCGGTTGAGTTGGGATATCTGGACGTAACTGTCGAGCAGATTATGCCGTTTGTCGAGCAACAAGTTTCGGGAGAATTGTCTCGTTTGTTCGAAGAGGCTCCGGAAGCTACCGCTACGAAACTCATGGAGCGATTGGTAGGTAAAAAGAGCTTGGATCGATATCGTTCGCAGAAAGTAGCAAAGGTACGTAAGCCTGCGGAATCAGCTGGGAAAGTTACTGATACCGGCGGAAGTACCCGAGCCGCAGCCCCTGCGCAAGACGAAAAACCTATTAAATTTAGTGACATGTTCGGGAAATTTTAACATATTAAGTGTCAAGCAGAAGTTGCGCCAAGCTTCTCGGCAAGCCTCTAGGCCCTGAGGATCACTTAAGTAAACGTCTCAGACACCAAACAACAAACAAAAAAATAAATCTAAAGGAGATTTAAAATGGCTGCCTATGCAGGCGCAAATGACATGGCCACGCTTAATGGCCTCTTTAAAGAACGCTATGCCGATAAGATGGAACGTCTTATTCCGGATGGCAAAAAGTTGCTGGAAAAAATCAAGTTTATCTCGAAAGATAAGCAGCCCGGTAACGCATACAACCAACCCGTAGTTCTCGGTATGGAACACGGTGTGACCTTTGCCGATGACTCGGAAGGCGCGTTTGAACTGTCGGCTCCCGTCGCCGGTCAGATCCGCAATGCCGTTGTCAAAGGATATCAACTGGTCCTCCGCTCGGTTCTTTCGTACCAAGCTGCTGCTCGCGCAATGGGCGGCGAACCTCGCGCATTCGAAGACTCGACGAAGTTCCTGGTCGGAAACATGATGGATTCTGTTTCTAAGAAACTTGAGATCGAAGTCCTCTACGGTCAAACCGAATATGCAACTGTCTCCTCGGCAAACAACACCACTAAAGTTGTCACTATGGCCGCTGCAGACTTTGCTCCCGGTATCTGGGCCGGTGCTGAAGGCATGCCGATCGAAATCTACGACACCACCGGAGCTACGCTGCGCACCGCCGCTACGGTCACTGCAGTCAACTTGTCGGCTCGCACCATTACGCTGGACTCTGCTGCTGACTTGTCGGCTACCGTGTCTACTGACCGCATCCTCCATAAAGGTGCGTTGGGTAAAGAGTTTGCCGGGGTTCATAAAATCCTGACCAACACAGGCTCGCTGTTTGGTATCAACGCTGCTACCTACACTCTGTGGAAGGGTTCTAGCTACGCTCCTGCTTCTCCTTCGGTTATGTCTTTTGCAATTTTGCAACAAGCCATCTCTAAAGGTGTGGAAAAAGGCCTTGACTCGGACGTCATCGCGTTGGTTAACCCCGGTCACTGGGATGACCTGCTTACTGAGCAAGCTGCTCTGCGAATGTTTGACTCGTCTTACAAATCGCAAGTTGCTGAAAACGGCTCGGTCAGCATCAAATTCCACTCGCAAAACGGTCTTGTGGAAGTTGTTCCTTCGATCTATGTCAAAGAAGGCTATGCCTACGTGCTGGCAGTTTCTGACTGGGTTCGTATTGGTTCGACAGATATTACCTTCCGCCGACCTGGCCAAGGTGATAACTTCTTCCGCGAACTGGAAGACCATGCAGGCTTTGAGCTTCGCTGCTACACAGACCAAGCTCTGTTCTGCGCCAAGCCTGGCCGCAGCGTGATCATCTCCAACCTGATCACTGCGTAATCATTGAAGATTTTCTAATCTTCTCGAGCCCTAGGTGCAATGCCTGGGGCTTTTTTTGAATAACATATTTAGTTGGAGGCTGTATGCTAAATTCCCCTTTACGTTTTAAAGTTCGCTTAGATGGTTTATGGACCAATAGCACCCCTGTTCAAGATCAAACAGGAAATCATTACAAAGTTACCATGGATAGGTATTATCAATCTGCCCAAATTTACAATTCTTCGGACGAACTTGTTGCTGAGTGCTCTGAGGCTGCATCGGCGGCTGATTTAGTTCAGGCGGTTAAAAATTATCTTATTGTTGAGTTGGGATGTGCTTTTGCCGTGGACAATGCGGAGCGCTATTCCCATGTTGTTTTGGAGTCTGCTGCGGTTGGGGCCTCTGCCTACACCCTGACGGCTATTGAGCCGGGTTCTACCGGACAGGCTATATTTTCAGCGGGAGGTAATAACTCTTCGCCGGTGCTGGGAAATAAGTTCGGGTCTGCTAGTATAATACAGACGGCGCTCCGCACCATCCCAGGCCTTGAAAATGTAGTAGTTACCGCTAACGGGGTTCCATGGTGGACTAACGGATACAACATTGATATGAGCACTGCTGGAGGTCTTGTCTTAACTATAGCTTCAGACACAGTGCTGGGCTCTGGAGGAGAGCCTATCAATCTCACTTTATCTGCGGTGGAATAATGATTTCCAAAAAAGAGATTCTTATGGGGCGAGACATAATGTATAAACAAGACTTCACCGACGAGGTGTCTAGTAACATAGATATGCTACTAAAGGCCTTGAATATCGTTAGGGAAGCTTATGGGAAGCCTATGGTGGTGAGTTCTGGTTGGAGACCTGCTAGTATTAACGCAAAAGTGGGCGGGGCAAAGAAAAGCGCCCATGTTGTCGGTCTTGCAGCAGACTTTAAAGACCACGACAATCGCTTAAAGGAGTGGTGTTTGGCTAACTTATCGGTATTAGCAAAAGCCGGATTGTACATGGAAGATCCAAGCGCCACTCCCACATGGGTCCATTTACAACTCAGAGCGCCTGCATCGGGAAATCGCGTATTTAAGCCGTAAATAACATATCGTACATGCAATTAACTGTCAATAATAATACCTATGACTACCCCGATGCTGGATCACCTCCTGGTTGGGGGGGTGAAGCTACGGCCTGGGCAGCAGCGGTGACGGACGTTTTAAGTCTTCTGCTGGCCCCTGGCGATATCCTGCGCACCTCGTTCTCTTTACAGAACAATACGGCGGTTGCCACAGCCGTGCAGGGTTTAATTTTTGATTCGGCCATTGTTCGCGCAGCCAACGTGACCTACTCGGTTACCAGAAATGACGTAGTCGAATATGGTACTATGTTTCTGTCGTACAATGCCGCGGCAAATCCCGGAGAGAAGTGGGCATTGAATGTCCAGAGTACAAATCCAGTGGGCGTTAGTTTTGATGTTCAAGATAACGGCCAGGTGTTATATACGACAACAGACGATACTGAGGGCGGTACTATGATCTTTTCCGCCCGGACTCTTTCGGCGTAAGGATTTAATGTGATTTCTGCAATACAGTTTCTAAAATCATTAGTTGTCAAGGCCGAGGGGTTGTTGGGTGCAAAGTTACAGCTTACTCCTGGCGGTTCGGACAATACCACCACAACCGTAGTCTCAACTCAAACGGCAGATAGAACTATTCAACTACCAGATGAAGATACTATGCTGGTTGGAGAATCCGCTCTAGCCGCATTGCAGGGCACGCTTGAGCAAGATATTCAAGATGTCCAAGACGCTCTTGATGCACATACTACAGCTGCTAGCGGGGCGCATGCCGCTACTGCCATTAGTGTCGACGCAATTCCCAGCATCACAGCTAATAACGTACAAGAGGCTTTAGAAGCTATTGCAGAGAATGTAGGGGTAATTCCCAATGAAGAATATCTAAAATGGCGCAATGCGGCAGACACACTTGATTTCGGAGTGCTGCGTCTTGACGACCAAGATAACACTCAGCTCCTCGGGCCTGCCGGACTCAGCGCACAATCCAACAACAACAACGCTGGAGATTCTGGGGACGTCACTTTAGTTTCCGGAAATGCGCCGTTAAATTCGTCTGGCGATGTCCTGATCTCTACCGGAACTGCCGGAAGCGGATCTGGCACGGTAAGAATAAAAACAGGAGATTCGTCTGCGGCCGCGGCTGGAAATATAATAATTCAACCAGGCTCTTCTGGAGCCGGGCCTAATCCTTTTGTTTCTGTTATTGCGGATAGCGTGTCTGTTAGCGGCACTGTTGGCAACGAGGCCTCCTTCTCTTTGTATAGCTCCGGCGGGCAACCGACAACTTTTACAACCGATCCCTCGGCCAGCGCACAAACTTACACACTGCCCCCGTCTGATGGAACTGCTGGTCAAGTACTTAGTACCGACGGCTCTGGAAATCTTTCTTGGGAAGACGGCGGCGGTGGAGTTCCTGGAGTGCTGCCGAATGATCAGGCCCTTCAGTGGGAAGACACGGGATCCGGGTTGGTTGATGTTCTCAAGCTAGACAGCGCCGACGAGGTGATTTTAAGTAATTCCGCAGGCGGGGTTACGATAAATCCATCTTTTCCGGAAGCTTCTGTGTTTATTGTGCCGGGTCCGCCTGACATAGGCAATACTACAAATTCCGGGTCTATTGTTGCCTACACAGAGTCTTTAGACGATACCGCCCCAGACAGTATGACTACTGGCGCTATATCAGCCACTACAGGAGATGCTTTCGGCGCAACATCCGGAAACATTTCCATGTTTACTGGAAATGCCCTATCCACGGCAGAGACCGGAATTTCTGGGGACATTCTCATTCAGACCGGCGCGGCAGACGACGCCAGCGGCGAAATAACTATTCGAACTGGATCGTCTACAAATGGACAAAGCGGCAGTGTTACCGTTGAGTTGGGGGATTCTGGCAACGGCAATCCCGCTAAAATGCTGGTGTCAAACGGGGCCTTAGAAGTTCAAGGTCCGGTCGGCGCAGAGGCGCTGATCACTCTTGCAGGAAGTTCTGGCTACACAGCTTCCTTCGAAAGTTCACCGGATCAATCAGACGATTACGTGCTCACTTTACCTGAGGATACAGGCTCTTCGGGCCAAGTGTTGTCTACCGACGGGTCTGGTTTGCTGAGCTGGGTTGACCAAGCTAGCGGCGGCGGAGGGGACTCTGGAATTAATTTCATCACCAATGGAAATGCCGATAACGGCCTGACCGGCTGGCAGCAGTACGACGACGGCTCCTCCGTGCCCGTAGACGGCACTGGCGGGACTGTCTCGGACATGGTCTTCCTGGTGAACTCGAGCTCGCAGCTTAGCGGGACCAACTGCTTCTCCTACTTCAAGAACACCTCCAGCTCCGTAATGGGCAAGGGTATCTCGACCGACTTCGTCATCGACAAGACCTACCAGGCTCGCTCGCTCACGATCTCCATCGACTACCGCCTGCATAGCGGGGACTTCGACGTGCAGAGCGGGAACAACCCCTCCGAGCTCACGGTGTGGATCTACGACATCGACAACGCCAAGCTCATCCAGCCGTCGAACTACCGCTTCAAGAGCAACAGCACGGTGGTGTCCGACCGCTTCGAGGCGCAGTTCCAAGCCTCCCCGACCGGCACGAACTACCGCCTCCTGATCCACAACTCGCTCATGAAGGCCACCCAGTACATCTGGCTGTTCGACAACGTGCGGGTGTACCCCACCGAGTACGCCTACGGGACTCCCGACTCGGACTGGATGCCTACGACAATCACCGGCTCCTGGACCGGGGCGGTCACCTACAGCGCCGTCAGAAGTAGGTCGGGCGACTCGATGAAGCTGAAGGGGAGCGTGCTGTGTTCCGGCGCTCCCACAGGCTCAAATTTGCGCTTCAACATGCCGACGGGGATCACGATCGATCTCTCCAAGGTGGTGGGCACGAACGGGGAGCGCATCATAGGGACGGCGAACGTCCTGGACGCCGCCAACGCGTCCTACCCAGCGCTGGTACGCATCCTCAATTCGACGACTCTATCCGTCGAGCTCCTGGGTGCCGCCGGGGCGTACGCGAACAACGTGCCCGTCTCGACGACCGTCCCCTTCACCTTCGGCTCCGGGGATGAGGTGAACTTCTCCACCGACGACATCCCCATCGTGGGCTGGTCTTCCTCGGTGCAGCTGTCTGATAGCGCAGACACCCGAGTGCTTACCAGTCGCTACCAGAAGAGCGCAAACCAGACCATCGGCCCGAACAACAGCGGCATCAAGATCACCTTTGACAGCAAGGTCCACGACACGCACGGGGCATTTGATACAGTCAACTCGCGCTTCGTCGCTCCGTGCTCAGGGTTCTACAAGCTCAACATCACCGCTCTGGCCAACTCCACGAACGTGACGAACGACATTCACCAGATACGTCTGTATAAGAACGGCGTGAACATCGGCGCAATCGCCGAGCTGGTCCCGGATGCCGGGCGCAGGGTCTGGATGAACGGCGCGGAGACGCTCGAGCTCGTCGCGGGGGACTATGTCGAGGCCTTCTACTTCTCGACCGCGGACTACAGCGTTAATCAGCTGACCCTCCTCAGCGGGAGCGGTGCGACATCGTTCAAGGTGGAACGGCTGAGTGGCCCTTCTGCTATTGCAGCGAGCGAGACTGTAGCCGCTATTTATCGTACCTCTGCCGGACAATTGATTTCAAATAGCGTTTTGCAGACCGTGGTGTTTGGCACTAAAGTACAAGATACTCACGGAGCAATGAATGCTGCGACAGGAGTTTTCACTGCTCCAATCTCAGGGTGGTATCATATAAATAGCGTGATAACCTTCTCTTCCGCCAGTTCTAGTGGATTTAGGGCCAGTGACTTAATTACTTCTGCAGAGTCCGTAAAAGGGATTATAGTGGCTGCATTGAGTGGGGCCTCGACTCGAGCCACTAATTCCGCTATTGTGTATTTGCAAGCGGGACAAACTGCTCAGCTGCAGGCCTTGCAAACATCGGGCGGCTCGTTAAATCTAACCACTGATTCGTCTGAAAATCGAATATCCATCGCCAGGATCGGTATGTAATGATTAGAGTTTCTATCACCAAAGATCAAATTGTAACTCATCGAGGGACTTTCCAAACGCAAGAGGAGGCTGACGCTTGGATATCCCAGGGCGTCGCCGAAAACTGGTGGGGCCTGCCCGAGCGCCTTGAGATCGGCGAAGACGGGCTGCCTACCGGAGTAATTCTTCCTTGTGAATACGAAATTACTCAGGAAGATGTCTCCGTCGAAACTGCGCAAGTAAAAGAGCGCGAAGAGGCTTTGGCTTATTTGGCGGCCACCGACTGGTATATAATCCGGGAAGCGGATGCAGGAACCCCGTGCCCAACCGAAATAAAGGAAGCACGCGCGGCGGCGCGGCTTAAAATATAATGGAACAATTAGCGGCTCACTTACGGTATATGCAGCTCTGCGCTCATAATTACCACAATCTGGCCAAGGGTAGTTTGTTTTTTGCTGACCATAAATACCTAGGCAGCCTGTATGAAGAATACGAAGACGCCTACGACTCCGTAGTAGAACGCTCCTTGGGTTTGGGCCTGCCTATTGACCTAGTGGCGGTGCAAAAACTCGCGGCAGGTCGGCTGGAGCCCTATGTCCAGAAAGAAAACAAGGAATCGTTTAAGATGCTTTTGCAAGCTGAGCAGGAGCTGTGCGGCGTAATAGAGCAAGCTATTAAGTCAGGCGGCATGACTGAGGGCACAAAACAGTTTCTAGGTAATATTTGTGATCAATCGGAATCGCGGCAATACAAACTTAAGCAACGAACTAGTTAACATATTAATAAGTTAGGAGAAAGTATGAACTTGACTAAAATGCTGGGCAAAAAAGACAAGGACCAAGATCCTCAGAAGAAAGAAGCAAAGCTAAACGCTATTAAAGAAATGCGTAAAGTTGCTACTGACATGATGGGGGAAGATCTCAAATCGTCCATGATGCCTAAATCTGCCGTCACTGTTGCAGCTGACGACGAAGAGGGCCTCGAGGAGGGATTGGAAAAGGCAAAAGAAATGGTTGCCTCGGAGTCCGAAGAAGATGACGAAATGCCCACAATGGAAGAGCTGGAAGAAATGGAGCGCGAGATCGCCGAAATGAAGGCTAAGCTGAAAGCTCAAGCCTAATCGAGGTGCCTCATGGCTAGGTATCTTACTAGCTCGTCGCTGATCGAAAACGCGATCCGGCGGGCAATGATTCCGAAAAACCAAGTTACGTTTCTAGAAGACGACTTCTTGGCGTTTGCTAATGACGAGATGGACACAGCGCTCATCCCGTATGTGATGCAATTCCACGAGGATTATTTTCTCGTAAAAGAAACCATTCCGCTAGAGACTAACAAACTTTCATATCCGATCCCATATAGAGCAATTGGCAATAAGCTAAACGATCTGCAGCTGGTAGATACTGGCGGCCGTCTATATGAAACTACACGCATTACTCGCGGGGATTTACCGTATTACCAAGGCACTAACATTTCGGATGTTGGCGGGTATTTGCGCGCTTTCTACTTAGAGAGCAATCAATTTACCCTGGTCGGGCAAAGCGCTACTTCCTTTACTGGGGTAGTTGCAGTTTATTATCTTCGCCCGAATCGGCTAGTGTCTGAAGATCGCGTGATGAAGATCGGATCAATCAATAGGACTACGGGGGCCATAACGGTAGAATCCGTTCCTGATTTGTATTCTACTGGGACCTTGGTAGACATTATCCAAGTCAAGTCTCCACACCGCTGCCTTCGCATTGACGTGCCGCTGACAGCGGTCGACTCAGTTGGATTGACCATCACTGTGGACCCCAGCGACATCCCGGACGAACTTGTGCCAGGAGACCACATTGCGCTGGCAGAAGAGTGCATGATTCCACAAATCCCCACAGACCTTCACCCTATGCTCGCACAGCGAGTCGCAGCACGCTGTCTTGAAGCGCTTGGGGATGCAGAGGGACTGCAAACCGCAAATACAAAACTCGCCGAAATGGAACAAAAAGGCGGCACCCTGGTAGATTCCCGAGTCGACGAAGCAGTTACCAAGGTACTCAATCGTCACGGAATTCTTCGCAGAGGCGCTCGCAGATGGCGCAGGTGGTAAATGGCTACTACGTCAATGCTCCGAGCAAAGGGGCTGCATACATTTTCTAACTTCCACTCAGAGATTCCGGAAGGGGCATTATCTCTCGCAGATAACGTCGTAATAGACAAAGACGGTATTATAGAACCTCGTCGTGGGCTAGGGCAATACGGAGTTATCGGCACTAGTTCCGCAGATATTGCAGACGCAGTACTGCTATATAAAGATCGAATCCTAGCAAACTACGGAAATAAAATTGCCTGGGATGCTGGTGATGGTGATTTTTCTAATGAGTTTCCTGGAAACTTTGCACCTACAGAAAACGGCCTGCGCATAAAATACGTAGAGTCTAATGGAAATTTATACATCACAACCTCAGACGGTATACAAAAAATCGCAGCCACTTCTGCGGCTACGCTCGGTGCGGCTCAGGTTAGTTCTTCCGGAGCAATACGCGCGTTGACCGGATCTGCCGTTCCGGTATATGGAGGGGCCACATTTATGGACCCCTTCTCTAAGGTAGCCTATCGCATAACTTGGGGAACCGTAGACGTAAACGAGAACTTCTTAGAGGGATTTCCTAGTCCTGCCATCGAGGTAGTAAATCCGTCTAGCAATTTCGCATCTACGGAGATTACTTTTCAAATTCCCGCAGGCATTACTACTGATTATTTCTATCGTATATACAGAACTAATGTGGCAGTGGCTGCTGACTTTGACACTATTGGAGACGTGTCTGCTGGCGATGAAATGCGCCTTGTCATTGAGAACGGAGTTACTGCCTCGGATCTGTTGGCAGGAAGTATTACTGTTGCGGACATCACGCCCGAAACATTCCGGGACAATGGCGTAAATCTGTATACAAATGAATTTTCGGGAGAGGGTATTTTACAAGCCAACTCCCAACCGCCGTTTGCCAAGGATGTAGCGCTTTACAAGAATGCTGTCTTTTTTGCAAACACGCGCACCAAACACCGAACAACATCGACTTTATTAGGTCTTGACGGAATTAAACGATTTAACAGCATTGAAGACTCAATTTCAATATCTTCTATTGTTGGAAGCGTCATTACTCTGAGCGCGCCTCATGGTATGTTGGCGGGTCAGACAGTGGCTTTGGTAGGTACTGGCGCGGGGCTGGACGGCAATTATACTATCACGGCGGTAACGGCGGACAGCATTGATGTAGGCGTAGACGTCTCGGCAGCGGATCCGGCAACTACCAGCATTTACGGCAGTAGCCTGACAATCAGCGACGGAACAACCCCTATAACCTATGTGTTTGTGGGCCGACCGGAAGCTAGTTCTATTCAATTCCCTGTTCCAGCTTCCTTAGCTAGCTCTGGCACTGCGGACAGCGTGACACTCTACTCAATAGATGACGCTGTGAAATATATATTTTATTTCAAACAGGGTACTGTAGATGCGCCCACCGCAGCAGACGCCGTACTTATTGAAGTAGACATTACGACGGCCGTCACAGCAGATGACGTAGCCGCCGCATTCGCTGTTGCCGCGGACGAAAAGACCTTTGATCTTGTGGTAGATTCTATTTCGACGGACACAGTAATCATCAAAACCGCAACAAACGGCACCAGCACTGATACCACCACTACTTCCGGAAGTATTGTTATTACAAAAATCCAGGACGGGCAGGGGGAAGACGTTACCAATCGCTGGGTTCGATATAGTGGTTTTGTATCCGCGGCGCAAGCTATTGATGATACCGCGAGATCTTTGGCTTTAGTGATCAACTCAGATCCCAGCAGCTCGGTAAACGCATTCTATGAGTTTGTGGCTGACGGACTTCCTGGCCGCATCACCTATGAGGCTCGAACCTTAGATCCTGATGCGTTCTTTATTTCAAGTACTGTTCCTGCTATATTTAACCCAGCACTGAACAACTTAAGCAGCGTTGCTGAGGATAAGCCGAACAGAATATATTACTCTAAGGTCTTTCAGCCTGAGGCTGTGCCGCTGGTAAACTATTTCGATGTTGGGCCTAAGGATAAGGCCATTAAGCGCATTGTGGCGCTTCGGGATAGGCTTTTTATTTTCAAGGAAGAGGGTATTTATTCCTTAACCGGGGAAGACTCTACTAACTATTTCGTAGCCGCCTTCGACAACTCGGCAATGATTCTAGCTCCGGACACTGCATCCGTGTTGAACAATCAGGTGTATGCCCTTACTACGCAAGGTGTTGTGGCCGTAAGTGAGGCAGGAGTGTTGATCAAATCTCGTCCGATTGAGAATATATTCAACGCTATAACCTCACCGCGCTACACGCATTTTAAAACTGCTACTCACGCCTGCAGCTATGAAGCAGATCGCAGCTATATAATTTGGGTGCCCAATGTGGCGGAAGAACAAATTCCGACTAGAGCCTATAGGTTCAACACGTTTACGCAAACCTGGACATCGTTTAGAGTGTCTGCTAATTGCGCGGTTGTAAATCCCATTGACAATCGGCTTTATGTCGGAGCAGGGGATACAAACCTAATAGAACAAGAACGCAAGGATTTGCTTCGCACTGACTACGCAGACCGCCAATACACCCTATCTCTTCCGCCCACGGCTTTTAGCGTTGAGGGTCAGGTAGAACTCAGCTCCGCAGCGTTGGTGGAAAAAGGCGATTTCCTGGTTCAGACTCTATATCTCACGCCTCCGCAGTTGTTGCGCGTTGCGCGTAAATTAGCAGTTGATCCAGGGCTTCCAGTCGTTGATAGATCTTTTTATGCCGACTTTGAGGTAGCAAACGGCGCAGATCTAAAAGAGCGGTTTAACGCTTTAGTCCTACAGTTAAACTCAGATCTGGGCTCTAGCTTTCCTTCCTCCACTGCTACAACTTTCGAAGGCCTTCAGACAGACTTTAATGCTTTTGTTGATGCTTTAAATGCAGATTTGACGCTAGGATTTTCTACCTACTTAAAATCCGAAGGCACAATTAATTCCGAGATGCTTGTGCAGTCTCGTTTGGATGCCACCCGTATAACCGTGCTATCCTCTCAGAATTTCATACAAGGGGACATAATCCTCTATAAAGGAATCCGGTCGGAGGTTATTTGGGCTCCTATAGCATTCGGAGAACCTTCTATTTGGAAGCAGGTGCGAGAGGGTACTATAATGTTCGACAATGCTGGCATAGCTTTTGCAGAGCTAGGCTACAATACCGACTTAAGTCCCAACTTCGAAGACATTGACTTTCTGATGGAGGGCGACGGCTCTTGGGGAGTGTTCTTTTACTCTTCTACTTCCTGGGGTGGAGAAGGCACCGGACGCCCGTTCCGAACGCTCATTCCGGCGCAAAAACAGCGTTGCCGGTATATACGACCGCACTTTATACATGATACGGCCTTTTACAGGTATGGCATTTTGGGTGTGAGCTTTACTCTGAAAACCTACAGCTCCAGGGCATACAGTTAATGAAACTTAATAACTTTACGCGAATCAACCAAGAGGATTATCCGGCCGAAGACCAGGAAACTATAGGTACTTTAGCCGGATCTTTAAATCCATTCCTGCAGCGGATTGTCGAAGTTATGAACGGCAACCTTGACTTTGACAATCTCAACCAACAGCCTATAACGTTCGAGGTTGAATTAAAATCTACGGGAATACCTAAGGCCGCCTTGGAGCTGAAATCGCCCCTTAAAACCAAACCTAGAGGCCTTCAGGTGGTGCGGGTGGAAAATATGTCCCTTAATGGATTATTCCCCTCGGCAACGCCATTTATCACCTTTGGACTTAAAGATAATAACTTACAGGTTCAGCATATCGCCGGGCTTCCTGCAGATACTAAATTTAGAATCACAGCAATAATAATAGGTTAACATATTATACATGGCTACCCTTAGCAATCTAAATCAAAATAAAGAAGACAAAAAAACAGACCTGTCCCTTGGTGGCGGAGCAGCTTCAACGCCCACGGCGGGCGGGATGGCTAAAGGCCCAGCCTCTTCTGGTAAATTTACCAACGTGCAAAGCTATGTCGGCGCCAATCAGAATGCCGGACAGCGTTTGGCCGGAATGATAGGCAATCGCCTTAATACGCAAGTGACGCAGGCTGAGAACAAAGCAAAAAATGTATCCGCCTACGGTAATAAGGTGGACGAAGAAACTGCACGTCTCAATGAAGGCACCGCATTTCAACAGCGCATAAAAGAAGATCCGATTACTATAACCAGTAATACAGACGAGCGGGAACGCTTTCGTAAACTATTCAATCAACAAGACATTTCTCAACAGCAGCAGCAAGAGTTTGGTACTTTGGCCAACGAAGCTTCTACCAATCTACAAAATGTTGGACAGAAGGTCGGGAATCTTGCTACAGAGACCGGACGCTTTTCTTTGTTGCGCGATGCCCTTGGCCGTCCTAGCTACACTACCGGACAGCAACGTTTGGATCAGGCTCTGTTTCAGATCGGTGGGGCTCCTCAGCTGGCAAATATTCAGAAGGACACTTCTGGGCGAGTACTTAGCACACAAAACCAGCTAGGCCAAGACACTTCAAACTTAACTGGTAAGATCGCGGCTAACGCTGCGCTAACGGGGCAGGTTGCTTCCGATCTACGCAACACACTTACCTCGGAAGATGCGGCCTTTACCGCAGCTCAAACAGCTGAGGCCCAACAATTAATCCAAGACCGCACTGCTAAGAACGCTGCGATTAATACCTTTCTCTCGCAAGGAGTAGAAGCGCTTAATCCAGAGCAGCGAAAGTTTATCGAGGAGCAGTTAAAGGCCGGAAACTTGGGCTTTGATTCTCGGACCTACAACGTGGATGCCTCCAAGTTTAAACAGCTCGGAGATGTGGCTAATCTATCCGCGCAGAATGTGATCGACCAACAGGAGCTGGACAGATACAACGCCCTTTTAAATCTCGCGGAAAGAACCGACGCCGCCTATACACAAGTAGGAGACCGAGGCCGCGATGCGGCAATTAAGGGACAGGAGCTTGGTGAGGCTATCCGCGCTGCTCGAACTGGCTTGGAAAATAGATTCAACCAAGAAGAGCTGAGACGACAGGGCTATTGGAACTACTCCAGCACGGGCGGAGGCGGAGGAACCTACGGCTACGACGCTTATCAAAATCTAGGAAGCTTGCTGCGAGATATAGAAGCTGGAAGAAATGCAACAGTAAACGCACAGTACCACAGAGGATCCACCGGACCTATTCAGTTTGCTGTGGACCGAGGTTCTGGAGCTTCGTTGGTCGGAGGCGTGGACGCGACTGAAGCAGCGCAGTTGGCGGGAGAAAATTTGTGGCGAGCCTTTCAAGACCGATTGGAACAAGAAGGCTACAATAAAACACTTGGAAATGTCAGCCCGTCGGGCAATTACGGAGTACGCTAATGGATCCTATTCTCACCCCAATGCTGGTTGGGACTGGCATTAATCTTGTCGGCGGTATTTTAGGAAATAACGCCGCCTCCGGAGATCGAGCTGAAGCTTCTAGAATTTTAAAAGATCTCTACGATAAGTACAATGCTCTAGATATTCCGGACGTTGAGAAACTTAAATTGGCTTTAGAAGAGTATCAAAGCGCAGGAGCCTACGTTCCAGAACAAGAGGCACTGCTCGCACAACTTTCCGATACCAACCTTGCGGGTATTTCTACCGATCCGAGACTTGCACAGACGCAAGCGGATATGCTGGCTAAGACAGAGCAATTGGCTGAAACTGGCATGAGCGCTATTGACCGAGCGCAGCTGGATCAGTTGCTAAGAAGCACCAACGCCAACACAACCGCCAATCAAAAGTCCATATTGGAAAATAGAGCTAGACGAGGAATGGCTAGCGGCGGTGATGAGCTGGCCGCAGAACTTTCTGCTGGGCAGTCTGGCGCTAATAGAGCATCTGCTGAGGCTTTGCAAATAGCTGCAGAGGCAATGAATCGTCGCATGGCCGCTACCGGACAAGCCGCCGCCCTTGCAAAAAGTATCGAAGATTCTCAATACGGACGTCAGTCCGATGTAGCTTCGGCCAGAGATGCCATTGAGCGTTTTAATAAAAGCATGAGTCAGGATGTGGCTTCTCGCAACACGCAGACCCGCAACCAGGCCCAACAAACAAATCTGCAAAACGAGCAAGCTCGCATTAACGCCAATACCGGGCTTCGCAATCAGCAGCAGCAGTATAATAAAAATCTGTATCAGCAAGACTTTGAGAATAATCTGCGTAAATTGCAGGGTATGAGTGGTGCAGGCACTGCACAATCTAAAAATCTTGATGCCCGCGCAGACGCAACTTCTAATATGTATTCAAACGTTGCAAGCGGACTTGGAAGCATTAGCGCTAATCTGCTTAAGGCACAGAGCAATACAAACAACACGTCGGTTAATCCCGTAGATCGGAGTTGGGAAGACACCGATCAAGAACTAACCACACAAAACCGGAATAAAAATCTTAACCCCTTTGGTGGCTAATGGCAGCGGACGTAACTAAATTTCTGAAAGAGATCGAAGGTTTTAGCGCTGATCCTTACAAGGACGAGCGCGGTTTTAGTACTGTTGGCTATGGTGCCAACTTAGATGATCCTACGACCTTAGACACTATGAAACGCATCGGACTCGAAAAAGTCGAGAATGAGACCGATGCGGAAAAGCTTATGCAAGCGCAACTTGCGGAGAAGCAAGAAGAATTAAAAAAGACAGTGCCTAATTTTGAACAAATGACGGAGGGTCAAAAGAGCGCGCTGTCTTCTTTAGTGTACAATAATCCCTCGCTCGTAGGCCCGACTCTTCGAAAACACATCGAAGAGGGGAATCATGAAGCCGCAGCTAAACAAATCCTCCTGAGAAGCAACTTGCGTCAATCTCCGGGATTGGCAAAGCGCCGCGTAGAAGAAGCTGCCCTATACAACGACGGTAAGCTTCCTCCACTAGAACAAGACGAAGCGGCCAAAATTAGAGATGTTTTGAGTAAGATTCAAAATAAAAACACTCGAGAAAAAACTCTCCAACGTTTTGATGAACTCACTATGTCGGAAGCAGCTCCTCAGGCCGCCCAGCCTACGGCAGATGATCTGTATCAAATGGCGCTCGTAACTCCCGCGCCTAGGGAAATTGCCCCAGTACAGAACTATGATATTCCTGCAGCAGCTCAAGCTCAATTAGAAATAATGCGGCGTCGAGAAGCTAAGAAAGAGGCAGATAAGAATGATGCGGTCCGGCAAAAAGGGTTGAACGCCATACCGTTCAGCCCAGCAATCAACGCCTACCCGAATAATCCGGAAGTTAATCAAGCAGTAATGCAGGACGTTAAGCAGGTGGGTATGCCGGAAACGCTGGCTCCCGGCCCTATGAATTTCCCGCTCCCTACTGCGCAGCCTGACACGGATGCTGAATTGGCAGCAATTCCACTAGCTCCTGCAGGATTCGATGCTGCCGCGGCGAGCAACTCTACCCCGGTAGAACAGCAAACAGCTCCGTCTGAAGCAGACTCACTGGATTTCGAGCAGGAGCCGGAATCAGATTTTCTTGCACGCTACAAGGCAGCACAGGAAGCCAAGCGTCGAGACCAAATGCTGGATGCGATTTTGCGGGCTTCAAATCAAATCGGAACCGCAATCTCAGGACAAGGGCGAATTAAAGCGGATAACAGCGCCATAGACGCGTTTGCTCCGTTGATTGGATCGGAGCTGGAGGATTTAAAGGCCCAAGAATCTGCTCGTAGAGAAACCGATCTGTTCGATTCCAACAGCGAAATGGCTAAATTAACCCGAGAAAATATAGCATCCCAGCTTAGAAGGATCGGAGCTGACGCATTGGCCGACCGCGTATTGGCAAAAAAGATGTCATACGATCAGCTAACTAAGGTGTTTGGCTCAGCTAATCTTGCTAATATGGTGTCTCAGTATGAGGCCGCACAAAACCGCCTAATGATCGCAAAAGAGCGGGAAAATGCAAAAAAAGAAAAAGCAGAAGATCGGCAGCAGGAAAAGAAAGATAAGTTCACGCAAGATTTCCGAAAAGAGCTTACTGGAACAGGAGCCATTGGGAAAGCCTACAATAACTTTCTAAACGCCGAACGCGCCGAAGCAGCCTTGTCGCAATTTGCTAAAGATCCTAGCGGGTATTCTGACTACGCGTCTTTGATGGGATCACTCAAAGCGCTCCAAGGGGATGAGTCTGTCGTCCGCGAGGCGGAAATTCGACTGGGTATGCAGGCCACTTCTCTGGGGAACAAGGTTCGTAACTGGAGTGACTCTCTAATTAGCGGCAGAATGCTGCAACCTGCACAGCGCGCGCAGATGATTAAGGCTGTTAAGATTTTGTCAGAAGTTGCTAAAAGTCAATTTGAAAGAACCGCGGCGCCGGTATTCAAACAAGCTCAACAAATGGGAATCGACCGTAGTTTGCTAGTCGAAGAGATGCAACGTAGCCCTGCTGGAGCAACTCTTTCATTTGACGCTAATGCCGCAGCAGCCGAGCTGAAACGCCGAGGAAAATAATGGACTATACAAAATTTTCTGAAGACACGCTACGAAAGATGGCGAAGGGAGAGCCGCTAGACTACTCCAAGCTTACCGACGACGAGCTTAGCGAGATGGCTAAAGAATCCGATGTCGTAACGGCGGATCCTGAAATCTCAAAAACTGAATCTTTTCTTCGAGGCGCAGCGCAAGGGGCGTCTTTTGGTTTTAGTGATGAGATCACTGGAGCACTAGAATCCGCATTTACTGATAAAACCTACAGCCAAGCTAGAGATGAATCTCGTACTGCCAACGAACTTGCAGAGCAGGCCAATCCGCTTACCTACTTGGGCGGCAACTTGGTCGGAGGAGCAGCCGTTCCTCTTCCGGGCGGCGCCATTGCTAGCGGCGCAAAAGGCCTTACTGGTGCGGCTAAACTAGCACGTCTTGCCAAAGTTGGAGCTGCTGCTGGAGCTTTGTCTGCGGCCGGAGCTTCGGACGTAGACGCCGTTAAGGCGGTAGAAGAGCAAGACACTGAGCGCTTGGGTCAGCTCGTTTCTGAGACAGCGCAGGGCGGGGTTGCGGGGGCGGTTATTACGCCCTTTCTCGGCGGCGCGGTTCCTGCGGCTGGAGGCGCAGCTAAGGATTGGTGGAAGAGTATGCGCTTCGGTCGCGACATTAGCGATATCGTGGGCTACTCTATGCAGAATCCGCGCTTCATGTCCGCAGAAAACTTTTCTAAAGTATCAGACGATCTACGACAGCAAGTCCAAAAAGAAGTGCTGCCGATGGTCACGACGGACGCCCAAAAAGCTGCTACCTCGGCCTATGATGCGGCAAAGGAATATGCTCAGGGGAAAGTAAAAGTTTCGGATTTGGTTGCAGATATAAAATCAGCATTTACGCACGCCAACCCGGCAGTAAATAGCGATCCTGCCTTTAAGCAAACGCAACTGCGAGCCACGGCCATGCTTGCCCAACTGGCGGACGTAGGTCCTAGTAGCGTCACCGGAGGTCGCCCGGCCTTGGATGCCTCTGACGTCTATCGGCTTAGAGAAGAAGTGCAAAATATGATAGAAATGGCCAATCCCGACAAGATTAACGGAAATCGGGATACATTTAATTCTCTGCTAAAACTCAAAGACTCTATAGACAATCAACTAAAGGCGATCGGAGTTCCGGTTGACGAGTTGAGTTCTAAATATTCGGCCGTCTCTGAGTTGGTGGGACAAACCGGAGTAGATCTTCGCAATGTAGATATTTCTAAAATGCCTCTGCGACAGCGTGAGGGCGCAGAAAAACTGCAACGAATTCTAGTTAGCGCTAAAAAGCATCCTGAAAGTAACGAAGCAGCTCGACTCAACGCCATAGAAGACATACTCAAGACCTCAGGCCTAGCCTCCCCTGAAAAGGCGGAGCAAGTAATGTCAAAGGCAAACGACTTGGCGCGGCAAGAGTATTTGCTGCGAAGCGCTATGGACGAGTCCTACCTGGCCACCGACCCGAAGGGGTATGCCACCGGGTTTGGAGCCCTAACCGCGCGTGGAAAAGCGCTGCAGGGGGCGGGTGTTATCGCTGGTGTTACCGGCGCAGTTAAGCAGGGCGGATCGAAGGCGGTTGCCGCCATCGGAAACGCTATGTATAAGGCTACTCCCGAAGAGCTGATTGTTCTGGCTAGTAAGGTAAAGGATACCAAAACAGCAGCTATGCTTCGAAATATCGCAAATCAACCAGAGAAAAAACGGAAAGCGCTGCTTTTCGCAATGATGCAAAACCCCGGATACCGTGAGGCTGTCGGTGCTGCCGAAGAGTAATTATGGATGACAATCGTTTTTTGTTGGAAAAAATAGACCGCTTAGCGGATAAAGTAGAAACTAGGATGGCTGCTTTGGAATCTAAGGTAGCCGACATGTCCGTGCATATGGCCGTTTACAACGCAGAGTTAAATAGGCATATCGAAGGCGTTTCTTTGGCTCGTCAAGAAAATGCCGAGCTGCGAAAGAAGTACGAGGAGGAGATCCCTCCGCTAAAAGAATTTAAAAATAGAGCGCTGTGGTCACTTGCTTTGCTTGCGGCTCTTGGTGCTGCCGTTAAATATGCTGTCGATCTGTTTGCTCAGATCTAATTGATCAATCACAGCGTCCTCAAAAGACTCATAATACGAATCGTCCGGAATAGCGTCCGGGGTATCTAGCATCCCTGTGGCTTTCGCTTTAGAATAAAGATCCGCATTTCTCGCGTTGTTCCTAGCCCAAATATCTCTAATATGTTTTGGGTCTGTATTAATAGCTTTGCCAGACTCTCGATTTTCCTTGAGGTTGGCCCCCAGATCTTCGTTCATGAAGCGACTGAGCCAGTCTTTCTCTTGCTCGCTTAGTTTATCCACGTAATCTATGTCGTGGTATTCTTGCTTTATTTTCGAGAAGAATTCTTTTTTAAGTCCGTTGTGTTTTGTTTCGCCTCTGCGAGTTTTTTTCTGTACTTTTTCTCCGCCCGCCATAATCTTCGCATCTCTTTACTAACGTAGTCGCTAGCTGGAAAGTGTTTAGGGTCAAGTCTATAGACGGTGCGACCAGTGTCCACCATCTTCTTGATCCACGACGGGAATCCTTGTGGCTTCTTAAAGAAGTTCCACCAGTTAACCACGTCTGTCTCCCCTAACTCCTGCTTCCACGTAAGATACTTGAAGTATATCACGTCGGCACCGACCTTGCCGGTCGCCAAAGGCTGCGCTCCAACAGCCTTAAAAAATCTACTCTGGTCCGAATCCGCCTCTAAGTCTGGTGTCTCGTCCAGAAGTTTCTTGAGCTCCTCCAGCTCAGAATTCGAAGCCAACCTTCAATCCGATCTCATTGTTCGTCGTAGTGTATGCTCCAACAAAAACGTCCCCGATTATCCGACGATTAACTTCTAATGTGTATACTTTATCACGACTCACTCCAGCAGCAACAAACCAATCTGCTTTTTGAGTGATTATTTCTTTTTCTTTTTTCGTGTTGACTACGCTTTTGTCCTCGGTGGTGGTAGTGGTCTCTTTTGTGCCGTCCGGTTTAACCACCTCTTTTACAACAGTAACGACGTCGCGCTTCTCAACAACACGCTCCTGCTCCTGAACTTGAACAACTGTTCGAGCTTGGGACTTGCCGTACTGATACGCCCCAAAGAGCAGCCCAACAAACAGCAAAGCAACTATCCCATAAAGCTTCATTTGTCCTCCGGCTCGTCGCCAGCGTCGAGCTCTATAGACCTGTCATCTAGATCTAGTTTAAATTTATCTAAGCGACGCATTCGGTGAAATACCATAGACAGCCCAAAAAAACACATCGATGTTATGGCTGCTGTTAGAGTTTGTTCGGTAAAATTCAGAGCAATAAGACTCCCTGTAGTGAGTACGCCGCTCAGCCACAGAAACAACAAGGTAATAGATGGTCCTTTGCTGTCTGCGCTGTAGGCATAGGGAAGACGTATCCCCTCTTCACTCCATCTTTTAACTGTATCTGCAATCTTCATACCTTAAATCTAGCACAGTTTTTGCTAGAAGTCAAGCATTTATTATCGTTTTCTAGATTTTTTCTTGGATTTCTTGGCTGCTGACTTCTTGATCTCTCGTCGTACCGAGTTTTCTGCCTGAGTCTTTTCTGCGTGGTGTTTGAGACACAATCGCTGCCATCCGTCTTCGTCTACCAACAGTCGGTCAACCCATTCGTCCAGAGTGGTAAACCCTTTTTCAGGATCTACAACAGGAGTAATATGATCAAGTTGCGTTTCTTTCTTTCCATAAACGACCTCAGGTCCGCAAATAGCACACCAGTACTGGTTACGCCCCTCATGTTTATATTTTCTCTCAGCCATCCATCGCCCGCGCCACTTATAGGACGCTCGTCTTAAAGCGTTTTGCGCAAATGTAATTTTATCTTTTCTCAATTCGTGCCCCTTTTCTACGATTCTCTGATGCCCATAGAGGTTGCAGATTAGTGTAGTGACATAAAGCTGCCATCTCACTTTCGGTTTTTGCAGACGCTAATGGTACTATATGGTCTATGTGCCATTTATCTCTATTGTCCCAGGTCATACCTGGTAAAAATTTATCTTCCAAATAGACTTTAAGTTCTTGCGTAGTACATCCTAGATATTCAAATACGTGTCTTGTTTTTCGTATGCCCTTATGCTTTAATGCTCTTTTGAATCTGGCACGAAGCCTGTCGGACAAAGTGAACAGCGGCTCCGTCCTGCGACGTTCCCGAAGGCGCGCGTTGAGCTTTTCTTTATTTTTTCTTGACCACGCTAACGCAGTCTCACTTATCTTTTTTCTATTTGCTTTCCTGTACTCGCGTATTTTTTGTTTGTTCTTTTCGTAGTATAGTCTTTTAGTTTCTGGATTGTAACTCAAATTCTCTCCCTATGCCCGCAAACAGGGCAAGTTAAGTAGGCAAATTTGCCCAAATCCAACAACACCAACTTGCCGCGCGCACAAGATGGGCACAAATCTACGTCTACCGCCTCCGGCTCTACAGGAGTCTCTTCATCTGAGTACTTCTCCTGAATGCGGAGCTGGCGCTTAAGCCGTATATTTTCAGCTTTTAGCTGCTTAATTATTCCTCGGAGATGTTCTACTTCAGAATGCGTTTTGTTTTTAGGCATCGCGACTATTTACGACCTTCGAGTTTTTTCATAAAGTGTCGAGTCTTTTTTCTTCGCAGCTCTCTTGTAGGGAATTTGCCGGTTCGATAGTAGTACTCGTAAATCCAAACATCAAGTAGTCGATCTAGCTCTTGCTTTGCCGCGGAAACTTTAATGCCCACCTCGTGGGCGATGATGGCGCGGAACTCAGCATCGCGCTTCTCGCATTGATAGATCAACTTCCGCTGCGCCTTAGGTAACGGAGGGTCCGATTCTTTTCTAGCATCTTCAGCAATCAGAGCCTCTAGTAGCGCGGGGTCATCTTTTCGATCTCGATGGATCCACGACAAATGGTGAGCCAGCTCATGCAGAAAATCCAGCACTATTTGAGTTTTGGATTTGTTTTGCCAAAGATACATCACTATCGTGTCAGAAACTCCGTTATAAGAAAGCAGCTCAGCCGACGCATTGCCCGGCTGGTGCTGTTTGTATTCCACTTTGAGACCTAGCCCTTTAGCATATTGCTCTAGCCGTTTGATCTCTTGATCTCGAATCATGCGATCAGCGTGTTAGTACGCCCCTCCACGACATTAATTAACTGCCGGTGCCCATTAGGATACACCAAGCAAGCTGTTTGAAACCAGCTGGATGCTCCTCGATTATATCCGAC
>CAZBOT010000019.1:0-34478 GCA_964493575.1 uncultured Candidatus Saccharibacteria bacterium | reverse complement strand
CGAGTGGGACGACAAGCTGGGCCGCTGGAAGTCGGCGCCGCTGCACAACTGGGCGAGCCACGCATGTGACGCGCTGCGCCAGGGCGCGCAGGGCTACCGGCCGCACAACGTCGAAGCCGGGTTCGTCCGGCACCGTAGCTCGTGGAGGGCATGATGCCGACGCCGCTGTACGACCCGATCGAATCGACCACGCTGACCCACGAGGACGAGCGCCGCACGACGACCGGCCGCGACCTGGCTAGGGCACCCGAGGCGCTGCCGCTGGTCACGCTCGAGCGGTTCCTCGAGGATCTGCGCTTAAACCAGGAATGGCGCCGCCACGCCGACCAGGCGGTCGACTATTACGACGGCAACCAGCTCGACGCCGAGACGATCGAGAAGCTCGAGGAAAAGGGGCTGGGCCCGCTGATCCGCAACATCACCAAGCCGACGGTCGACGCCGTCCTGGGTCTCGAGGAACGCACGCGCACGGACTGGAAGGTCGTCAGCGACTACGACGACGAGCAGGATGTCGCCGACTCGCTGTCGGTCAAGTTGGCCGAGGCCGAGCGCGAGACGCACGCCGACCGGGCCTGCTCGGATGCCTACGCCGGTCAGGTGAAGGCCGGCTTTCACGCCGTCGAGGTCAGCCGGTCGAGCAATCCGTTCAACTACCCGTACCGGGTCGAGCCGATCCACCGTCGCGAGCTGTATTGGGATCCGCGCTCGCGGAAGATGGACTGGTCGGACGCCCGCTACCTGTTGCGCAAGCGGTGGTTCGATACGGACGTGGCGGCAGCCTACTTCCCGGCCCACGCGAGCCTGATCCGGCATTCGACCGATGGCCAGCTCGTCTGGGAGAGCCTGCTGCGGATGGCCGATAGCGAGTCGACCAACCTGGTGCGCACGCTCGACGAGGCCCGCGCGACCACGATCGACGAGCAGGAATGGCGCGACGTCGAGCGCGGCCGGGTGTGTATCTACGAGGTCTGGTATCGGGTCTTCCATCGCGGCCTCGTGCTCAAGCTGCCGCGTGGCCGGGTCATCGAGTTCAACCAGGCCAACCCGCAGCACCTGGCCCTCGTGACGGCCGGCGCGGTGCGGCCGATCGAAGCCGTCTACGACAAGATCCGCTGCGGCTACTTCTGCGGCCCGTTCCGTCTGGCCGACTTCTCGACGAAGCGGCGGCGCTTCCCCTACATCCCGTTCTGGGGCTACCGCGAAGACCTGACCGGCGCGCCCTACGGGCTGATCCGCTCGATGATTAGCGTGCAGGACGAGATCAACGCTCGGCTGGCGAAGATGATGTGGCTGCTCGCGAGCCGGCGCACGACGATCGAAGAGGACGCCCCGGCGGTGCAGTACAACACCCACGCGCAACTGACGCAGGAGGTCGGGCGGTCGGACGCCTACATCGTGCTCAACAAGGACAGGCGGAATGTGCAGGCCATCAACATCGACGAGAACCTGCAACTGGCCGAGGCGCAGCGCCTGGCACTCGTGGATGCGGTCGCGGCGCTGCCGATGGTGAGCGGCGTCTACGCCCCGCTGATGGGCAACGTCAGCAACACGACGGCGGCCAGCGCAATCAAGCAGCTTATCGACCAAGGCACGACCACGCTGGCCGAGCTCAACGGCAACTATGCTGCGGCGCGCCGGATGGTCGGCGAGGCGCTGCTCGAGCTGGTCAAGGAAGACCTGAGCGGCGTCGAGGAACAGGTGACGATCGACACCGGCGTCTCGAAGCGGTCGGTCTACATCAACCGCAAGGTGGCTGACCCGCAGACCGGGATGCAGGTGCTCGAGAACAACACCGATGCGGTGAGCGCGAAGGTGCAACTGGCCGACGTGCCGTCGAGCCAGAGCTACCGGCAGCAGCAGTTCACGCAAATGGCCGAGGTCGCCAAGAGTTTGCCGCCGCAGGTGCAGGCGTTCGTGGTGCCGTTCATGTTCGAGGCGAGCGACATCCCGAACCGCAAGCAGATCGCCAAGCTGTTGCGCGAGAAGCTCGGCATCGCACTGGACGACGGTTCGCCCGAGGCCGAACAGGCGAAGGCCGCGGCCGAGAAGCAGGCGCAGATGGAAGCCGAGCGGCTCGCCAAGCGGTTCGACGCCGAACTCGACGAGCTGGTGGCGAAGGCCGAGAGGCTGCGCGCGGAGGCCGCCAAGATCAAGGCCGACATCACCCGGTCGGTGCTCGACGCGCAGGCGCAGGCGCAGATGGGCGGCCAGGTCGATGCGGTGCGCTCCGACTACGAGAAGCGGCTGCGCGATCTCGGCACCCAGCTCGGCCAGGCGCAGGTGATAGCCGCCAACAAGCGACTCGAGGTCCAGGCGCGGGCCGAGATGGATGCCGCGGCGCAGCGCGAGGAAACCGAGCGCGAGCGCATCCGGGCCCATTCGGCGGCCGAGGTCGCCCGCATCAACGGCGAGGCCAAGCAAGTCGAAGACAACCTGCGCCAGCAGATCAAGGCGCTCGGCGCCGAGGTCGACGACCGGCTGCGCGAGATTACCGACCAGCTCAAGCAAGTCGGCCAGGCCGAGGCGTCCGAGCAGCCCAAGCCGCGCGCGCGTCGAAAAACCTGAAAGCGTTCGGCAAACAGAACGATTGCCCCCCTAGAGTCACCGCATCCCGGCCGCTGGGACAAGCGGCACTTCGGACCTATCCGAAAACTAGGAGCGTGCGGTGAGTACAGACATCGAAGCGGCACTGAAAGACCCGTTGCAGGTGTCCGAGGCTGACCTGGCCAAACTGATGGCCGAGGCATCAGGCGAAGACCCGGCGACAGTCGAACCGGAAGGGAGGGAAGGCGAAGGCCAACCCGAGCAGACGGCACAGGGAACCGACGAGGCGCCGGCGCAGCGGGAAGCGCAACCGGGCCCGAACGAACCTGCGGAACAGCCCGCCGACGTGCTGACGCGCGACGGAAAGAACCGGATCCCGTACTCGGTACTCGAGAGCGAGAGACGGCGCGCGCAAGAGGCGGCGCAACGCGCAACTGCGGCCGAGCAACTGGCCCAGCTGGAACGCGCGCAGCGTGAAGTCCTCGAGCGGCAACTCGCGGAACTGAACGAGAAAGCGGAAGCGGTGACGGCCGAGGCTGCCGGTGGCGGGAAAGACGCCACGGCGGACGTCGAGCAGATCATCGGTGCCGACGAACTCGATGCGATCCGCGAGGAAGCGCCGGAGCTGGCCAAGGTGCTCGACAGTCTGATCGGCGAGATCAAGACGATGCGAGCCCGGGCAGATGCCGCCAATCAGCGCGTCGCGCAGATGGACGAGCAGCGCCAGCAAGAGACGCTCGAGCGCCACCGGGACATGGTCGAGAAGGCGATCGGGAACAACGCGAAGCTGGTCTACGCCCGGAGCGAGAAGCCGGACGTATTCAACGCCATCGTCGAGGTCGACGATTGGTTCCGCCAGCAACCCGCGGCCCGTGGCCTGAGTCTCGACGAACGGTTCGCGAAGTCCGTCGCCATGTACGAAGCGGCGCATGGCCATATCGCTGTGCCGGGGAACGCCAAGCCGGTGCAGCAGAAGGTCAGCGACGCCGCTGCGGAGGCCATTGCGAAAGCGCAAGGCACCGTACCCAACACGCTTTCGGATCTGCCCGGTGGTGCCATGCCAGCCAGGTCGGACACGGAGGCGATCGGCGCGCTCAGTGCGCAGGATCTCACGGCCCGAATGATGGACATGACCCCCGACCAGATCGACAAGCTCTTGGCGAGGTTGTCTATCTAGTAGGAGTCCGCCATGTCGGGCACGAACGTCGCTACCGGCGCCGCGATCGCGAACAAGATCTATTCGGTCGCTGTTTTCGCACAGACGCAGCGCAAGAACACTTTCACCAACCGCTTGACCGGGCCGGCGCCGTCGCAGGGCGATGCCGAGGCGAAGATCCGCAACCAGACGTCGCCGGACTATCCGGTGATCCGGGTGACGGACCTGAGCAAAGCCTCGGGCGACCGCATCACGGTCGATCTGTTTCACACCGTCGGCGGCAAGCCGATCGTCGGTGATCGGAACGCCGAGGGCCGCGGCGAGCGCCTGACCTCGAGCACGCAGGAAGTCCGCATCGACCTTCTCACGAAGGTCGTGGACGCCGGCGGCAAGATGACGCAGAAGCGCACCAAGCACAACCTGCGCAGGATCGCGCTGTCGCAGCTCGTGAACTACTTCGCGAAGCTCAACGACCAGCAGACCCTCGTGCACATGGCTGGCGCGCGCGGCACCGAGGACGGCCAGGACTGGATCATCCCGCTCGCGACCGACCCGGACTTCGCCGACATCATGATCAACCCGATCATGGCGCCGAGCTACAACCGGCACTTCGTCGTCGACCAGGCGACGCTGGTGCGCGGCGGTCAGGAGCTCGCCAACGTCGACACCGCGTCGGATCTCAAGCTCGAGCATCTGGACATCCTCGCCACGATGCTGGCCGAGGAACAGTTCCGGCTGCAGCCCATCAAGATCGAGGACGACCCGGCCGCCGAGGACGAACCGCTGTACGTCATGTACGTCTCGCACCGGGCGTGGAACTCGATCCTCACGAGCACGAGCACGACGAACAACTGGCGCACGTTCATCCAGAACGCCTGGAACCGCGCCAGCTACGGCTCGAAGCACCCGCTGTTCAAGGGCGAGGCCGGCATGTGGGGCAACATCCTCGTCAAGCGGATGGAGCGCAACGTGCGGTTCGTGGCGAGCGACTCGGTGAAGTACGTCGCCGCGGCCGACCGCTACACCGCGACCGAGAGCGCAGTCACGGTCAACGCGGGACTGGCGGCCACGCACTCGGTCGAACGCTGCCTGCTGCTCGGCGGCCAGGCGATGGCGCACGTCTACGGCCAGAACGGCGACTCCGGCACCTATTCCAACTGGCAAGAGCGTTCGTACAACTTCAAGCGCGCGCTCGAGGTGATGGGCGACATGATGACCGGCAAGTCGAAGCTGCGGTTCAACTACAAGGGACCGCAGGGGCAGGACGAGCCGACCGACCACGGGGTCATCATCGTCGACTGCACCGCGAAGGCGCCGGTCTGAGGCAAATGGATAGCGGGGCTTCGGCCCCGCTGCCGCACACACATCTGGGAGAAGCATCATGGCGGACAAATACGCCCTGGACTTCGGCAAGAAGCCGCTCTACATGGCCGAGGCGGGCAATGCCTGGGCCGAGAACTACACGATCGCCCAAGCCGCGAACAACGGCGACAAGCTCTACCTCGGGATCATCCCGGCCGGCATCGAGGTCGACTTCGTGCGGATGATCTACGCTGCCACGGGCACGACCAGCACGGTCAGCCTCGGCTACGAACCGCTCGAAGGATCGGACCCTGCGGCGGCCGGCACGGCATGGGCCAGCGGCGTAGCCACCGGCGGCGGCGCGGGCTCGTCCATCTCGGCGGCCACGCCGATCCGGTTCGACAAACCGGTGAAGCTGGTGGCGACCGTCGGTGCCGCGAACTTCTCGGGTGCGCCGCGCATCGACGTCAACGTCAAGGGCGTCTGCGTCGGCATCAAGTAACGCCGACTGGCGTTGCGGGGCGGGCTGCTGCGGCGGCTCGCCCCTTTCCCCAAGGAGAGCCTCGATGGCTACCATCAAGGTGAAGTACATCGGCCCGAAGCGCGGCAAGCAGGATCTGACTGCCGGAACGGGACTGGTGTGGAATCCCGGCCAGGTGCACGACGTCGAGGCCGACGCCGCTGCGAAGCTGCTGCGCTACCCGGATGCGTGGGTCGCGGTCGGCGAGGCGCCGGCACTCGAGCCCAAGAAAGCCGAGCCGCCGCGCGAAACCGAGATCCATCCCACGCCGCTGCCGCGCATCGAACGGCTGTCCAAGCCGAACCTGATGCGCCTGGCGCACACGCGCTTCGGCGAGACGCTCGACGAGAAGATGGAGCCGGCCGCGATGCGGGACCGGATCATCGCGCTCGAGAACGCAGGCCGCGCCCGGGGGGTCTGACCGATGGCCCGGCTCGATGACTGGGAGAACATCATCGCGTCGGAGATCAACGGGGCGCCGCTGCCGACGATGATGGATGCCGTGCGCGCGGCGGCGATCGAGTTCTGCCAGCGCACGCGCATCGACACGCGCATCGTCGAGTCGATCGACTACGAGGCCGCCTACCCGGACGTGCCGGTGCCCGACGTCGACAACTTCACGACGCCGGCGGCCGTCGTCACCGTCTGGTCGAGCTACGGCAAGATCCTACCGGCCACGAAGCCGCAGCTCGAGGCGCTGTTCCCCGAAGGCTGGGCGTCGCTGGCCGTCAACTCGTCGGCCGACGTGAAACGCTGGTACAGCCCGCGGCCCGGCGTGGTGCGGCTGGTGCCGAAGATCACGGTCGACATGGCCGCCGAGCTGACAATGGACGTTGCCTGGCAGCCAATGCGCAACGCAATCCAGGTCGCCGACTTCCTGTACGAGCTCTACGCCGAACCGATCGGGATGGGGGCGGTCGCGCGGCTGCACGCGCACGCCGCAGCGCCCTACGCCGATGCGAGCCGGGTCGACGCGTACCGGGCGATGTTCGAACAGGCGATCGTGGCGGCGGCCGACAAGGGTGCGGCCGGCCACCAGCAGGCGCACTATCGCGTCGCCCGGGACGATCTGGTGTAGGTCATGCTGCTCACCATCAAGCAGATCGTCGATCAGGCGCGCGCGCAGCTGCAGGATGCGTCAAAGCGGTACTGGTCCGATCAGGATCTCGTCGATTACGTCAACGACGGGCGCCGGGTGCTGTACGACACCCAGCCCGAACTGTACGAGACGACCGCGGCCGTGGATCTGGTCGAGGGCCACCGGCAGACGCTGCCCGACGGGTCGGATCTGCTGCTGCGACCGATTGACAACGTGACGGCAATCTCTCAGCGGTCGATCACCACGATCGACGGCGAACTGCTCGGGCGGGCCAGGCCGCGCTGGCGTTCCGAGGCGCTGGCCACGGAGATCGTGCACATCATGTATCGCGACCTCGAGCCGAAGGTCTACGAGGTCTACCCGCCGGCGGTGGCTGGTACCAGGATCCGGATCAGCTACGCCAAGCCACCGACGGACTTTGCGCTGGCCGACCTGTCGGCGTCGCCCGTGCCGACGCTCACCGCCGAGGGCGCGCTGGCCGGCGCGCTCATCGACTATGTGCTGCATCGGGCGTTCGGCAAGCAGGCCGACACGTCGCCAGATGCCGGGCAGATGTCCGGTGACTACCTGCGGCTATTCCTCACGAAGATCGGAGCAGAAGACCAGGCAAAGGCGCTGCGCTCGACCAACGCCACGACCCGTGGCACGAACAAGGAGGCCGCGCGGTGAACGTCAGAACGATTGTCAACGGGAAGGTCGAGGCCATCCGGCGCTGCGAGCACCGCACCGCCAAGGTGCTGCTGGCGGTAGTCACCGCGCTGCTATCCGGAGCGATCGTTCGGGCGGCCTGCTGGGCGATGGCGACGTTCGGCACAGGCCCGGCATGGGCCGTCCAGGGCGCCGAGCGCGTCATGGAAATGACCGGCGCGGACTTCTGGATGGCTGTGGGGCTCGCGTCATGGGGCGGCGGTGCCAACCTGTTTCATGAACTGCGCGCCGACATCCAGAAGTTCAGCCTCATCAATGCCACCGGGCACATGGTCATCGCGCAGTTCGCCGGCGTGACCGGCTTCCTGGTGGCGATCTACCTGTCCATGCCGTGGTCGGCCGGGATGCTCGTCTGCGGCATGTTCGGATACGGCGGCAACAAGACGCTGATGGCACTCAACGACCGGATGCTCCGACGCGTGCGCGGCGTGCCGGCCGATGATGGCGGTGGCAAGTCGTGACCTTCGAGACTTGCTTCGAGCGCTTGATGGCCCATGAAGGCGGCTACCGCCTCGATCCGGCCGACCCCGGTGGCGAGACGAAGTGGGGGATCAGCAAGCGAAGCTATCCGCACCTGAGCATTGCCGAGCTGACGCGAGAAGATGCGCGGGACATCTACCGGCGCGATTTCTGGTCGCGCATCTCGGCCGACACGCTGCCCGACGGTGTGGCTTTTCAACTGTTCGACTTCGCGGTGAATTCTGGCATCGAGACGGCGGTGCGCTACCTGCAACGGGCGGTCGGCGTGGCTGATGACGGGCACTGGGGGCCTGTCTCGCAGCGTGCTGCGGAGGTGGCCAGCGAGTCCGACATGATCCAGATGCTCAACGCCGAGCGGCTGGATTTCATGACACGGCTGCGCAACTGGCCGACGCACGGCCGCGGCTGGGCCCGGCGCATCGCGCAGAATCTGAGATACGGCGCGGAGGACTCGTGAGCGCGCAGATTCTCGCGAGCGTGGGTGTGGCGGTGGCACTGATCGCGGCGGCCGGCGGGGCGTGGTTCGGCTACCGCTGGGCCGATGGCAACTGCCGGGCCGAGCAGGCGCGCATCGCCACCGATCAGGCTCGCTACGCCGCGATGTGGCGCGACCGTCATTACGATCTGTCGAGCGCCTTCGAGGCGTTCAAGACCGAGCGCGCGCGAAGCAAGGTGGAGGTCCGGCATGAGGTCGAGCGGATTGTGGAGCGTCCTGTCTACGCTCGGGATTGCTTCGATGCTGATGGGCTGCGCGTCCTCAATGCCGCCCGCGGTGTGCCCGCCGCCACCGGCGAACCTGATGCAAGCGTGCCCGGACCTTCCGATGGTGACCGACGTGGCGGGGGCGGGCCTGCTGCGGCGAATGGTCGAGGACGCTGAGATGTATCGCGAGTGCCAGCGCAAGCACCGGCTGCTGGCTGCGGCGTGGTGCAAGTGAGGGGCGGCCATGCACCTGACCTGGAACGGGTTCCTCGGTGAAATCCCCAGGGTTGAGCCACACCTGCTGCCCGGCCAGGCCGCCCAGACTGCGCAGAACACGAAGCTGTGGACCGGCGCCCTGGAGCCGCTGAAAGCGCCCGCCTACGTCGCCGACCTGGCCAAGAGCGGGCCGAAGCTCACCATCTACCGCTACGGCCAGTCGGTCGATTCGGACACGCAACACTGGTTCCACTGGGGCGCCGACGTGGACGTGTGCCGCGGCCCGCTGGCCGATGACACACAGGAGCGGGTTTTCTTCACCGGCGATGGCGCCCCGAAGGCGACCGACGCCACGATGGCCACGGCCGGCAGCCTGTTGCCATCCTCGGCCTATCTGGTCGGACTCCCCGCGCCTGCGATGCAGCCCGCGGCGAGCGTGACCGGCGAGACGAGCGGGGTGGCCGCAAGAATCGTGGTGGCCTACCAGTTCGTCAATTCATGGAACGAGCCAGGCCCGGTGTCCGTGGTGTCCAATCCGATCGACTACTACGCCGGCCAGACCCTCGAGGTTTCCATGATGGAGGGGGTGCCGGCTGGTGCCTACAACGTCCCGTACAAGCGCATCTACGTGTCACAGACGGATGCCAACGGCGACACGCGGCTGCGCTTCTGGAAGGAGGTTCCGGTAGGGGTCGACATCACGACGGGAACGATCGATTTCACGCTGCTCGGCGAAGCAGCATGGGAGCCCTCGCTCATCGCGCCGCCGGCCGAGATGTTCGGGATCATGCTGCACCCGAACCGGTTTCTTGTCGGCTTCACCAGGCGCAAGATCCTGCGCTCGGAGATCAATCGGCCATTCGGCTGGCCGACGGCCTATCAGGATCCGGTGGGCGACGACATCGTGGGCGGGGCGATCATCGGGCAGTCGGTGGTCGTCTGCACGAAGGGCAAGACGTACCTGGCCACCGGACAGGATCCGCTGAATCAGGCGATCGTCGACCTGGCCGGCTACCAGCCGTGTGCGGCCAAGCGCAGCATCAAGGCGCTGCCGTTCGGCGTGCTCTACGCCTCACCTGACGGGCTGGCGCTGGCCACGCTGGGCGGTCCGCTGGTGGTGGTGAGCGAGGGCCATTTCACCCGCGACCAGTGGCAGGCGCTCAAGCCCTCGTCCATGCACGCGGCGGTGCACGACAACCGCTACTACGTCTGGTACGACACCGGCATCGTGAAGGGCGGGCTGATCTTCGAGTTCGCCCCCGATGGCGGCATCGTCAGCCTCACGCGCACCGACGTCTACCCGACGGCGGCCTACGCCGATCACCGCCGCGATGACCTGTTCGTGGCCCTGCCGGCGGACAACCACCTGTACAAGTGGGATGCCGGGGCAGCGGCCACCCAGGTCTGGCGCTGCAAGGAAGTGCGTCTTCCGAGGCCGCAGGCGGTGGGGGCGGCGAAGGTCATCGCGAGCGCCTACCCGGTGACCTTCAAGTTCTACGGTGACGGGGCGCTCGTCGACACCGTGACGGTGGCCGACGGTCAGCCGTTCACGCTGTCGGCGGTGGACCGGCACCGGGCGATTCACTGGGAGGTCAGCGGTACCAACAAGGTGACGCAGGTAGACCTGGCCAGTTCGATCTTCGATCTGCGCCAATGACGGACGCGCGCACGCTATCGAGGACGCAGCAACCGCGGCGCTACGCGGGGATCGAGCGCGTTCAGTTCCCGGGCAATCCCGGGGCGACCACCGCACTCTCGCAGATCGACGAGACGCTGCGCCGGTTCTTCGGGAACCGCGGGCCGTTCCTCGAGCGCGCTGTGACGTGGGCCGATCTAGTCGGCAGCGGAGTCGTGCGGGTGAACATCCCGGCGTCCGGTGGCTCGGCGCCGGGCGACCCGATCGTGACGCCCGGCGCCGGAACCGGAGAGGAAGATGACAGCCGCATCCCGCCGGCGCCAACTGGGCTCACGGCGAGCGCGGCCTTCGTCACGATCATCCTGGAGTGGGTGCCCGCGCAGTTCAGTTTCTACGGGCACACCGAAATCTGGCGATCTTCCACCAACAACCTGGCCGAAGCGACCAACGTCGGCGAGACGCAGGCGGCGTTGTACCCGGATGCGGTCGGCCAGAGCAGCGTCACCTACTACTACTGGATCCGGTTCATCAGCAAGACGGGCAGGCCCGGGCCGTTCAACGCGGTCCCCGGGGTGTCCGCCACGACCGCGCCGAACATCCCATTCCTGTTCGAACAGCTTGCGGGGCAGATCGACGCTTCGTTCCTTCACCAGACGCTCACTTCGCGCATTGACCTGATCGACGGTATCGGGATCGGTTCCGTGAACGCCCGGATCGCCGATGAGGCTGCGGCCCGATCTGCCGCTGTTGCGGCGTCCGAGGCATCCCTGATGGGTGCGCTCACCGTGGAGTCGTCAGCGCGCACGGCAGCCGTCTTCGAGGAATCGCAAGCGCGCGCCGCTGCGATCCAGACACTGACCGATAACCTCGTCGCAGAGTCGTCGGCGCGCATCGACGCGGTGTCGCAAGAGGCTGCGGCGCGAGCGCTGGCGATTCAGGATGAGGCCGCCGCGAGGGGCGCGGCCATTACCGGTGAGGCGACGGCGCGCCAGACGGCCGATGATAGTCACGCCGCCAGCATCTCCGCGCTGACGGCATCGGTTGCCGCCAACACGGCTGCGATCCAGGCCGAGCAGACTGCGCGGGCCGGTGCAGATTCGAGCGAGGCGGCGGCCCGGCAAACGCTGGCGGCGCAACTGCGCGGCGAGTACACCGGGGGCGACCTTTCGCAAGTGACGACTGGCCTGCTCTACGAGGAACGCCTTGCACGAGCGACCGCCGACACTGCGTTTGCCCAGCAGATTGCATTGCTCTCGGCCGGTTCTGGAGAGCAGTTCGACTACGCAGCGATCTGGTACTTCGATACCGGCATCGACGGATGGACAGGCAACGGGGCGCCCACCAACCCGAATGCTGGCTGGCTGCGCCCGGCCAACCACGCGACCGACCCCTACGGCGAGTCACCCGGCGCGCTCGGCGTGACGGCCGGGACATATACGCAGGTCCGGATGCGCGTGCGCAAGGTGGGCACCCCGACCTGGGAGGGCAACCTGTGGTGGAAGGCCGGGTCGGACTCGACCTGGGATGCCGTGCGACGCATGAACGTCAGCGAGCCCTCCTACGACGGCAACGGCATCGCCATCGTGACGTTCACGGTAATGTGGACGGGCACGATCAACCAGATACGCATCGACTTGTCCGCGGACCAGACCGCGTCGGACTATTTCGAGATCGACTGGGTGGCGATCGGCCGGCCGAGTCCGGGTGCCTCGGCTGCGGCGTTGCTCACTGAGCAGCAGGCCCGCGCAAGCGCGGACGCTGCCGAGGTGACCGCCAGGCAAGCCCTGTCGGCGAAGCTCACGGGGCTGGCCGACCCGGGCGCAGTCACTCTTTCCGGTCTGACCTCCGGGCTGCTCTACGAGGAACGCACGGCGCGGGCAAGCGCAGATGGTGTGCTCACGTCGAGCGTGTCGGCCCTGACCAGCCGAATGGGCGACGCCGAGGCTGCGATCCTGAGTGAAGCCAGCGCACGGGCCGCAGCGGACTCGAGCGAAGTGACCGCCCGGCAGGCGCTGTCTTCGAAGCTCACAGGGATGCCCGATCCGAGTGCGGCTACGCTGGCTGACTTGACCTCAGGGCTGATCTACGATGAGCGGATAGCGCGATCGAGCGCGGACGGCTCGTTGGCGACGCAGATTTCGAGCGTTTCGGCGATCGCCAGTACCAAGAACCGGACCTACCACCAGGCGGCTGCGCCGACCACGGGGCTCGCGATCGGCGATGTCTGGCTCGACTCGACCAACAACAACAAGCAGTCTCGCTGGAGCGGGTCGGCGTGGGTTGCGGCCGATGACGCCCGCATCGCCGCGAACGCCGCGGCGATACAGTCTGAGCAGGCCGCGCGGGCGAACGCGGACGCTGCGGAGGCGAGCGCCCGGGACACGCTGGCAGCGCAGCTGCGCGGCACCTACGCCGGAGACGACATCAATGCCGTGACCTCGGGCCTGATCTACAGCGAAAGGCAGGCGCGGGCGAGCGCCGACGGCACCCTTGCGACGCAGATCACGACCCTCGAATCGAATGCGCAGACGTGGGACGCGGGCATCCTGAACAGCGCCGAGAGCTACGTTCGGAGCTACGCCTATTCAAAGTCGGCTACCGATTCGGCAATTGCGTCGTCGAACAGTGCGATTGCTGCACGCTTGAACGTCGGCGGCGATACCTACACGGCGATCGCCCAGGCGCAGGCGACGGCATCGGCCAAGAATGCGACCTTCGTGCAGGGCACCGCGCCCACCGCGACGAAGCTCAACGACCTGTGGATCAACACGGCGGACAGCAATCGCGCCTATCGGTGGAACGGAACGTCGTGGGTACTGGCCGACGATCAGCGGATCGGGTCCACTGTCGCGCAATTGCAGACGCTGCAGGCGCGCGTCGCGGCTGCCCAACCGACGATCGTGCACTCATGGGAGAGCGGCTACACGGGATGGATCAATGCCTCCGGGGCAGCCGAGGTGGCGATCGTCTCCAGCGCAGAGGCGCTCGTCGGCGGGAACGTTCTCGAGATCGGCGATGGCGCCGGTAACGACTCGTGGTGGGGCATCGGGACGGACAATATCCCGCTCGACAACAACACGGTCTACAAGATCACCGCGCGGCACCGTCGGCTGGCCGGGGTCGGCAAGTTCTACCTTGGCTTTGCCGGCGTTGGTGCCGACGGCGAGGCCTATGTCAACGTGGTAGGGGCCAACAGTTTCAGCAACCAGTTCTACACGAATACGGGGACTCCAGTCGACTCGGGTTGGGTCGAAACCGTTGGTTTCCTGAAAGCCGGCGGTGCCGGCGCGACGAATGCAACGTCGCTCACGGCTCCGCTTGGCCCGCACGCCAACGCCCGATACATCCGGCCGTTGATGCTCGTCAACCACGACACTCAGCCTGGTCGGTGGCAGATCGACTACATCAAGGTCGAGCCGCTCGCGAACCACGTGGCCTCGCTGCAAGTCGCGGCCGAGGCGCAGGCGGACCAGATCACCGGGCTGCGGGGGCAGTTCACCGTCAAGACGGACCTGAACGGGTACGTTTCGGGTTTCGGTTTCGCCTCGGAAGCACCAGTGAACGGGAACCCCAGTTCCGAGTTCAAGGTCATCGCGAACCGCTTCTCGATCGCCCCGGTGCCGACGGACCCCGGTGCAGCCGACGGGGCGCCGTTCTTTCACCTGACCGTTCCGACGACCATCAACGGCGTGTTGGTGCCCGCCGGCACCTACATGAAGTCGGCGTTCATTCACAACGCGGCAATCGGGAACGCCCAGATTCAGAACGCCGCGATCAACGACGCGAAGATCGTCAGCCTGAGCGTGGCAAAACTGCTTGGCGGCAGCCTCTCGGTCGGGGAGTACATCCAGAGCTCGAACTACATCTCCGGCACCACCGGCTTTCGCATCAACGCCAACGGGGCGGCCGAGTTCAGCGGCGTGATCGTGCGCGGGACGGTCTACGCAGCGGCCGGGCAGGTCGGCGGGCTGTCGATCGGCGCGAGCGACGTGCGCAGCGCCAACTTCGCCGCGGGTGGAGCCGGGTTCAAGCTCGCCTACGATGGATCTGCCGAGTTCAACAACCTGACCGCGCGCGGGAACATTCAGGCGCAGACGCTCGCGGCAGGAGCGTCGATCCAGAGCCCGGCGATCTTCGGGGGTGCGTACACCGCGGCCTACGCATGGCCTGCCTCGGGAGGCGGGTTCCATCTGAGTTCGAGCGGCCTGCTGCTGGGCAACGGCAACACGGGTTCGTACTTCCAGGTCACGGCGGCGGGCAACGTCTACGCGCCCGGCTTCTCGATCGTGGGCGGCGCAATGACGGTGTCCGCGCTCAATGTGATCGGGACCGGCCAGGTCGTGAATGAGGCGATCACGGTGCCGCGTTCAGCCTATGCGGCCGGACCGTGGAACGCCGGCGGTGCGGGTGCTGTCGTTGTGCCGATCAGCCTGAGTGCGCCGCCCGGGGTGCCGAGCTACACGCTCATCGGGTCCGTGCAAATCGACTCGGTGGAGTCGGAGATCGGCCAGAACATTGGCGTTGTGGACATCGCGATTCGGCAGAACGGCTCGATCGTCAGCCCGATTGTGTCTGTGACTGTTTCTGGAGAGAAGCAGTTCGTTCCGATCCACTGGCGCGATACCAGCGGAACCGGGGGCACCTTCGACCTCTGGTTGCGCCGACGCAGTCTGCTGTCTGACACGCTGACCATTTCGTATACCAGCCCCTTCCTGCTCGCCCTGGGGACGAAGCGATGATCGTCGTCTACTCACCATCGGGCGGCCGGATTCTGCGCGTGATCGACGCTCCGGATGCGGAGGCTGCGGCCAACACGAGGCCCGGTGAGGCGTTCTTGCTCACGACAGCGAACGCGTCGGATGCGACGCACTGGGTCAATGCCGGCGCCCTCGCTGCGTACACCGAGGCGGCGCGCACCGCGCTGGCGAACTACCCGGGCGCCGGGTTCGACTGGTCGCCCGCGGCGGGCCGGTGGATCGACAACCGAACGCTGGCGAAGGCGCGGGCCGATGCGTGGGGTCGCATCAAGGCGCGCCGGGAAGTCGCCTTCGCCGCGCGCGCGGTGTCCTCGGCCGGCATCGCCTACGCGATCGCCGCGGACAAGGCTAACCTGGCCGACCGGCTGGCTTCTCTGCAAGCCGCCATCGCCATCGGCGCGGCCAACGCATCGACCGTGATCTCATGGCGCGACCGCGACAACGCCGAGCGCGCCCTCATGCTTGCCGGACTGAACCTGCTCGCCGCCGAGATGGGCGCGCGCGGGCAGGCGATCTACGAGCACTCATGGGCGCTCGATGCGCAGGTTCAGGCCGCGGCATCGAAGCAGGCCATCGACGCAATCGACCTGGAGGTTGGCTGGCCATGACGGACTATCTCGACATCCTGCAATACCTCGCCGTGCTGCTCGACTGGTTGCCTGGCGGGGACTTCGTGCTGCTGGCGGTCAAGTGGGCCGTCGGCATCCTGTACGGGCTCTGGGTGATCTTCCTCGCCGTCATGGCCTTGTGGCGAGCCAGGCGCGAGGGCACGCTCTCCAAGCCAGCGATGGCGATGGGATCGCCGATCCTGCTGGGCGGCTATGCGCTGGACATCGTGGGCAACATCATCATGACGATCCCGATGCTCGAATTGCCGCGCGAGTGGTTCGTGACGACGCGATTGAAGCGCCACAAGTATGCGCAGAACTTCCGGGGTCGAATCGCCCGCTGGTTGGCTGCGCACCTGCTCGACCCGTTCGATCCGCGCGGCCGGCACATCTGAGTACCCGCTGGCGCGTTCGGTAAACAGAACGCGCCGCAGCCTATGCTCGCCGGGAGTTCACTCTCGGTGGGCGCCATGTCGAACATCTACGAAACCTCGCGCCAGCGGATCCAGGTTGCCCTGAACAACAACGTCGATCAGCGACTGACCACCGAGCTGGCGGTGGGCCTGTTCCTGCTGATCGACGAGTGCTTTCGCGGCCTCGTGGCGGCGATGACGCCCAGGCCGACGGCGCCCGACGAGGCGCCCGAGAGTCCCGGCCTCACCGACCCGGAGGATTGAGACGTGGCTGAATCGCTGCTCGCTTCTCCGTGGACCTCGCGCGAGTCGTTCCTCAACCAACTCGGCGCCGGGTTGGGCGGCCAGTACAACCTGTACACCGCGCCCAAGGCGTCGCGTGGCTACGCGGGCGACTTCACGATCAGCGACCTGACACCCTACCAGTACACCGCGCAGGAGTTCGCGGGCGACAACGGGATGATGGACGTCGAGCGCACCGGCTACAAGTCGGCGCTGCTCGATCAGCTGTTCGGACAGGGCGGGTGGGAGATCGTTTCCGGCGGCCAGTCGGACGGCTACAACACGCCGGCGCTGATGTTGCGCACGCGCACGATGGCCGACCCGACCAGCAGTACGGGGCACCCGGGATCATGGAACGGGACCGTCGATCCGGCCACCGGCAAGCTCACGGGCCTTCAGTGGATCAATGACGACCTGAGCAGCGGCGTCATCGGCAACACGTTCGACAAGATCGGCGCGGCCGTGACGAGCCCGGTGGGCGGCCCGCTGGCGGTGCTGGCGGCGCCTTACGTTTTCGGCTCGGCCTTCGGGGCGGGCGCTGCCGGCTCGGGCGGCGCCACGGCGGCCGACATTGCCGCTGCGGCCGGGCAGCCCGAACTGGGGATGGTCGGGCAGACCGGACTGACCGCTGGCGGTGCTGGCGGTGCTGCAGCAGGCGCATCCGGCATCAGCCTGGGCGCCGGCGCGCCGATCAGCGCATCGCCCATCTCGTCGCTCGGCCCCGCGGCAACGTGGAGCGACATCGGCGCGGCGCTGTCTCAAGGAGCAGGAACTGTGAACTGGACCAGCCTATTCACCAACCCGAACGCTTGGCTCACCGGCGCGCAGATTCTCGGTGGACTGTGGGGCGACAACCAACTGGCCAACGCCGGCGAAGCACAGGCGCGCGCGGCGGCTCAGGCAGCGGCATCGAACGCGCAGATCGCCAATCGGTCGCTCGATCTGCAGAAGGAAAGCTTCGACTTCGGAAAGTCGCTCATCGAGCAGTACCAGCCGCTGTACAAGCGCCTGATCGAAGCCGACGTGGGCATGGCCGAGGATGCCCGCGATCGTTCCAACGCCCAGTGGGCCGACTACGACCAGATCTTCCGGCCGATCGAGAAGCGGTTCGCCGAGGACGCAATGAACTACGACTCGCCGACCGAGATCGCGCGGCGAGAAGGGCTGGCTGCGGCCACGGCGCAGGGCCAGATCGAGAACATGCAGCAGCAGCGCGCGCGCACGCTGACCGCGCAAGGCGTGGATCCCGCGTCCGGACGCTCGGTGATCGACGACACGAACGCGCTGGCGATGGCCAAGTCGGGCGCGGTGAACAAGGAGCGCAACGACACGGTGCTGCAGGGCATGGCGATGCGCCAGTCGGCGGCGAACTTCGGCCGCAACATGCCCAACACCAGCATCGCGCAAAACGCAGCCGCCTTGCAGGGCAACGCCGCAGCCTCGAACACGGCCGGCGCGGCCACCGCGCAGCCGGGCGTCGCCTTGCAGCCGGCGCTGCAATTCGGCAACCAGGCGATCAGCGCCAACAACTCGGCTGGCGGGCTCAGTCTCTCGGGCGCCGGGTTCGATCTGAGCCGGTCGCTCAACCGCACGTCCTCGGCCGGCAACGTGCTCGGGCTGGGCTTGGGCTATCTGTCGGACGAACGCGCGAAGGAAGGCTTCACCGCCGTCGATGACGATGAATCGCTCGAGGACGTGCGCATGACGCCGGTGAGCGAGTGGGACTACAAGCCGGGCATGGGCGACGGCGGGCATCACGTCGGCGCGATGGCGCAAGACTTGCAGGCGTCGATGGGCAGCGATGTCGCGCCGGGCGGGAAGATGGTCGACCCGATCAGTTACATGGGCAAGATGCACTCCGCGATCCGGGCGCTGGACCGGAAGGTGAGCCAGGCGCTGGGCAGCGGTGACGCCGAACCGAGCGCGATGGGCCTTCAGCCTCTGAGGATCTGATCATGGCGGGATTCGGTGGCGGGCTGGTACAAGGGTTCCAGGTCGGCGACGCAGCGCGCGCGCGGCGCGTGCAGGAAGGGCGGCAGGCGGAAAGCGACCAGTGGGCACGCGAAGACCGCGCGCGCCTGACGCGCGATCGGGGCATCGAGGATCAGATCCGTGAGGCCGGCGCCGAGGCGTTGAGCCTGCGCGACGTCCAGCAGCCCATGCCGCAGATCGCATCGCCCGAGGCGGTATCCGTGGCGCCCGTGGCAACTCCGGGGACGGGCGGGCCTGCCGCGCCGACCGGTGCGCTCGGCGTCGAATCGAACGCCGCTCCGGGCATGGATACCGCGCCGCGCGCCGCGCCGGCGGGTCCGGCGCCGCAGCAACCCGCGATGCCGCGCGCCCAGGCGCCCGACGAACTCTCGGCGGCGAACCGCTCCCTGAAGGCGATGTCGGACAAGGCCGCGCAGCTCGGGCGCGCGGACCTGGCGCTGGACTACCACATCAAGGGCATGAAGGTGCGCGAGCAGCTGCGCCAGCGGGCGGCCGATAACGCTCGGATGCAGTACGAGGCCACCGGCGACGTGGGCGTGTACCGCGACTTCATCAACGACTACATGCCCGGCGACGTGCGCTTCTCGGCGATCACGAAAGACGGCGATGGCTACACCTTGGCCGGCGAGAAGGCGGGGCAGCCGTTCCAGACTCGGATGAAGCCCGAGGAACTCAGGAGCTTCATCGGCCAGGTGACGAATCCGGACGTGCAGCGCGCGCTCGAAGCCAAGCGGGCCGAGCAGCTCTACCAGATCCGGGTCGAGCAGGCGAAGAAGGGGCCGACGGTGGTGGCGCCCGGCAGCACGGCGGTCTTCCCGAGCGGGCAGACGTTCACGGCCCCGGAGAAGCCCGAGTTCAAGACGGTGAAGAACGCCGACGGCAGCGAGTCGCTCGTGCGCGTGGACGGTGGCGGTGCCACGAGCGTGTTCGGTGGCACGGACCAGAGCCAGGACATCCCGAAGCCAGTGCGCGACATGCAGAAGGATGCCGAGTCGCGGGTGCTTTCGCTGAACAAGATCAGCGACATGGCCGGCATGGACCCGCAGACGCAGGCCCGCGTGGGCCAGCAGTTTCAGCTCGCCAACGCGCTGATTCGGTCGAACTACGGCACCGACAACTGGACCGGCATGAGCGCCGGGCTGGCGGCCGACATCGCCGGGCGCATCCAGCGCGGTGAAATCAAGGTGCAGCAGTTCCCGGTCAAGGGCCTTGACCAGCCGGTGCGCGGTGTGGTGTTCGAGGGCCGCAAGTACCTGCTCGACCCGTTCGTGCGCGCGCCCGCCGGTGGCACGCCGGACGCCACCCCTCAGAAGGGCGTGCAAGCCCCCGGCGCCGGCGTTGCGATCACGCCGGCGCACCTGAGCAACACGGCGCGCGCGCTCGGCATGGACGACGCGCAGACGGGCCTGGCGCTGTCGATCTTCCAGCAGGAGTCGAGCAGCGGTGCGGCCGACACGAGCAAGCCGAACGACTCTCGCGTGCGCGGCCCGATGCAGGTCCAGAAGGAAACCTTCGAGGGTCTGAAGAAGAACGGCCTGATCCCCGAGGATTACGACTGGGCCAACCCGCAGCACAACGCGGTGGCCGGGCTCGCGCACATCAAGCAGCTGTTTCAGGAGTACCAGGGCGACCCGCGCAAAGTGGCGGCGGTCTACTACTCCGGGCCGAAGGCGGTAGGGCCGAACGGCGAGATCCGCGATCTGCGCGACCCGAAGAACAAGAACGCCCCGACCACGCTCCAGTACGTCAAGGAGGTTCTCGCCCGCATCCCGCGGCCGTTCGATCCGAGCCAGCTGGGGTTGGGCACGCGCGCGGTGAGTGGCGCGGTCCGCGGGGGCTGACCCGTGGCCGACCTGTTCGAACGGGAATCCCCCGAGTCGCTCGGCTGGAAGGTTCCCGAACCCAAGCCTCGCAAGTCGATCCTGGGTGGCTATTCCGGGCGCCTGAGCCGTCCGCGCATCACGCAGGACATGATCGGCGAGCCGATCGACATCGAGGTGCCTGCGGCCGAGGACACGCGCGACGAGCCCTTCAAGGATGCGGCCAAGCAGCTCGGCGCCGGCATCGTGGAGGGCGTGGGCTCGACGGTGCGCGGCATCGGCGAGGAAATGGTCGATCCCATGCGTCGCGCCGAGGACGTGAGCCTCGTCTTCAAGCTTGCGCGCAGCCTCGGGCTCGTCCCGAAGCCGCCGGTCGACACGCCGAACCCGCTGGAAGGTCAGGCGGCCAAGCTCGAGGGTGCCGGCAAGGCGATCGGCGATACCGTCTCGCCGCCGACGAAGGCCGCCATCGAAGGGTCTACGCCCGATGGCGACCTCACCGACCCGTCGAGCTGGACGATGGGTGCCGACCCGAGCCTGCGCGGCTATCTGATGCAGGGCGTGCGGGTCTTCGGAAGCATGGCGCCGGTGGTGGGTGCGGCGATTGCCACGAAGCGACTCGGCGCGGCCGGGCAGGCGGCTGCGACGGCGGGCGCCGGCGGCGCGCAGGGCGGTGGTGCCGCAGCCAAGCAAGCGCGCGACACGCTCGCGCAGATGAGCGACGAACAACTCGAGGCCGAGTCCTCGCGTTACCGCGAACTGCTGGCCGAGCGCGGCGACCCGGCCGCGGCGCGCGCGGCGCTTTCGCGTGAAGCCGAACAGTGGGCGCACCGGATGACCTTCCCGGTGTCGGCTGCCGGCGGCGTGGCCACGGGCGCGATCATCGGTAAGCCGGGCGAGAAGCTGGTCGAGCACATCGGTTCGCGCGCAGGCCGCGCGGCGGCGCTGGGTGGCACGTCGGCCGCCGAGGAAGGCGTGCAGGAAGCGGCCGAGGGCATGGCCACGATCGCCGGCATGAACCGCGCGACCGGCATGGACCAGCCGATCACCGAGGGGTCGTTCCAGAACTTCGCACTCGGCGCGATCGGTGGCGGTGGCATCGGTGCCGTCGCGGGCGCTTTCAGTGCGTCGCCACAACAGAAGGGCGCCGCGCCGGCCGAAGACGAGGTCGGTGACGAGGGCACTGGCCTGTCGGCGGGAGAGCGTCCGCTGCCGGCCGACTGGGAAGTGGTCGACGATCTGCCGGCCACGACGCCACCCGGCCGCGGCCCGGGCCCGGAGTTCTCCGGGTTCGACCGCCAGCTCGAGCAGGGTCAGCCGCTGCTGCCCTCACCCGGCGAGGCGCCCGGTGGCCCCGGGCCCGGCGGCCCAACGGCAGGCGGCGGCGGCCCCGGAGCGTTCATCGAAGGTCCGACGCAGGCGCAGATGGCGCAGCGCGCGGCGTCGCCCGACGTGCTGGCCAATGCGGGCCGCCAGGTCATGCCGACCGACGTCCTGTCGCGCTTCGGTACGCCGTTCATGCTGCGCTCGAGCGCCGAGGCCGAGGCCGCGCGCACGGGTGGCGAGGTCGTCGAAGTCGACGACGGGTTCGTGGTGCGACCGGAGCAAAGCGATGCTGGAAGCGGACGAGATGGGGCTGATGTGGGATCGGCCGTGGGCGCCGCAGTACCACAGCCCGCTTCTGGATTGCCCGGTCGAGTGGGATCTGATGAGGTTCCCGGACGGGGCGATACTGGTGCGGGCGTACTACCTGCTACCAGCGGACTGGGATCTGGTGCAGACCCCACATCTGGAAACCAGACTGCGGAGGCTTCTGGTGGAGTTCGCCCACGAGCTAGCGCCCCGGCAGTAGCGCCCAAGCCCGCACGCCAGACCCGCGAGCAGGTCACGGCAGCGCGCAAGCGGGCCTATCGTGACGCCAACCCGTTCCGGGCCTTCCTGGGCGAGTTCGGCGTGCACACGTCCGAGCGGTCGGACGCTGGTGGCGATCCACGCAGGCCGGTGATGATCCCCTACCACGGGGCGCTGTTTCGCAACAGCGGGATGCACCTGGACGAGTTGGCCCGGCGCGCGCAGGAGGCTGGGTTCCTCACGCAAGCCGACATCGACTCGGAGTTCGACAACGGCGGCGTGAACAAGCTCGCCGACATGATCCGCCGCGAGCTGGCCGGCGAGCGTATCATGCCTGTGTCGGATGCCGAGAGCAGCGAGGAAGCCCAGTGGCGCGAGCAGTCGGACGCTTACTGGGAGGCGATGGCCGAGGCCGAGGCCGCGATCGCCGCGCTCACCGACGACGAAATCAACGCGCTACTCCAAATTGCGAGCGACGAAGATGCTGAACTCCGCAACGAAGAAATCGACCTCGCGCTCGAGCCCGGAGACGCGCAGGAAAGCGGCGCAGGCGCTCAAGAAGGTGCCGCCGGACTTGAGACGGGCGGTGATTCTGCAGGCGGCGCAGCGGCGCGGGATCAAGGTTCCGCAGAAGTAGGGTTCGACCTTACCGCGCCCACGCCGGATCAGTTCCGGCGCGAGGCCACCGACGCCGAGGCGCAGGCCCGGCGCGAGGGTGCGCCGCCCCCCGAGGACTTCACGCTCACCGGGTCGAGCCGGACGGTCGACCAGACGGCGGCGCGCGGGCAGATGGATCTCGCGCCGGCACCCGAAACCGCCACGACCTTCCAGTGGAAGCCACTGACGGAAGGCGAGCGTGCGAACGATCGCTGGGAGGGCAGTATGCGGCGCGGCTTCGAGCCGAACGCATACCAGCAGGCGATCATGGATGCGGTGCGCGCCGCGCTCGACGCCGGGAAGTTCTACTCCGATGAGGTCAGGGACTTCGTCGCCGATCGACTCGGCGTCACCCCGGAGCAGAGGGCGCTCAATAAGACTCGCGTCGAAGGCGGTGACTTCGGTTACGAGGTCTATCTGGCGCGCAAGGTCGTCGAGGCCCGCAGCAAGGACGCCAAGCTACAAGAGGCGACGCGCGAACTGAATCTCAAGCCGGGCGACAAGCTCGGGACGCTCGTATTCAACAACGACTTCAAGCGCAACACCGGGATGACGGTCGTCTCGGTGGACGGCGATACGGTCGTGCTGGATGGCAAGCGCGGCGCGCAGGCGATTCGTCAGACCACCGATTCTCTCGGGGTCAAGGCGGGCATCGACCGCGCGAAGGAGAAGGGCTACCGCCCCGATTCGGCAGACGAGTTCATCGCCGGCCGGAAGCGCGGACCGAGCCTCACCCAGCGCACCGAATCCGCGCTCACGGAGAAGAAGGCCGAGCAGCAGCACACCGGGATCGGCCGCGACGGCAGGACCGAGGCCGATCGCGCCGACGCAACTCTGCGGAGCAACGCCGCGGAGCTAGCCGGGCAGTTTGCGGCCGAGGTCAAGGAGGACGACTTCGATCCAGCCGAGGCCCGGCCGGCTCTCGAGGCGTGGGCGAAGCAGGCGAACGTGCCGGCCGACGATCTTCGCCAGGCGGTGCTCAAGCGGATCGCGGACAATGACGGCCTGAGCGCATCGCACAAGAAGCGGATCGCGGATGCTCTGTCGCCGACGAAGGCTGCCGCGCAGGCCGAGAAGTCCTCGACTCGTGTCACCCGCGATTCCGACCTTGCCGACGGCGCCACGATCTACGACGGGCAGGGCAAGCCGTACCGCGTCCACTACCAGCGCAACGATCTGGTCGTGGCGCACCCGATCGTCGACGGCAAGGCCCAGGTGAGCGCCGACACGTCCGTCCGGTTCTGGGTGAACCCGGATCGCCCGGCGTCGGGCGAGAACGATCGCACGGACCCGATCTACACGGCGCCGCGGGGTACGCTCGTCTCGCGCGCGAACGCGGCGCTGAAAGGCAAGATCGAGGACGTCGGTGAGAAGATCGGCGGCGCGCGCAAGGATCTGGCCTCACCCACTGGCCAGCGAAAGACGAAGGTCGAGGACGAGGCGCCCGGCTGGCGCAAGCGGTACGAGGTATCGCAGATCGCCAAGAGCACGGCGGCCGCCGAGGAAGGCCGTTGGGCGGTCTACGACAAGCGCCAGAAGGACCGGCTGGGGCAGCCCAAGCAGGTTGGGCGCGACACCTTCCCCACGAAGGAGGCTGCGGAGGCCGCCATCCCGCTGGCCGAGGTCGCCCGCAACCACCGGGTCACGCTCGCCTCGACGACGAAGGGCGCCCCGGATGCCTACGAGATCACCCGCATGGTCACGGACCGCAAGCGGGTCAAGGTGGTGAACCTGCAGTTCGCGACGCGCGAGGACGCGACGCGGTACATGGTCGAGCATGCCGTCGAGATCATCGAGACGAAAACGAGCTTCGGCGAGGAAATCCTGCCGGCACCCGATACGGTCAGGCGCACCGGGCCGCTACGGCGTGGCACTCTTGTTCAATCCCTCGTAGATCGCGCTCATCGAGACGCCAAGATCGTCGGCGATTCGCTGGTAGCTCACGCCCTCAGCACGAAGGGTCATGGCTCGTTCGATGTTCCACTTGAGTCGGTGTTTGCGCGGAGCCCCGACGGTGTGAACGCCGTTCTTCAGCAGAGTAATTCGTACGTTGGTGCGGCTTCTGCCGAACTTCTCGGCAATCTCGATGATGCTGGAACCTTGTCTGTAGAGAATTTCCGCCGCCTTGACGTCCCAAGTAAGAGGGTTGTGCTCACGGCGGTGCTCGCACTTGGTCATGACCCGCAGATTCGATCGGCGGTTGTCGAGCTTGTTCCCGTTGATGTGGTGAACCTCCTCGGACGGGAGAAGTTGTCGGCCGAGCATTTGCTCCGCGATGAAACGGTGCTCGGCAATCTTCTTGCCGTTGACAGCGATCCATCGGTAGCCGCGCCAGATGCTGGCGCCCTGAAGCTTGTGCGCGCTATAGCAGGCATGCGAGCAGAACGTGGGTTGCGCAACGCGATCCGCGCGTCGCTGGAACGAGACTCCGCAGAGAGTGCAGACAGCCGGGATCTTTCTCAATTCGGCACCTTGAAGGAAGACGTTACTGGAGAAGACCTACGCCGCACATTTTCGTTTAAAGGAATTGAATTCGGCAACTGGAACAGCCAGGAGGAACGTCAGGAGGTCATGAACCATGCCTTCGACGGGCTGGCCGACCTCGCCGAAGTTCTGGGCATTCCGACGCGGGCGATCGGCTTGAACGGCGAGCTGGCGCTGGCGTTCGGCGCGCGCGGCAGCGGCCTGACCGGCGCGCGCGCGCACTACGAGCCCGACTACAGCGTCATCAACCTGACCAAGATGCGCGGGGCCGGATCGCTCGCGCACGAGTGGCTGCACGCGCTCGACCACTATCTCGGCCGGCAAGACGGCAAGGCCAGCAGCGAGCGGGTCAAGAACAACCGCGGCGACACGGTGTTCAAGACGCACTCGCCCGAGGGCGACATGGCCTCGCACGGCTTCAAGTACCGCGATTCCGGGGTGCGGCCAGAGATCCGTGAAGCCTACGCCGCGCTCATCGAGACGATGTACCGCAAGGCCGAGCAGTACGTCGAAGACACCCACGCGGCGGATCGATTCGTTGGCAAGGCCCGCGAGGACGTGCAGAAGCACTTGGGGCGAATCCGGGATGACTTGGCGACCAAGCTCACCTACCGCACGCGCAAGAACGCACCGGCCAGCGCCGAGCAACTGGCGGCGTTCGACGAGATCGCGCGCAAGATCGTCGACGGCGAGGCGATCGAGACGAAGGTCATGCCGGCCGGGAAGTCCGGGGTGCGCTGGTCGAACGACGCGCTGGAAGCCCTGAGCCGGATCATCAAGGACGTGCGCGGCCACAGTGGCTTCCTCGCCACGAGGGACGGCACGCTCGACCGGCTTCGCGCCGAGATGGAGCACTACAGCCAGCGGTTGAAGATGCTCGCTCAGGCGCAGTCGGCCGAGGTCAAGACGAAGAAGGTGCCGACGTCGTTCGCGATGGCCGCCAAGAGCATCGACCAGGGCCGCGCGAGCGATTACTGGTCGACGCAGCACGAGATGGCCGCGCGCGCCTTCCAGTCCTATGTGCTGGACAAGATCGCCGAGCGCGGCAACACCAGCGACTTCCTGACCTACGGGGCCGAGAATCTGGTGGTGCCGACGCCGTGGGGCTGGCAGCGGCCGTTCCCGGCGGGCGATGAGCGCAAGGCGATCAACGCGGCGTTCGACAAGCTGGTGGCGACGCTGCAGACCCGCGAGACGGACACTGGGGTTGCGATCTACGAACCGCAGGCGCAGTATCGCGCTGATGGACAGCAAGGCATCACCGCGCAGGAAGGTGGCTACGAAACCGACCTTTTCGGCGATCCGCTACCGCAAGCACGAAGAAGTCATCGGCGCTCCCGACCCGCTGTCGCCGGAGTACATGGGGACGTACAGCCCGCCGCCGCCATACAAGACACGCAAGCGCCGTCGGGCGACTACCTCGCGCGGACCATCGTCGGGGGCGAAGCGCGCCGCACGCTAGGCGCTGCGGTCATCAAGACGGCAAGTGACGCAGCGCGCGCGACTCGCTACCTGTATCGCAACGCCGTCGAGCGATTCGATGGCATCGTCACCGACAAGGACGGCAAGCCGCTGGCGGTCATCGGTGGCTTCAAAGGCGCGCTCACGCAGTCGGCCATATACCCCTCGACCCTGATCGGCGAGGCGGTACGTGTTCCAGGGGCTGCGCGCGTCTGGTTCTCGCATAACCATCCGTCGGGCACCGCCGAGCTGTCGGCCGCGGACCGGCATTTGCATGGCGCGCTGAATGCAGTATTCCGCGGCAGCGGCGTCGAGCCAATGGGTCTGCTGGCGGTCGCGGGCGACAAGTACGCCTACCAGGGCGTTACGCGTGACGGCCATCCAGATCAGGAATCGCGCGACCTCCCGATGAGTGGCGCGATCGAGAACGTCGAAGTTCCGGTCATCGAGCGGATGCTCGCGCCGGCAAACGTCACGGGGCCGGCGATCAATGCCCCGGCCGAGGCGAGGCGGGTCGGAGCGATCTACTACGGTCGCGCGAAGGAGCCCGGCCTGATGTTGCTCGACGCGCAGCACCGCGTCGTGGCGTGGGTGCCGCTGGCAAAACCGATGCTCGGCAAGCTGCGCGGTACGGGCGGGATGCGTGCGCTGTACCGGGCCGTGAGCGAGAGCACGGCTGCAGCCGTGGTCGTGGTTCACGGTGGCGAGCTTGACGCGCTGCCCGACATCAGTCGCGTCCCGCCCATCGAGAACATCGGTGCCGCGTTGCGGGCCGTGGACGTGGCGCCGCTGGATGCGATCAACGTCGTGGCGAACACGTCGCGTGCCGAAGCCGGGCAGAGTCTGGCGAGCGGACCAGTGTTCAGCCGATCCGACGGAAATCGCGGTGCGATGTCGCGCGGCCGCGGCACCACCGGTCAGTCGGTCGCCGCCGTCACTCGCATCGCCGACGCGGTTCGCGCCGCATGGGCGAACGGCCCCGAGGTCGTGGTCGTTCCGAACATGGACGATCCTCGCGTTCCCGAGAGTGCTCGCCGCGAGTGGCGCGAACAGGTCGCCGGAGGCGCCGCAGGAGACGTGCGCGCCGTATACACCGAAGCCGGCATCTTCCTGATGGCGGACCACCTGACGGACGCGGGCGACGTGGTAACTGCGCTCGCCCACGAGGCGCTCGGCCACTACGGGCTGCGCGGAGTGTTCGGCGACCGGCTCGCGGCCGTGCTCGAGCAGGTTGCGCGCGCCAAGCCCGATGAGGTCGCGGCCAAGCTCAGGCAGTACGGGCTGGAGAACACCGCCGAGAACCGGCTGATCGCGGCCGAGGAAGTGCTGGCCGTCATGGCGCAGGCACAGCCGGAGGCGGGCTTCGTCAAGGCGGCAGTCGCGATGATCCGCAACTGGCTCCGCAGGCTCGGGCTGAACCTGCGGCTCTCCGATGCCGACATTATCGCCAACTTCATCCTCCCGGCGCGGAGATTCGTGGAGATCGGTTCCTCGCGGCGCGCAGGCGGAACTGCGAGTGAAATACCGATGTTCTCGCTCTCAAACGCCTTCAAGCGGTGGTTCGCCGGGTCGAAGGTGGTCGACGCCGAGGGCAAGCCGCTGGTCGTGTACCACGGGACGAACGCAGACTTCACGGAGTTCAGCGACGCAAAGGCCAAGACCGGGCAGGGATTCAACAGCCAGGTCGATGGTTTCTGGTTCTCTGCCGATGAGCGGATCGCAGAGCGATTCGGTGCGCGAGTGGTGCCGGTCTACCTGGCGATCAAGAATCCGTTCCGCATGAAGGCTGCGAGCTACATGCAGCGGTTCATGTACGACGGCGAGGACGCCGCGAAGTTCAAGGAGCGCCTGGTCAAGCGCGGCTATGACGGCATCATCATCACGGCCCATCCGGAGTACAAGAGCGGGCGCGGGCCGTCGGGCACCGAAGAATGGGGCTTCGACAACTTCATCGCCTTCCGCCCCGAGCAGATCAAGTCCGCCACTGGCAACCGCGGCACGTTCGACCCCGCGAACGCCGACATCCGTTTCTCGACGAAGCGCGTTACGCAGAAGCTCGTTACCGAAGGACGCGAATACGAAGGAAGGCTGTGGGGCGGCGCATACAGTCACGACAGGCTGCGGACCGCCGCAAAGGACGCGCCAATCCATCGGATGATCCAGCAAGCCCGCCAACGGTACAACGCTATCAGGGCTGAACTTGGACTTGCCGAAGTTAAGGACTGGACAACTCGGCCCGAGCAGTTGGTGCAAGACCTTCGGCGCCCCGACATCCGTTTCTCGCACAAGACCGACGCCGCCGCGCACGAAGCGGCTACGTCGCCGTTGAACGGGCTGCCCGAGCCGACCGACCCGCAGAAGGAAGCCGGCAACTACCCGAAGGGCCATCTTCGCGTGGCCGGGCTGGACATATCCATCGAGAACCCGGCCGGTTCGCACCGGCGCCCGGAGTGGCCGGCGCTGCCCGCCCACTACGGCTATTTCCGCCGCACCGAGGGCAAGGACGGCGACCAGGTCGACGTCTTCGTGCGCGAGGGCACCCCGGAGGACTTCGACGGCCCGGTGTTCGTCATCGACCAGAACAAGGCCGACGGGAGCTTCGACGAGCACAAGGTCATGCTCGGCTGGCGCACCCAGGTCGGCGCGGCGCGCGCGTACCGGGCGGCGTTCACGAAGGGCTGGAAGGGGCTGGGAGCCATCACCCGGACCACCCTGGACGACTTCAAGGCGTGGCTGGCCGGAGGTCGCACCAAGCAGCCTTTCGCCCGCACCGTTGACGCGGGGCAGACTGCGGGGCAGGATGCTCCACGTGGAACGGTTGGCCAATCTCATCGTGATGCTGTTGAGGCCCTTCGTGCGGCGCTCCGCGCGGAAGCCGGCGGCAACCCGAGCCTCGAGCACGGCATCGACGGGCTGCGGGCAGCGCAAGTGCCTGACGCCCTTGCTGCTCATGCGGCACGAGCACTTGGACGAATGTTCGGGGTCGACGTCGTCTTCGTCGCCGGAGACGAGAAACTCGCCGGGCGCTTCCAGTTCAACGGGATCTACATCGGCGGCCGACGGGTCTTCGTGAGCACCACCGCGACCGACCCGTTCCACCAGGTCGTCGGCCACGAGTTCCTGCACCACCTGAAGCGGTCGAATCCCGACCTCTACGATGAGTTTGTCGATGCCGCGCGGCCCTACCTGAACGCGCGCGCGGCCAACGCCTACGCCGTGGAACGCTCGGACGATCCGAATCTCGCCGGGCGCTCCGAGGCCGTGCGGCGTGCCGGCGGCTGGGAGGAAACCTTCGCCGACACCTGGGGCGCGGCGTGGCGTGATCCGGCGTTCTGGCAGAGTCTGGCCGCGCGCGAGCGGTCGCTGTTTCGCAGGATCGTGGCCAAGTGGAAGGCGTTCGTGCTGCGGATCCGGATGGCGCTGGCCGGCGACCGGGAATCGCCGAAGGTGAAGTCGCTGTACTCGGACTTCGATGCGGTGCGCGACATCATTGCCGACATCACGGCGCGCGCGGCCGAGTCGGAGGTGGGCACCGGAGAGGCCGGCCTGATGCGCTCGGCCAACCGCAATCCGGTCTTCTACTCCGAGCTCGAGCGCCAGATCGACGCGATCAACGCCAAGTCGCAGCCGGCGCAGTCGTGGATCCAGCAGATCGACTCGCTCACGAAGAAGGGCGTGAAGCCCGACGAAATCGAGTGGAGCGGGGTCAAGGAGTGGCTGGCGCTGCAACAGGGCAAGGTGACGAAGGACGCGGTCCTCAAGTACCTGGTCGCCAACGGCGTGCGGGTCGAGGAAACGATCCTGGGCGAGTCGTGGACCGAGCGGGCCGAGATGGAGCGGCTCGCGCGCGAAGCGATGTGGGCCGACGGCATCGACAACCCGACCGATGAGGAGCTCGCCGACTTCATTGCCGAGCATGGCTACGACCTGATGGACACGCGCGAAGGCAGGGGGCCGGGTGAGCCGAAGTTCGGCACCTACCGCGTGCCCGGCCAGGCCGAGAATTACCGCGAACTGCTGCTGACGTTGCCGCAGAAGGTGATCGAGCCGGACGCCGCCAACAACGCCCGCATCGCCGAGGGTCGCAAAGCGGTGTTCGATCACTATGAGCCGCAGATCGCCGAACTTGATCGCCGCATCGACGTGGCCCGCGACGCCGGATCGCGCGGCGAATACAACAGGCTATGGGAGCAACGCAACAGTCTCATTGACGAACGTGACGCGACAGCCGCGCGCAAGGCTGGCGTGATTCATAAGTCGCGCATCGAGCCTGTGAAATTCCAGTCCAACCACTGGAATCAACCCAACGTCCTCGCCCACGTCCGCATCGACGAGCGCACCGACGCCGACGGCAAGCGCGTGCTGTTCGTGAACGAGATGCAGAGCGATTGGGCGCAGCGCGGCAGGAAGAAGGGGTTCAAGACCGCCGATAGGTTTATCGACGGCCATGACTACGATTGGTGGTCGAGGGAGGCTGACCGACTCATGTCGGCAAAGCCGTTCGATCGTGATGCGGCGATGCGCGCCGCCGAGAACCGCAATGCGCTGGCCGGCAAGCCGGACGAGGTTGCGCGCGGCCCATTCGTCGAAAAGACCGACGCCTGGGTCGCCCTCGCGCTCAAGCGCATCATCCGGTACGCCGTGGACAACGGGTTCGACCGGGTGGCGATCGCCAGTGGCGAGCAGGCGGCCGATATGTTCGATCTGGGCAGCCAGATCGACTCGCTCGGCTGGCGCGCCAACGGCGACGGCACGGTGCGCATCACCGGCGGATACAGCCGCGACGGCGCGGTGAGCAACCGGACCTTCGGGGATTACCCGGTCGAGAAACTGCCCGAGGTCGTCGGCAAAGACCTGGCCGAGAAGATCCGCGCGGCGATCGCCGGCGGCGCCGAGGCGAACAAGGACGATGTGGCGCTGCTGGCGAGGCACGGCATCAAGCACCGGCCTGACGTGGCGGACTACGCCTTCGAGACGCCAGAGGGACTCCTGACGGCGGAGGAGTTCTCCGACAACGGCGTGAAGGCCGGCCCGGATGTCGTAGCGGCGGCCAAGCGCATCCAGGCGGCCAGTGCGAAGAACGGCGGCACGTTCAGCGGCCTCGACCTTCGGGTCGGCGATCACGGGATGCGCGGCTTCTACGACCAGATCGTGCCGAAGGTGCTCAAGGACGTGCTCAAGAAGGTGGGCGGGCCGGCGCTGACGACGGTGGACGTCTACACCCCCGCCCGCGCACCAGGGTCCGTTAACGAGCAGGGCATCGTCATCGGGCCGGACGGTGAACGCTCGCGCATGGCCGAGCAACCCGGCTTCGACATCACCCCCGCCCTGCGCGAGCGGGCGGCGCGCGGGATGCCGATGTTCTCGCGGCGCCAGGCCGCCGCCTCGCCGCCACCGACTGATCCGCGGGTCGGTCCCATCGACACCCTGCTGCGCGGCGTCGGCGGCAAGGCACTGTCCGAGAAGCTGCTGCGGCCGATCTACGATCGCCTGATTCGCGCCGCGGGCCGCGCGACCCCCGAGGCCGTCAAGCAGGGGCTCGTGTCGGACTACGGGCTCGACGAACCCTACATGGACGTGCGCGACGCCACGCGCGCGGCGATCAACAAGCAACTGCGCGGCGCCAAGTCGATCATCGACCTGTTGGCCGGACTCGATCGCGAGCAGTCGCGAGTGGCCTACCAGTGGATGACCGAGCGCCCGGACGCGGCGGCCGAGCGGGCGATGATGGACGCGCTGCCCGAGGACTCGCGCGCCGTCATGCAGCGCATGAAGGAGATGGTGCACGAACTCGGCCGGGCGGCCGTGCGTGCCGGACTGCTGTCCGAAGAAGCCTTCGAGCGCAACGAGTACGCCTACCTGCACCGCAGCTACACGAAGCACGAGGCCGAATCCACCGGCGCCGACGGCGTGCACTGGAAGGCCCGGGCGAAGATCCGTGCCGAGACGTTCAAGGGCCGCGGCCTGCGCCACGACATCGACCAGGACCGGCTGATGCGCTACGCCGACGAGGTCACGGCGGGCGACAAGTTCACCCGGTTCGAGCGCCGGCGCGCCGACGGCAAGCTCGCCGAGGTCCGCTATGTCCCGGTCGGCAAACCGATGCCGCCCGAGCTGGCCGGCTGGCGCAACGACGGCGTCTGGGAAGCGCGCTGGATGGGCAAGCCGACCGCCACGAAGGTCGGCATGTACCGCGACTTCACGAAGGCCGAGCGCGAGCGCATGGGCGAGATCGAGGAAGTCCGGTACGCCTTCGCCAAGACCGTGCTCCACGCGGTCAAGGACATCGAGCACGCGAAGTTCCTGCGCTGGGTGGCCAACGAGTACGGCCGGGATCCGGAGGCGCTCGAGGCCGCGGGCGAGACGGTGCACGACGGCAAGTCCGGCTACATCAACCTGCGCACCTACGCCCCGGACGAATGGGTCAAGGTGCCGTCCACGAAGATCCCCGGCACGAACCTGCGGGCCTACGGCGAACTCGCCGGCAAGGCGGTGCCGGCGGCGATCTGGAACGACATCAGGTCGACCTTCGGCTCGCGCCCCGAGACGATGCCGGGCAAGGTCTACGACTGGACGCTGCGCGCCTGGAAGATCAGCAAGGCGCTTGCGCTCGACACGCCGATCCCGACGCCGACCGGATGGAAGACGATGGGGGATCTCAACGTCGGCGACGAGGTGTTCGACGAGAAGGGCCGGGCCTGCATCGTCATGGGCGCAACGCCTGTACAGCTCAATCGGAAGTGCTACGAGGTCGCCTTCTCCGACGGCACGAAGATCGTGGCGGACGCCGAGCACCTGTGGTTCACCGTGATGCGCGGAAACCCCGGTGTGCGCACGACCGAGAAGATCCTTGCAACGCTGAAGGAGCGCACCCGTGGCGACGCGAATCACTCGATTCCTGTCGCCAGCGCTTTGCAGTTGCCAGTGGCGAATCTGCCGATAGCACCCTATGCGCTCGGCGTATGGCTGGGCGACGGACACACTGCTTCGGCGCGCGTCTCCATTGGCGGCGAGGATCTGAACGAGATCATAGTCGGCCTGAACGCCGCTGGCGTGCGATGCGGGGTGCCCACGAAGGACAGGCGGAACAACGTCTTCACCTTCCAGATCAAGCGGGACGGCATGACCTGTATCCGTGGCCATGCTGCATCGGAAGTGGGGACGAAGGGTTGCCGCGCGTGCGCCAACGCATCGCGTCGCGCGAAGACCGCCGGGTCGACGCTACCGGAGCCGGTGAATCCGAACATCCAGGTCAAGATGCGCGAGATGGGCCTGTTGGGGCACAAGCACATCCCGGCGGAATACCTGCGAGCATCAGAGGCGCAGAGGCGCGAATTGCTGATGGGCCTCATGGATACGGATGGTCATGCGACCGAGCGCGGATTGTGCGCCTTCACGACGACCAACGAAGGCTTGCGTGATGGCGTGCTCGAGCTAGTCCGTTCGCTCGGCTACAAGCCGACGGTTGGAAAGTTCGTGCCGACGTGCAACGGCAAACCGGGCAAGACGGCATGGACGATCCATTTCACAGCCTACGCTGACAAGCCCGTCTTCCGGCTCGCGCGGAAAAAGGCGCGGCTGCGGAAACCGCCATCTGCCGCGCAGCGTTCGCAGACGCGGCAGATCGTTGCTATCACCCCAGTCAAGTCGGTGCCGGTGCGCTGCATCGCCGTGTCGTCGGAGTCACGGCTGTATCTCGCCGGCGACGGCATGGTGCCGACGCACAATACCGCGCTGTCGCCGGCCGTGCACATGAACAACGTCATGGCCAACGTCATCCTCGCCGACCT
>CAZBOT010000018.1:0-36689 GCA_964493575.1 uncultured Candidatus Saccharibacteria bacterium | reverse complement strand
ACGTTGTCTCGATCCGCTGGACCGGGACGCGAATCCCAGTCCATTTCTCGATCAGGTCCGCGTTTTGCGGATACCCGATCGCGGACTGATACTCGCCCTGAACGACCGTCCGCAGATCGTCCAGGGTGGCCGGGCTATAGCGGTAGGTACCGTAGCACCCGGCTGGCATGACGGCTGAATTCATGAGATAAATCATCGTCTTATCCCTCCGTTCCTCATCGGCCCGCGGCTTAGCGGGCCACAAAACTTACCGCGACAGACACAGTCCCTCCGTGATACCCACTCGCGTGGGTCACGCGGAGAACTTCGCCCGTGGCCCCAACAAGGACCACGTTGCCCGTGGCCCAGCCCGCGTCTGGGTCGCGAAGGGCTACAGACACGCCCGGATGGCCCGGGACAGGCTTGGGTGATACCCAGTACCCCTTTGCCATCTCGGCTCGCGTAGGCGAGCCGAACGCGAATGATACCGTGACGGCCTCTTTGGCCGCCGCTTCCTCGGCCCTCTCTAGGGCCGCCATTTGCTCCTCGATCCGGTCGAGGGCCGCGGCCTCATCCGGCAGCCAGGGCCGGATGAGCTGCTGAACGGCCTGGACAGAAACGCCCAGGGCCGCTGCGAGATCGGACCATCGATCTAGAGGGGGCGCGAGCAGGGACTTTCGCAACCCCTCGCGAAAGGTCCCGGTTTCCCATCCCATATGCCCAGTGATCAACTGGGCGGAGTCTGCCACCGCCAAGCGGTAAGTAGTCGATGACCACTTACCGTCTTTGCGGTAGTCCGTTCCGACTACCGTGAGAATCCCGGGGATATTGTCCCCGTTGAACCGACAGACCCTCCCTCCGTGGGTCACCAGGCACCAGGGGCGTCGGGAACGGTGACCCAACTGCTCTGTCCATGTTTCTGATCTCATGATGCCTCCTCATTCTCATTTGAGGTGTCGATAAGCCAGCACGACTCACAGAGCACGACGCCTCGCCACGGCTGCCGGTAGGTAGGTCCGTGCGCGCCGCAGTCAGTGCAATACCCCACATCCGCCAATTTCCATTCTCCAATTTTCATCGTTTCCATGCTCCCCTCCTTCCCGCGTACCAGGCCCACGGGCGGGCGCTAGGTGGGCTACTTACCTATCAACGCGATCACGAAAATTGATACCAAATAGAGTACGATGCTGATCCCGAGTCCTGCGAGCACCCATTCCGCCTTGTCCATCAGCTTGTCCATCTTGTTTCCCCTTTCTTCGTTGCGCCTCATGCCCATACATAGAGCAATCGCCATGCCGAGCATGAAAGCTCATAAGTGCTTGATAATCCTACCGCACAAAATTGTCCTTCGGCGACCTAACTACATTATTGCCTCATTTTCGTGTGGCAGTTTGGTCTATGTGGCGAATTTGTCTTGACAATCGACTCGCAATCTGCAATAAGAGGCTACTGCTTTCCTAATCCGGATTAATCCGAGCAGGAGCTAAGATTACTCCTCCCCTACCGGATGACTTATCCCGAGATGTCTACCTCAACCGCATCGGGACGCGCTATCGCGATAGCCCACGCGGCCCTTGGATCTGCCCACACTGCCGAGCGGCGGGCGTGATGACGCCGCTCCGATCACGTGATGCTCTGCTACGGCATATCAAGGAGCGGCATCCACGATGAGTGAGCTGCCGACTCTGGTTAATCCTCCTCTCACTAAGGCTGATCTCCCTCAGATTGTGCAACGCTACCTTGAGGGGGCCAGCCTCTCAGAGTTGGCCGCTAACTATCCTGGCCATTGGAAAACGCTCTATCACTGGTTGCTGGCCTACAATGGTGATGAGCACCACGATACGGTCACCCAAGCGCTGACTGCACGCATCGCTGATGCTGATTTGGCGCTCGAAACTGCCTCCGATAAGATTACCGTCGCGCGGGCTAGAGAGCGTTGCCGATTCACGCGGATGGACTACGAGAGGAGACGGCCCAGAGAGTATGGCGCTGCGCCGTCAGCCGTCTCCAGCGTCACAATCGTGGTTGATCGCTCCTGTGGCACGCAACCTATTGATATTCCAGCAAAGGCTGTGAATGGTTCAGAGTAAACCATTCAGTCAGGTTGGTGAGGCAACCTAACGTTTTGCCAGCCGAATTATCAGGCAGGGAGGCCGGGGGTACTTCGCCGGAGGCGGGGGCGGCTGTTGAGGACTCCGACGCCATGGGCCTAGACATATCCGACCACCGATAGTGGAGTCGCCATGAAGATCAGGAAAGATAAGTATGAGCCCGTCCCTGAAGAGGTGTGGGAGGATGTGACGGGGGAGTGCGTCGCGGAAGAGTCTGCAACGAAGGGGTTACGCATTTCCCACGGCGGGGTAGATGTGGGATGGCATGGGGGCTACCGTCTCCGCAAGGTGCTGATGTGGGACTGCCCATACGGCATTCACGGGATAGGCCGCAAGCAAGTTGCTGTTTTCCTCATCGAGCGTAAGAGGCCGGCATGATCAATCTGCTAGAGAAAAAGGAGACCTAATCCATGGCCATCACTGCAGCAGCCTTACAAACCGCATTAGGGACACAGCCGTTGGACCCCCAAGTGCTCCGAGCGTATGAGCCGTCGCAGGGCACACAGCAGCAGTGGCTGGTGGCGGGCGGGGAGAACTACAAGGGCCGGGTGCGGTTGATCAATACCACCGCCGCGGATGATGCCGCCACGCAAGCGACAGCGGTGCGGACGGCGTTGGCGGCGACCTAATTTGGTGCGTTTGTTGACTCACTTGAGTCACTCACTCATGAACACCACCCTGCGCCTGCCGTACAACTGGAAGCCGCGGCCCTATCAGGTGCCGGCCTGGTCCTATTTACGGGATGGGGGGACGCGGGCGGTGCTGAATTGGCATCGGCGGAGCGGCAAGGATGAAGTCTGCTTGCATCACGTGGCCTGTGCGGCGTTCGAGAAGCCGGGCAACTACTGGTACATGCTGCCGGAGTACGCACAGGCCCGGAAAGCCATGTGGGACGCCGTCAATCCGCATACCGGGAAGCGCCGCATAGATGAGGCGTTTCCGGAGGCGATTCGTGATCGGACGCTCGATCAGACCATGACGATTCACTTTAAGGCGCATCCTGGGCAGGCGGGATCCACGTTTCAGTTGGTCGGGGCCGATAACTTCAAGGCTTTGGTAGGGTCACCTCCGGTGGGCTTGATCTTTTCCGAAATGGCGAAGACCAACCCCTCCGCCTGGGCGTACCTGATGCCCATTTTGGAGGAAAACGGCGGTTGGGTGGTGTTCAACAGTACGCCGGAGGGCGACAACCATTTCCGCGATTACTGCACCTTGGCGGAGGAAACCGAGGGCTGGTTTTATCAGGCGTTGACCGCTGGTCAGACGGGGGTGTTTTCCGAACAGCAGTTGGAGAGTATTGAGCGGGAGTTGAAGGCGCTCTATGGGGAGGATTACGGACACGCCCTCTACTTGCAGGAGTATTGGTGCTCGTTCGATGCCGCGATCCCGGGTTCGATCTGGGGCGATTGCCTGACGAAGCTGGATCAGCGCGGGAGGATTCTGGACTTTCCCATCAATCCCAACGAGCCAGTGTATACCGGTTGGGATTTGGGGCGCACGGACGATACGGCCATCTGGTTCTATCAGTGGAACGGACACGAATTGGATGTTATCGGCTATCACGCGAGTTCCCTACGTGATATTCCGTTCTACATCGAAGTCTTGAACAGCAAGCGGGATGAGTGGGGCATCCGGTACGCTGCCCACTGGTTGCCGCACGATGCGCGCCCGCGGCGATTGGGGATGGGCGGCAAGTCGATTTTGCAGCAGTTGCAGGAGGGCACCAAGGGCGATCCGGGCTTGGGCCGCTTTGCCATTGCGCCGAAATTGGACGTGCAGGAGGGCATTCAGGCGGGGCGGGCGACGTTTCCCCGTTGTCGGTTTCACAAGACCAACTGTACGGAAGGCTTGCGGGCGCTTCGGCACTATCACCGGGAGTGGGACGACGAGAAGAAGAAGTTTACCGATGCGCCCTTTCACGATTGGGCCTCGCACGGGGCGGATGCGTGGCGATACCTGTCCCTCTCTTGGCGGCAGACGAAGCCGGCGACCCAGGCGGTGGAGCCGTGGTCCGGCATCCTGGCCTTAGGGGAACGGCAGACGACCCGCACGGGCTTCGGCAAGTTGACCGACGCCCATTTGCGGAAACGCCGGCAGTGGCGGGAGGAACGGAGCTTCGTATGAGCGTGTCCATTGGTGCCAAACTCTTTGCGGATGATGGGGCGTTGACGTGTCTCAATGGGGCGGCTGGTGTCCCCGGCACGGTGGTGTTCATTGGCCGCTTGGCGTGTGCCCAAGCGGGGCAGCCCTACGTGGAGGATCTGGGCATTGCCGCAGTCCCTGGCGCGGCGCTGTTGACCGACTTCGCCTATCACGCCGATGGGCGGTTATATGTCACGACGGAAGCGGTCGCCGGGTCAGATGTCCGCAACGGGGCCTTGCGGTTTCGGGCGGATGGGGCGTTGCGGGTGTCCACGGCGGCAGTTGATCCAGGTGATAGCCAGATCGGCGGCTGGTCGGTGGCGTCCACCGGAGAGGCGCGGGTGACGATTACCTAATGGCCAGACCACCCAAAGACGAAAAAGCGGTCGTGCAGTTCTGGCTGGATGAAATCCAAGCCTGCCGGAAGCGGGAGAACCAGTACCGCAAGCAGGGCGAACTCGTCTTGAAGATGTACGAGGCTGACGAATCAGACGAAGTCCCGTTCAATATACTCTACAGCAACACAGAAACCTTGCTCCCCGCCCTCTACTCCGCTCAGCCGCGTCCCGTCGTGCAACGGCGGTTCAAGGATGATGACCCGCTCGGGAAGCATGTGGCCGATGCCGGACGCCGGATGTTGGAGTATCTGACCGATACGAATGTCGAAGGCTACGAATCGTTCCACGATGCCATGATGGCCGGGGTGCTGGATGCGCTGTTGCCGGGCCGCGGGGTGACGACCGTCAAGTATGACGCCGCGTTCGGCACATTGGCCGAGCCGCGCCCGCCACAACAGGACGATGAGGACCCGCCCGGGGAGGAGGCGGCGGAGTATGCCCAATGGGAGACGGTCTGCCCAGAATCCATCACCTGGAACCGGGTCTACTTTGGCTATGCAAAGAAGTGGAAGAACGTGCCGTGGATCGCCTATGAATTTTATGTGACCAAGGAGGAAGCGGTCCCGCTCATCGGTCAGGCGAACGCGAACAAGCTGAAATATACGACGGAGGAGAAAGAGGACGACGGCGAAGGGAAGAAGCGGGGCGAGGAAGCCGAACAGACGGGCCGCCAAAAGCGGGCCTGTCTCTATCAGATTTGGGATAAGGCGGGCGGGAAGAAGATTCGCTATGTGTCGCCGAACTATAAAGAGGCGATGTTGGGTGAGCAGGACGATCCGCTCGGGCTCACCGGCTTCTTCAACTGCCCGCGTCCGCTGCAATTTATTGCCAAAACGCATTCGCTCACGCCGACGGCCCCCTACAAGCAGTATAAAAACCAGGCCAAGGAACTGAATCGCATCACGCAGCGCATCAATCGCATTGTCGAGGCCATTAAGGCGCGCGGGGTCTATGACGGGAGCATCAGCGATAGTCTCGGGAAGGTGTTTGAGGCGGATGATAACGTGTTGATCCCCGCCGAAGTGGGCTCGTCGCTCGCCACGGAAAAAGGGTTTGAGAATGCCATTTGGTTTATTCCGATTGAGCAGTTGATTGCCGTCCTGGTGCAACTGTTCCAAGCTCGTGAATCTTGCAAGCAAGTCATCTACGAAATTACCGGCATTTCCGACATTCTCAGAGGCTCCACGAAGGCCAGTGAGACGGCGACGGCGCAGGATCTCAAAGCCAAGTGGGGCGGGTTGCGGATTCAGCGGTTGCAAGCCGACGTGCAGCGCTATGCGCGGGACCTGTTGCGGATGATGCTGGAGCTGGCCGCCACGAAATTCTCGGTGGAGACCTGGGCCAATGTGACGGGCCTCCCGTTCTTGACCCAACAGCAAGCGCAACTGCTTCAACAGCAAGTGATGGCCGCCCAGGCGACCGGACAGCCGCCTGATCCGCAATTGGTGGCCCGCCTGCAATCACCGATCTGGGAACAGATTCTTCAGATCATGCGCGACGATATGCAGCGCGCCTATAAAATCGACATTGAAACCAACAGCACCATTGCCCCGGAGGCCGCCGAGGATCAGAAGGCGATTGCGGAACTCATGGGCGGGCTGGGGCAAGTGTTGAACGGGCTCGGCCCGCTCGTGGCGAAGGGCGTCATGCCGTTTGAGGCCGCACAGGCGTTGCTGTTGTTCGTGGCGCGCCGGTTTCGGTACGGTCAGGAGATTGAGGACTACATCAAGGCGATGAAGCCCCCCCAGCCGGAAGGGGATGGCGGCAAGGCCGCGCAACAGCAGATTCAGGCCCAACAGAAGCAGGCCGAGCAGGAAATTCAGTTTAAGCAGAAGCAAGCCGAGATGGCCGTGCAAGAGAAGGCCATGCAGGTGGAGATGCAACAGAAGCAGCGTGAGATGGAGTTGCAGATTCGGGAAATGCAACTCGAGATCGAGAAACAGAAAATGCAGATGCAGCATCAGGCCGCGCAAACGCAACTCCAGATGAAAACGCAGGTGGAGGGTGAGCGCTTGGGCTTCCAGCAGAAGAAGGCGCAACTCGAGAATCAGCGATTCAAGACCGAGAACGTGGTCAATCAGAAGGCCGATCAGACCTTGGGCACCGGGATCAAGGCCATGCAGGACATGGTCAAGCAATTGGTGCAGGCTGTGGCGCAACAATCGCAACAGCATCAGCAGATGTTGGAGGCGATCACGGGTACCTTGTCGAAGCCGCGCCTGAAGCGGGCGATTCGTGGGCAGGACGGGCGGATTGAGGCGGTCGAGGAGCGCGTAGCCTAAAGGAGCGACATGGCGATACTTGGAGCATCAGAATATCACGATTTGCGGTCTGCGCTGTATCGAAGCGGGTTCGGCAAGGAGGAGTTGAAGGCGCTGCCGAACTTGCCGTCTGAGCCGCAACTGTTGGCCGCGTTTCAGGCCATTGAGACATTTTTGGAGAACAATAGGGCGGCACTCAAGGCTAACATTGACAGTGCGCTCGGTATACCGACGACGAATGCCCTTGCTCGAAAGATTGGCCGTGCCTGGCTACAATATAAGTTTGGGATTGGGGGGTAAGTATGGCCACGCTACGCAAGGGCGTCACGATCACCGGACAGGATGCTGGCGTTCCCACCAGCCGAGTGGGAGATCAGATTACCGCTGCGGCTGACCCCTCAGTAGGGAAACAACAGTGTTGGGTGATGGCGGACGGTGGAGCGGATGAGGGAGTGTATTGCCGATTTTCCATTCCGAAGAACTATGTTGGGACGCCTAAGCTGGTGATCCGTGGTGTCCTTGACGGTGCGCCAGGAGCGAGTGACACGCTCGGCTTTTCGTTCCGCAAGCGCGCTGTCGCCAACAATGAGGCGGCAGACGGGGCGTATGATGCCGAGCAAACCGTCTCCTCCACCATCGGCTCTGGCGGGACTGGTCATAGTGATGAAGATTTCATTGAATCGAGCATTACCTTAACGGCTGGGGATTATGCCGTGGATGATGTGGTGCTCGGCTATCTCGCGATTGACGCCAGCGGCACGTCCTATGCGGGGAACTTCTTACTGTTGGGCCTGGAATTCGAGTACGCGGACGCCTAACGATGGCTATTCGTGCTGATGCGAGCGGAGACTACTATCAACGGACGGCAAGCCTGCCGGCCTACAATGCCTTTACTGTCAGCCTGTGGTTTCAACAACGGACCGATTTAGGGGCAGGTTTCCAGTCATTGGCGACACTGACAGACTCAACCATTGACGGGAGTTTTCTCCAGATTGATGGGTCGCAAGGGCTGATCATTGGAGACTTTGGCGGTGCGTCGTCCTCGATTCTGACGGTATCGCTGAATTGGTGGTATTTTGCCGCGATGACCTGTGCGGGGTCGGGAGCCGGGCAACTGATCGGATATGGGGCGGCGTTCGGCAGCGCCTCATTGTCTACGCAAAGTTTCACTGGTCCGGCATCATTCACGCCGTCTAGCTTGACGCTGTTTGACGATACGTTTTCTGAACCCTTCGATGGGGAGATTGCCGCCGTGAAGGTGTGGGATCGGGTCTTGACGCAAGCTGAGTTAGAAATTGAACGATGGTCCTACCTCCCCGTGTTGACGAATAGCCTGCATGGATACTGGCCGATGTGGGGCACGTCGGATGGAGCGACCGATTTCAGCGGGAATGGAAAATCGTGGACCGTGAATGGCACAGTGGCGAGTGCGGATGGTCCGCCTCTTCCATGGTCTCCGCTACGCGATGATGAGAGCGCCTATGTGATAGCCGCAGCGGCGACGGGGCAACCGTACATGAAACGGTTGGCCGGTGTGCCATTTATGGGAGGCGGATCAGGCCTACCCTGGCGTGTTCGGCAATGGTAGGAAGCTGTCATGGCGAGTACTGACGCAAGACCGGTCCCGATCAAGAATACGGCATTCCGGGCAGTGTTCCCGATTTATGACGCCGATGGCGACTTGGTGACGGGTGCGGCCACGCTGGACAGCGAAGTCAGCAAAGATCAAGGGGCCTTTGCGGATTGCACGAATGAAGCCACGGAAATTGCGACCTCTTCTGGGATCTACTATCTGGATCTGACCGCAACGGAAATGAACGCCGATTGTGTGGCCGTGATGGTCAAGACCGGGACAGCGGGGGCCAAGACGACCGTGTTGGTGTTCTACCCAGAGGAAACGGGAGATATTAACGTCGATGTGACCGCCTATGGTGGCGCGGCTGGCACATTCTCTGGTGGACGGCCTGAAGTGAACACCTCACATATTGGTGGATCGGCGATTTCGCAAGCTGCTGGCGTGGCGAACGTCAATGTGACGCAACTGAGCGGGGACGCGACAGCAGCAGACAATGCCGAGGCCTTCTTTGACGGAACGGGCTACGCCGGGACCAACAACGTGATTCCGACCGTGACGAACCTGACGAACGCGCCGACGAACGGTGACCTGACCGCGACGATGAAGGCAAGTGTGAACGCCGAAGTGGATGCAGCGCTCAATACGGCCATCCCGGTCGGGCCGACGGCGGATTCGATCAACGAACGCATTAAGACCTTGGATGATAACTACACGGCGGCTCGGGCACCGAACCTCGACAACCTGGATACCACGGTCTCCTCGCGGCTCGCGTCGGCTGGCTATACGGCCCCTGACAATACCTCAATCACGGCCATCAAGGCCAAGACCGATAGCTTGACCTTCACCGTGGCCAACCAAGTGGACGCGAATATCCAATCCGTGAACGATGTCACTGTGACTGGCAACGGGCAGGCCGGTAGTGAGTGGGGTCCATAATGGCATCGTCCTGGGGCACATCATGGGGCACGGCCTGGGCGTCCTCGTGGGGCGGTGATGGCGTCACGCCACCTGCCGTGGTGGTTCGTGGTGGCGGGATTGAGCGGCGCAAGCGGAAGCGGATCGAGCCGCAACCCGATCTGTTCAAGGAGATGGAAAAGACGATTTACGAATTGCTCCATCCGCAGGAGCCGGTTGAAGCGGTGGCAGAAGCCGTGACGGCCAAGCCCGTCGAAACGCTCGACGACAAGCTCGCCGCGTTACTGGAATTGGCCGGCGAATCACATGCGCTCTTGCAACGAGCCGCGCAGATCAGGGCAGAGGTTGAACAGGTTGCGGCCCGTCGGATGCACGAGGCGATGGAAGCGGACGACGAAGAGGCGGTGCTATGGCTGGGATAATGCCGTTTCGCGTGTTCATCGGCTACGACTCTAAGGAGCCGGTGGCCTATCACGTGTTGAGCCATAGTCTCATGCGGCACAGCTCCATTCCGCTCGCGATCACGCCGCTGGCACGGCATACGCTAAACGACATTTATACCCGCGAGCGCGGGCCGTATGATTCGACCGAGTTTGCCATTACGCGGTTTTTGGTGCCGTACTTGAGCGGATACGAGGGGTATGCGCTGTTTCTCGATTGCGACATGCTCTGCAAGGATGACGTAGCGTGGATGCTCCCCTATGCGTTGGCCTATCCCGACAAGGCGGTCCATGTGGTCCAGCATCACTACACACCTAAGAGCGAGCGGAAGTTTCTGGACCAGCCGCAAACGACCTATGCCCGAAAGAACTGGTCCAGCGTCATGCTGTTCAACAACGCGCAGTGCCAGAAGCTGACGCCGGCGTATGTCAATGGCGCGCCAGGTCTCGACCTGCATCAATTTGCGTGGCTGAAGGATGAGCAGATTGGCTCGCTCCCGCTCGAATGGAACTGGCTGGTGGGAGAGTACGAGCCGAACGAGAAGGCGAGCCTCCTGCACTATACGCTGGGCGGGCCGTGGTTTACGAATACTGAGTGGTGTCCTCATCATTCACCGGAGTGGCTACGTGAGCACCTATTAATGGAGGGGGAATTCGGTGAATGATGTCCTGAATCCGATCCGGGTGTATGTCGAAGAAGGTCCGAACGAGACCTACAGCATGGTTGACCATCTTAGGGATCTTGCGTCACGGACACATCGCGTGTTGAGCGTATGCTTCCTGCCGGAGCGGTTGGGGCCAGCGCGGCGATTGCTCGCACCAGCCATGAACGGCTGGGGGCATCTGGCGTTGTTTCTGGAACGGCGAGCGACTATCGAGGGGGATGTGGATGATCTGTTCCGGCAGGCCAGGAAGGACCCCTATCGGGCCGTCTATGTGCCGGAGCAGGAAGTGGCGTCACCCTGGCCGTCCCTGATGCTCTTTCGGGCGAAGTATTGCACGAACCTGACGCCCATGTTTCTCCAACGGGCCACGCCGGAGCAGTTGGCCCCGGCGGCCTGGGCAGGCGGGCCGCAGAACGTGGGCACGCTCACCGGGATACGTGTAGATGGAGTCGCCTAATGCCAACTTACTTGTATCGGTGCGCGAATCAGCATATAACGACCAAAATATGCCCGGTGTCCTGCTATGAAGAGGCTGTTACCTGCGATGACTGCGATCTCGTGGCGCAACGGCTCTTTACTGCTCCGATTCTGGTGGCTGCGCAGGCAGAGGTCCGCTACGACTCCCCGATTGACGGGACGCCCATTACCTCGCGTTACGCCCGGGCAGAAGATATGAAGCGGCACGGTTGTATTGAGTATGATCCGGAGATGAAGCGGGATGCCGACCGTAGGCGTGAGGAGTCGCAGCGGCAACTAGAGGCCGCGGTCGAGGAGAGTGTCACCGAAGCCATCGCCAAGATGCCGACCGCGAAGCGGGCCAAACTCTACTCGGAAGTCGTGGAGCAGGGGGCCGGCTGTGAGGTCATCCGTTCATGACGGAGCAGGATCGCAAGCTGATCATTGATCTCTTGCGCATGCTGGACGGCTTGCGCCGGAAGTTGAAGGAGTTGCTGGACAAAACGACGTAGAGCGACAGAACCGCTAACACTCCCAGCACACACGGAGTCAATAGCCATCGTGGGGCCTGTAAGGTCCGGCGATGGCTTTTTTGCTTTTAAGGAGGACCGATGGAGAACGGGGCAGCAGAACAGGGCGACACCCTTGATGCGATGAGTGATCGAATCGGGGCGGCGGTGTTTGGACCACAGGAGACAGCGGCGGACGAGACCGCGCCCGCTGTAGAGACTGCCGCACCGGCCACGGAGCCGGCACTGACGCCGTTCGAGGTCCCGAAGTCGTGGCCGAAGGAGATGCACGAGTATTGGGGTCTGACGCCGCGCCAGGTGCAGGAATACTGGCAGACCCGCGAAAAGCAAATGCTGGACGGGTTGGAGCAGTACAAGACGAAGGCGCAACTGGCCAAGGAATTCGAGGAGAACCTGACGCCGTTCCAGCAGACGCTTCGGCAATTGAATATCGGCCCCATCCAGGCGGTGCGGAGCTTGCTCACGGCAGATCACAACCTCCGCTATTCCACGCCGGAGCAGAAGATCGAACTCGCCAAGACGTTGCTCAAGAACTACGGGATTGATCTGGCGGCGCTGACCGGCCAGGCCAACGGCGCGCCGGCCACACCGCCCGATCCCGCTCTTCAGCACATCACCGAGAAGATGCAGATGTTGGAACAGACCCTCGTGGCGCAGCAGCAGGCCGCCTTGCAGGAGGCCCGCACCAAGGCCACGAAGGATGTCGAAACGTTCGCGTCGGATACCAAAGCGCATCCGTACTTTGACGAAGTGGCGGATGATATTGCGGCCTTTGTGATGCAGGGTCTGTCCTTACAGGACGCCTACGACAAAGCCGTGTGGGCCAATCCGGTCACGCGAGCGAAAGAGCAGGCCCGGCTCCTGACAGAGCACGAGACCAAGCTCAAGGAAACCGCGCGGCTGGACGCGCTCCCAAAGAAGCGCGCGGCGAGCGTGAACGTGAAAGCGAGTGATGCGGGCCGGACTCCGACAGAGCCGCTCGGGACGTTAGAGGACACCATTCGAGAGACGCACCGGCAGATCAAGGCGCGTGTCTCATAACCTGAACGGAGTCACCCATGCCAGCCAATAGCACCTTTACCGAACTGGTCACCACGACCTTTCGGAAGCATAAAAAGGGCTTCAAGGACAACCTCACGAACCGGAACGCTCTGCTGAAGTATATGTACAAGCGGGGCAACTACCGCACGGAAGACGGCGGCCTCTCCATCGTGGAGCCGTTGGACTATGCGGCGAACAGCACCTATCAGCGGTATTCCGATTGGGATCTGCTCAACATCAGCGCCTCGGATGTGTTGAGCGCCGCGGAATATCAATGGAAGCAGATCGCGATTCATGTCGTGGCGTCTGGTCGCGAACTGCGGATTAACAGCGGCGAATCGCAAATCGAAAAGCTGGTGGCGGCCCGCATGAAAAACGCCATGCGGACGTTCGACAACAACTTTTCGAGCGACTTGTACTCCAACGGTGCACTGTCCAACCAGATCGGTGGGTTGTCCGCGATCATCGCGGATACCAACACCAACACCATCGGGGGCATCGACGCCAACGTGTGGTCGTTCTGGCAGAACACGGTCTTTGACCTGTCTGACCAGAGCGTGACGATCAGTGCGACGACCATCGAGGGCAGCGTGATGCTCCCGGTGTGGCTGAGCATTGACCGCGGTCCCAGCGATCAGCCGGACCTGATCGTGATGGACAACACCTGGTACTCGATGTACGAGAATTCGCAGGTCTCGCTCAAGCGGTACAGTGATCAATCGAGCGCGGACGGCGGGTTCATCGCGCTGAAGTACAAGAATGCCGATGTGCTGTATGACGGCAACAGCGGGATCACGGCGAGCCGGATGTATTTCATCAACACCAACTATCTCAAGTTGGTGACGCATCGGGACGCCGATCTCGAAACGATGGAGAAGAAGGAGCCTGTCAATCAGGACGGCGAAGTCGTGCCGATCCTGTGGATGGGCAACCTGACCTGCTCCAACCGCAAGCTGCAAGCTGTGGTCAAGCCGTAACCGAGGAAGAAGGAGAATGCAACCATGCCATTTCCGAAAAATCACGGGGGCGTCAATCTGACGGCCACCTATGCGAGTGCGGGCGATGCGCCGTTTGCGCTGGGTACGACCATCGACTTGAACGATGGGGCGCAGGCGGTCTTGGTGGAAAGTTCGGCCTCGGCCCTCTCCACCTTTGCGGCCTGCGTCATCAGCGAAACGAACATCGCCACCATGTTGACCACGGGCGTTGCCCGCTCCAGTGGGAACCGGGTGGCGTTCGCGCAAACGTCCATCGGGACCGGGCGCGTCGGCTGGGTCCAGATTGGCGGCACGCCGAAGGTCAATCTGGCCGCGAACTGTGCGCCGTTCGTCAACCTGTACACCACAGCCACGGCCGGGGTTCTGGATGACGCCACGGTGTCCGGTTCCGGCGGATGCGTCATGGGCGTGTTTGCCGGCACGTCGATCTCAAACGCCACGGCAGTGACCTGCCGTGTGAACATGGGACCGTTCGTGCTGCCGTTGGTGGGTTCGTAACCGGATGCGTCCCCTGGCCTTGCATGTCAAGCCAGCGGGCACCCCGGATGGGGTTCGGGCCAACGTCACAGCGGCGTTGGCCCGGAACCTCCCGGAGTTGTCACCGGCTCTCGTGGCGCATGACGGCACGATGGTCTGTGTCGGCTCCGGCCCCTCCTTGCCGGAGTATGTTGAGCAGATTCGTCAAGAACGTGAGGCAGGCCGACCGATTTTCGCGGTCAAGGGTGCGCATGATTTTCTCTGTGAGCATGGGCTTCCACCGGACCTCTGGCTCTGCGTGGACCCGAGGGACCGCGCCTACCAGTTACAAGCGGTCAATGATCACACGATCTATCTCATCTCGTCCCGCTGCGATGCCGCGATGTTTGAGGCGGTGGCTGGTCGCAAGGTGGTGCTCGTCCATACCTGGGCACCGGAAGAGGATTGCGAGGCCTACCGTGGGCGGCTGCTCATTGGGGGTGGGACCACGAGCGGGCTCCGGGCCATTACCGTGGCCTATGTGCTCGGGTTTCGCACGATGAAGCTCTACGGCTATGACTCCTGCTTGGCATCAGACCGCAAGACCAAGCGATTTACCGGCGAAGGAGTCGAGCCGGGGAAGATTCTGGATGTGATCGTGGATGGCCGGCGCTTCTGGTGCAACGGCGCCATGGCGCAGCAAGCGAAGGAGTTGCAGGACTATTACCGCATGATGCCGGATCTGCATTTGGAGGCGGTGGGGGATGGGCTGATTGCGGCGATTCTGGAGGCTCGTCGCAAGCGGGAGTTTCCGGTATGAGAACGGTCCTCCAGGTCTATCAGGATGGGCGCACGTTGTCTCAGGAAGTCGATGACGGCATGCCGTTAGGTGAGTTTATCGAGCAAATGGAAATGGAGTACGACAAGTTTGGTGTCATTGTTAGAAAGTTCAAGCTCGTGAGTCCGGCTGACAGCGAGAGCGCTATCTATGAAGAGTATGAATGGGACTTTAAGAAATTGGTTGATGCTGAAGGCAAGGACATTTCATCGAGGGAATTTATAGAGCGACTTTATGAACGCTTCCTTCTTTCATAGCAAGACTGCCCAGCAAGCCAGCTACCGCTATCGAGGGGCAATCCCGGCGCGTGAGTTGGGCTGGCCGATGAATGATGAGACGGCTGACATCTGGATCGTGTCGAAAATCGACAAGGGCACGCCGGCCTTCATCGAACGTGGGCATGCGATGGGGAAGCGGGTGGTGGTGGATGTCTGCGACCTGCACTTGGCGCTGTCCTGGTATCAGGAGGCCATTCTTCATGCCGATCACGTGACGGTGCCCACGGAGTTTGCGGCAGACGTGATTGCAGCAGACTTTGGCGCGCCGGTCTCGGTGATTCCTGACCCCTACGAATGTCCTGAGCGCGAGCCGCATGTGCGCGGGCTGCATCTCTTTTGGTTCGGGCACGCGCAGAACTTCTACAGCCTGGAGCCGTGGCTGCCGGCACTGAAGCCCTACACGCTGCGTGTGATGTCGAATATCGAGGGGGCCATTCCGTGGTCGTTCGACCGACTGCAAGAGGAATTGGCCTGGGCGGATGTCGTGCTGATTCCGGAGACCGCCCCCTATAAATCGCCGAACCGCGCGGTGGAGGCCATTCGGCAAGGCTGTTTCGTGGTCGCCGAGCCGCATCCTGGCCTGGCGGACATTCCCGGTCTGTGGACGGGCCACTTACTGAAAGGAATCCAATGGGTGGAGCAGCACCAGACGGAAGCGAACGCGCGGGTGACGCAAGCACAGACCTACGTCCGGGAACGGTTTTCTCCGGCGCGCGTGGCGAATGCCTGGAGGACGTGCATCCAGGCGTGTGCATCCAATTGGGGTGTGGACATAAGCCCTGGAACGGATGGATCAACGTGGACGGCGAGCGCGCCAGTGACCGCGCCGATGTCGTCAGCGACTTAAGACGGTTGCCGTTTGCGGATGGATACGCCGATGTCATGGTCGCGATTCATGTGCTCGAACATTTCTATGAATGGGAGGCCGCCGACGTGTTGCGCGAGTGGCAACGGGTGCTGAAACCTGGCGGGTTGCTCGTGCTGGAACTGCCCTCCATGGACAAGATTATTGTCTATCTTCTCGACTGCCTCCAGAAGCAGGGCGGGAAAATCAACATGCAGATGAGTTGGTGGGGAATGTATGGCGATCCACGCTACCAAGATCCGGTAATGGTGCACCGCTGGGGCTACACCAAGCAGATGTTGCGGTCACTGTTGGAAGCCGTTGGTTTTGTGTCGGTTCAGGCTGAGGCCCCGCGATACCATGTGAAAATGCGCGATATGCGGATGACCGCACGAAAGGAGTTCCCATGCCCGTCGATGAATTGAGTCTCCCGACCTTGACCGCGAAGGATATGCCCTATGTGAGTTTCGAGCGCGGCGAGCCGAAGGAGGACAAGAAGGAAAGCCTGAAGCAGAAACGTCCGGTCTATAAGGATGTCTACTATGCCTGTATTACCTCGCCCGGCTCGAAAGATCGGCTCAAGGAAGCGCTGCCGGAGTGGTGGGACAAGCTGGACGCGCAGGTGAGGAGCGGACGGATGCCAGCGGAGTGGGTGGCGAAGTGGCGGGCAGCGTATGAGCGGTTCATGCAAGGGCTGGCCATCCCGGAGGACGGGACACCCATTTTAGGCTGGAACCTCATTCCACCTTCGATGCAGCGGACCTTGATCGATCTCAATATTCGCACGGTGGAAGCCCTATCGCATCTGACCGATGAAGCGCGGCACCATATCGGCATGGGCGCGTTGGAGATGCAGCGGCGGGCACAAGCATGGCTCGCGCAGCATCAGGACAAAGGCCCGCTCGCCATCGAAATGGCGGCGGTCCAGCAGGAGAATGCCACGCTCAAAACGGCGGTGGCGGAGTTGGAGGAGAAGGTCAAGCTGCTGGCGGCGCAGCTTGAGGCGGATGGGACGAAGCGCGGGCCTGGCCGTCCGCGGAAGGAGGCGGACATCTCATGACCATTATTGCGACGGGCGTTGCGGCGAATACCGATCCGCTGTCGCTGTTGGAGATTGTGACGGCCTTCTGCGAACGGACGGCGTTGCCGGTTCCCACTCAGGTCATGTTTTCGCCTGATACCCATATCCGGCAAGTGCGGGCCTTGCTGGAAGAGGAAGGGAAAATCCTGTCCTCGCGCGGCACGTGGGAACTCCTGACGCAAGAAGTCTCCCATACGACCCTGGCGGCGGAAGATCAGGGGGCCATCGCCGATCTGTGCCCGAACGGCTTTCGCTATATCAAGAATCAAACCATCTGGGATCGGACGGATCGTCTGCCGGTCTTTGGCCCGATGAATGCCAATGAGTGGCAGGCCATTAAGGCGGTGATTTCGACAGGGCCGCGGTATCGGTTTCGGATTCGCGGCGGCAAGCTGTTGGTCAATCCGACGCCGCCTGCCGGCCATCTCTGGTATTGGGAGTATGTGAGCAAGAACTGGATTTTGGACGGCGACAGCGGAGACGGCAAGCGGTATTTCTCCAAAGATACGGATGTCATCGGGCTCCCGGAAGAATTAGTCTTGATGGGGCTCCGGTGGCGGTGGAAGAAGGAAAAGGGGCTCGAATACGCGGAGGATTTTCGGGACTATGAACTGATGGTCAAGGATGCGCTCGGGCGGGACGGAGCCAAGCCGGTGTTGGATATGGGACAAGATCCGCTGCGTGAACTAAAGCCGGGCATCTTCGTCCCGTCCGGGAGTTGGAACGTGCCATGAGAACGCCACTCCGCACCAAAGGGCTGCGCCAACAGCATGCCAAGCCGGTGACGATGCCAGCTCCTGTGGGTGGCTGGAACGCGCGCGATTCGCTGGCGGATATGCCGCCGGAGGATGCGATTGAATTGGTCAATATGTTCCCGGATACCTCCACCTGTCGGGTGCGAGGGGGTGCGATCAATCCGCGTGTGGTCGGCCCGTATCCCTGGACCCTGATGACCTATGCGCCGTTGAATGGGTCTCCACAGGTGTTTGCGTGCGACAAAAATGGTATTTGGCGAGTGAAACAAGCCGCGCCTTTCAATGCGTTAGACCCGTGCGATATCTTTGATCCGCCTGGTAACATTGTGAATCCTACGGCGACGAATCGCTATCAATGGACGATGTTCGGCGATGGCACGAATGAGTATTTGATTATGGTTAGCGGAAAGATTGCCCCGATCTATTACTGGGGCGAGACCTATGCCCCGTCTGGGAGGCCCCTTTTCCGTCTCATTGATAGCACGACTTCGCCAGCGCTCTCCGGCGTGGATGTGACCACGCTCAACTTTGTGAATGTGCACAAGGGCCGGTTGTTCTTTTTGCAAAATAATAGCCTGAAGTTTTGGTATTTGGCTGCTGGAGCGGCTGGTGGGGCGCTGTCATCCTTCGACCTCTCGGCGGAAGCGAAGAAGGGCGGCTATTTGGTGGCGATGGCGAATTGGACGCGCGATGCCGGCGATGGACAGGATGATGTGGCAGTATTTCTCACCTCGCAAGGGGAGGCCATTGTCTATCAAGGCAATAACCCGGCCTCTGCCTCGAATTGGGCCAAGGTCGGCACCTTCTTTATCGGGCGTCCGCTCGGGCCACGCTGTACGCTCCAGTTTGGGGCGGACCTGTTGGTACTGACAGAGAACGGCATCTTCCCGATTTCCACGGCGCTGAGATCCGGGACGGTCGAGCGGCAATATGCCATTTCATTCAAGATCGACAAAGCCTTTACCCGGGCCGCACAACTGTACGGCCAGAACTTCGGGTGGCGCATGATCCATTTCCCGCTGGAGAACGCGCTGATTGTCAATGTGCCGATCCGTGAAGGGTTGGAGCACGAGCAATACGTCATGAACACGATCACGAAAGCCTGGTGCCGCTTTACCGGGTGGAATGCCGCGGACTTCGCGGTCGCGAATCATCGGCTCTATATGTGCACGCAACTGGGCACCTCCGGCTTTGTGTTGGATGCCTGGGCCGGGGGGCACGATCAGGTCATGCCGACCCAGGCCAGTTTGATGGGAGGCGTCTCGCAGTTGGCGGCCATTGCCTGGAAAGGCCGGCAGGCGTTTACCTATCTGGGCAATTCGCAGCAAAAGGCCAACCTCGCGTTGCGGCCTGTGCTGGAAGTGCCGGGCCATCTCACCTATCGGGTCTCACTCGATACCGACTTTCAGGAACGGGCACCGACCAGCATCACGGAGTATCGGTCGCCGCAAGCCGTGTGGGGTGAGGCCGTCTGGGGCGTCTCGACCTGGCCGGTGGAACCGGAAACCGCTGCACAGATGGTGTCGGCAAATGCCTACCCGGGTGTCACCGTCTCCGTCCATATCGAAGGGGACTATACCGATCAGCCGGAGGCGACGGCCACGCCTGGCTCGCTTCAAACGACGGCGACGGAAGTCGATACGGTCCCCAATATCAAATGGATTGCCACGGATATTGTGGCGTCGGCAGGGGGCGTCTTATGAGCCTGACCTTTCAGCAGGAGTCGATTGCGGACTGTTGGGATGAATTTCTGGTCCTGGCACGCATGCACGCCGACTCGACCATGAGTTATCGACGGCATGAGCCGTTCAATCCGTCACGGGCTCGCTATGCTGCTTATGAACAGATGGGCATGTATCGGTTTCTTTCGGCACGCGATATGGGGCGACTCGTCGGCTACTTTGGCCTCTATGTGACGCACTCCATGCACTCGCAGTTACCGCTCGTGGTCGAGGATATTTTCTTCCTGCACCCTGACTATCGCAAAGGCCGAAACGCCATTCGCTTCATCCATTTTATGGAGGCACAGGCCCGTTCGTGGGGCACGCATGAACTTCTCTTTTCCTGTGAATTCGAGAATACGACCGCTCGGCGCTTGGCGGAATATCTTGATTATGCCCCGGTGATTGTGCAATACTCGAAACGCCTCTCGCAGTCCAACCCGGAGCCGACAGCTCCACGTTCCCTAAGGGAGCTGTCCGGTGACCCACCCCATCACAGGATTTAAAGTATTTAACCTCTCCGACGGCACGCTACGACTTGATTTTAGAGACAGATTAGGGAAAGTACTGACCTGCGCTCCGAGCCCGCCTCCCCCTCCTGATTACGCTGGAGCCGCCCAAGCGCAGGGGCAAGCCAATATCGACGCGGCCCGGACGCAGGGCCGCATCAATAACCCCAACGTCTACAATCCCTACGGGTCCCAAACCGTCACCTGGAATGGGGACCAGCCGACCGTTATTCAGACCCTGTCCGGGCCGCAGCAGGCCATCCTCAACCAGCAGAATCAGAACCGCCTGGAAGCCGGTCAACTCGCCAATCGCGGGCTGGATTCGCTCGGCAACATCATCGGGACCGGGGTCAATTTCCAGGGTGCCCCGCCAGCCCCTGGCAGTGCCACCGATACACGCACCAAAGTCATCAACGCCATGATGTCGCGGGTGGATGAGGATACCGCCCGCCAGCGCGACGAGCTGAATTCCAACCTGGTCGCTGCTGGCATCCGTCCAGGCTCCAAAGCCTATGACGACCGGATGGCCCTGCTGGACCGCGGCTATAACGACGCCCGCAACCAAGCCTTCCTGGCCTCTGGACAAGAAGCCTCCCGCGATTTCGGCATGGACTCGGAGCGGCGCCGGCAGGCGATTGGCGAACTCTTGACACAGCGGCAGGTGCCGCTCAACGAAATTACCGCCTTGATGAGCGGATCGCAGGTGAGCAATCCCTTCTCCATGCCCAGTTATGCGCAGAACGCTCAAGTTGCTCCGGCTCCGGTGTTTGGAGCTACGCAAGCCTTGGGCGACTACAATGCCGACCTCTACAACGTGCGGGCCGCGCAAGCGGGCAACCTGCAATCCGGGCTGTTTGGATTGGGTGGAGCCGGGATCATGGGCGGGGCCATGCTGCTCTCAGACCGTCGCCTGAAGTCCAATGTGGTCCGTATCGGGACGCATCCGCTCGGGATCGGGGTCTATGAGTACGACATCTTTGGACGGCGCGAGCGCGGTGTCATGGCCGACGAAGTCAAAGCCGTGATGCCGGAGGCGGTGGTCAAGATGGGCGAGTATGACGCGGTGCGCTACGACCTGATTGGAGGCAGACCAGCATGACAGATGATGCCATGACAGGATTTCTCCAGGGGCGCGATCTCGGGATGAAACAGGCCCAAGCGGCTCAGACGGCAGTCGGCATGACGCCGCAGCAGAAGGTGGCGATGGCATTGCAGGCGTATCGCGGTCTCTTTCCGCAGCAGGGTGGGATGGGTGGCGGGATGAATGCGCTCGGACAAGCCGGGCTGGCCTTGGCCGGCATGCGACCACCTGCTTCACCAGGAGGGATGTAATGGCCCTTGATATTTACAGCGGATACGGCAATCTCCCAGGCAGAGGAGGACGATCATGGGGCGGGGGTTGGGGGACGCCGACTCAGCGGGTGGCGGGGGCGCTTCAGGATCAACGCGGTCTGAATACGCCAGCCTGGGGAAGCCCGGCGATGCCGGGCATGTTCGCACCATCGCAGTCATTATCGTCAACGTGGAGCACGACTCCGGTTCCGATGGTGCCGGCCTCACCTGCGCCGGCGAAAACACCGAATCCGCTCTTGGCCCTGCAATCGACAGGCCAGGCGTGGGCAGGCGGAAGTCCCAATTTTAATGAGAAGACGGGGCAGTATACCAATCCCCAACTGGGGGCACTGCCTGCGCCGGCGAAAACACCGAATCCGCTCTTGGCCCTGCAATCGACAGGCCAGGCGTGGGCAGGCGGAAGTCCCAATTTTAATGAGAAGACGGGGCAGTATACCAATCCCCAACTGGGGGCACTGCCTGCGCCGGCGAAAACACCGCAACCCTCTCCACTACTCAAGAAACTCTCAACGCCGGGCGATATGTCGATCTTTCGATAAGGAACGGAGACGATGGCCGATCCTGGCGTAGTCCTGGGCTTTCCCTACCAACAGTTGAATAGCGAGTCAGGGAGTTTCCGCTATGCGGGGATGTCCCCGGAAGAGGCCATTCAGCAGCAACGCCTCAACCGACGCCAGCAGATTGCCAACCTCCTGATTCAGCGTGGGCTGGGCCAGCCGCAGGGGCAGATGGCCGGACGATTCTATGTGCCACCGTCGCCGTTGCAAGGGGTGGCGAATTTGGCCCTGCTCGGGGCTGGACTCTACGGCACGAATAAGCTCGGGGAGGAAGAGCGTGACCTGCAAGAGAAGAGCCGGCAGGCCACGGCAGAGGCGGTCAGGAAGTATCGCGACCTGGATCAGCCCATCGCGGTCGAGGGCATTGCTCAAGGGCCTGGCGCACCGATTCGCACACAAGTCAGCGGTCCGCCGCCCTCTACCGTAGATGCTCAAGGCAACTACTTGGTGCAGGACCAGGAAGGGCGCGAACATTACCCGACTGATAGTCCTTCGCTCTCTGTGCCGAACCCACAACTACCTGGCGGTCCGGTTCCGCAAGCCATTGCTGCTGGTGGGTTGGAACGTTCCGTTCCAGAGTTTCAGGCTGCCACGCCCGTCATCCAAAAGACCGAAGGTCCATTGCCGACCGGGACGGAGATGGTGCCACTGGATGCTGCCACGCGCCGGGCGCGTCTGGCTGAATTGCTGGCGACAGCCAACCCCCAAGCGCAACAGGCCATCCGGCTTGCTGAAATGATGCGCCAGCATGAAGCCGATCAGACCGCCGGGCGTGAAGAGAAGGCCATGGACCGCGATGTGCGGCGGCAAGGCCAGTTGGAGCAGGCGGCCATGCGGCTGGCCACGCTCGAAAACACGATGGCCATGAAGCAGATGCAGTTGGCCCAGGATGAGCGAGCCGGGATTCGCAATGACAACTTGCGGCGCGACATTCAAGCCTCCCAGGAGGAAATGAAGAAGCTGCAACTGGAGATTGAGCAGCGTAGGATCGAAGCACAAGCCGAAGAGCGCGCCAGGCGTGACAAAGAAGCCGCTGAACTGAAGCGCGAGTTAGCACAGCAAAACATTCAAGCCCGCAAAGATATTGCCGGGATGCAGCAAGAGGACAAACGGGCGCGCCGGGAGGAGAAGCAGGATCAAGTCTTTGCTGAAGGGGCCGCACGGTTTAGCGAGCACAAGGCGAGCATCGACAACATGCTGTCCAACATTCAGGCCCTCCGCACGCATCCCGGGATGTCAAGGATTACCGGGGCCATGGGCGCTATCCCGAACTTTCCCGGCTCCGATGCCTCGAACGCACAAGCCTTGCTGGAATCGTTGCGGTCCAAGACGGCGGCTCAAGCCATTCAGGATTTGCGTGCGATGTCGAAGACCGGCGGGGCCGTGGGGCAAGTGACCGAAAAGGAGTGGCCGCGTTTGGAAAACATGCTGGCCGCGCTCGATACGAAGCAAAGCCCCGAGGCGTTCGGGAAAGCCTTGGATGACTTGGCGGCCTATGTCGATGGCATGCAAGCACGGCTCGCTGAGGCCTTCCGCCGCCAGTATGGGGATCGGGCCACGGAGATTCTTGGTGCGCCGAGTGCGCCAGCCACATCCAGTCCGGCACCGGGCAAAGTCAGAAAATACAATCCTGCAACCGGGAAGATTGAGTAGTGCCACAAGTCATTGAAGTCCCCGGCCTGGGACCAGTGGAATTTCCTGATGGCATGTCCGATCAGGAGATTGCCGCCGCCATTCAGCGCAACGTGCCGCCGCCCAGGCCGTCCATGGGCGACGTGGCGTTGAACGCCGTCCCCAAGGGGATCGCCAATCTGCTCAATACGCCGGTGGCGTTCTGGAATCTGGCGAAGCAGGCTGCCGGTGCGATGCACCCGCAGATCAAGGAGTATGCGACACCGACACCCAACTATCCCATGCAAGGGGCGGAGGCGCTGGGCTTGGTGGACCCCGCCAAGAATCCGCAGACGCCTGAGCAGCGCGTCGTGGATGCCATGGTGCAGGGAGCGGTCGGCATGCCTGGCGGGCTTGTCGGCGGTGCGCTCAAAGGCATGGCGACCGGGGCTGCGGCGGCAGGGGCCGGGCAGATGACGACCGAATTGACGGGCAGTCCATTGGCAGGAACCGCCGTGAGCATGGCCACGCCGTTTGCTGTTCGGAGGCTGGCGCGTCCTGATGAGGCCGCAGCCAATGCCGCGCGGGATCAGACGTTGCGCGAGGGCCGGAAGGCAGGCCTGGTGATTCCTCCCACGCGCGTCAATCCATCCTTTGTACAGAAGCGACTTGAAGGAGTGGCTGGAAAGGCGGCGCTGGGACAGGAGGCGGCATCCAGGAATCAGGCGGTCACAAATCGTTTGGCTGCTCAGGATGTGGAAATTCCGCCGAACACGCCGCTGACGCCACCGAAATTCAGTGATGCGCTGAGGCGGGAAGGACGCAGTTATGAAGATGTGAAGAACTTGCAGGTGACGCCACAGATGCCATGGTTCCCTCGCTATCACCAAGGTGCAGCGTCGATGGTTGAGGAGATGAAGCAGGCGCGGGCCGATGCCAACAAGATCGAGAAGGGATTGTTGACACAGTACGATCCTGACGCCATTAAGCGGGCCAAGGCATTACGTCACTTGTCCGACTCCCTTGAAGACGATCTTCGCACCATTGCGAAAGCCCAAGGCAAGGAGGACTTGATTGATGCCATGGTCAAGTCGCGCACGAAGATTGCCAAAATTCATAACCTCATGAATGTCACGAGCGATAGCGGTGAAGTATCGGCTCCTATGCTGAGTCGAATCGGCGAGGAAACAGAGCTGACTGGCAACTTAGGATTAATCAAGCGATTCCACGACGACTTCCCTAAAGTCATGCGCGAAGGGTCCAAGGTGCCGACCGCCGGCACGGGACAACTGGAATCGTTTGCGATGGGACAACTTGGGCTGGAAGGCGCGCAGGTTGGTAAAGGGGGATGGCTCGCCGCTGGATGGCCGCTTGTGGCTGGTCCGACGCGCTCCCTCCTGCTCTCGCCGACCTATCAACGGTTCTTTGCCCAACCAGACTATAGCGGCCTCACGCCGCAGGAACGGGTGATTCAGAGCCTCTTAGCCGGTCGCACGCAGGCCGGCCTGACACAGGAGCAACCATGAGTTTCGACGGCTCCGGTACTTACACGCCGCCCGCTGATACGGCGGCGGTCGAACGCAATCTCATCTCGCCCAGCGCATTCAATACGCTCATCAGCGATATTGCGGCAGCGCTGTCGAAGATGATCTGCAAGGACGGCCAGAGCACGCCGACGGCGAATATCCCGCTGGGCGGGAATAAATTGACGGGGGTAGGGGCGGCCACGGCCCTGACGGACGCGGCCACGATGACCAACATTGTGAATCAAAACGGCGTGTTCGGGACGGCCGGCGGGACCGTGGATGTCATTACCGTCACGCCCTCACCGGCTTGGACCGCCTATGCGACGGGACAAATGATCATGTTTCTGGCGACTGGAGCCAACACAGGCGCAGTGACGGTGAATGTGAGCGGCCTGGGCGCGCGGTCGTTGGTCAAGAATGGCACGACGGCACTGGCCGCAGGGGACATTCCCGCTGCTGGGGCATTGGTGATTGCCGTCTATACCTCGGGCAATCAATTTACGACGAAAATCTGAGGAACGAACCATGACAACCAGCCTCCCGCGTGTTCGTATCTTGACGATGTTGATCATGATACTGCTGTTGTGGCCGGCATTTGCCCAGGCCCAAACCTGGCCGAACGAGCCAGCGGGATTCACGATCCTCAGTGATTGGGGATTCGATAGCTGCAATGGCGGTGGGTGGGATCTGAGTTGCGGGATGGGGATTATCAGTGACGGCACAGCCCCGCTCTCCCCACCCAACGTGATGCTGTACCGATACGACCCCAGCACTGGATTTGGTGGGGGAGAACTCCGGCTGAGCATCAACCGAGATGAAGTGTTTGTCGGGTACTGGCTGAAGGTGAGTTCCGCATGGCGCGGCGGCAACAACAACGTGAACAAAATCATCTTCTCCTTCGACGGCTTCTCAGCCGCCGGGTTCTACCTCAAGTTCGACGGCATCCCTGGAAGCGGGCAGTTTTTTCCTAGCTTCAGCTATACCAGCAGTGACGCAGCTGGTGAGCAGTTCGACAATTGCCACATTCCCGCGTCGGTGGTTGATCCCACGTTCCCATGCGTGCTGCGCCAATGGAACTCTCCGATTGCGATGCCGGTTGGCAGTTGGGTGCGGTTCCAACTGCACTACAAGCACAGTTCCTGTTTCACATGCCAAGACGGGTTTGCGCGCTATTGGATGAACAGCACGCAAATACTAAACCTTGCTCAATTAAATACGCCGCAAGGGTTCATTTCTGAGTTGTTCATCACACCAACATGGACTCCGCCCGCAGATCCAACCAGGACCGACGACGAGATGCGATACGACCATGTCCGTGTGTCCACGGCTGGCGGTGTGGGCAGCGATACCACGCCACCCTCGCAAGTCACGGGGCTGACAGCAACGCCGGGGAATGCGCAAGTGCTGCTCAACTGGTCGGCATCTACAGATAACGTGGGCGTGGCGAATTACATCGTGGAAATGCAGACGGCTTGTACGGGCGCGTTTACGGTCCTCAATAGTCCGACGGCGACATCCTATACTGCTACCGCACTCACAAATGGCACGAGCTATTGTTTTCGTGTGTACGCGAGCGATGCGGCTGGCAACATCAGTACCGTTTCGTCCACAGTGAGCGCAACGCCGGCGGCAGCATCGGGCGGTTCCTCTACCATGCTCAGTATCAGTCAGGGGCAATTTACGATCAATGGTATCCCAACATTTTTGCCAGGATTCGGCTATTACGATTGCTCGCGGTATACCGAAGCTGATCTCGTGACGCTCGCCGCAAACGGCTGGAAACTGCTCGTCTGTCATTTCGATAGCGCGTTCTCCTCTGACCCCAGAGATAACTCCAATACGCTCTACAATGCTGACGGCTCGTTAGTGGCGGCAAAAGTCACGGCTTTTCAGAATTTTATCGATAGCGCTGATGCGAAGGGAATGGTGGTGGCAGCGAACCTCCTATACGCCGATATTGAGGGCAATAATAGTGCCTCGTGGCTAACCACGGATACGGCTCGCAGGAATGCCATCACGAATGCGCTCAATCAATTTAAGTCGAATGGCAACATCATGTTTTCTGTCTGCAATGAGCATAACTGGGCCGTTATGTGCTCAGACCATGCCACCATGACGAGCCTCATGGACACGGCCCGCACAGCCTGCCCCGCGTGCATTCTCTATTTTTCGTCAAGCGACAATTTCGGGGCCGATGCCGATGCACATATCTGGCAGACCCGGACCGGTGTCGCGGTAGATACGGTCAATGTGCAAGCGGAATTATCGGCGGGCACGAATGTCCTCGCTCCGCATAGTGATAGACAGAGCGGATGGAATCAGACCACGACCGGGCGCGTGTCCAATCTTCGAGCCTATCTTGACAGTATTGGTCGGCAAGCTCTGCCGATCTTTCTGGAAGAGGATGGGGCTGAAAATAACATTGAGACCGTGACGGATGCGCCACTCGGGAGTGCTGCGGCCTATATTACCGTAGCGCAGCAAGCGAAGGCTGCTGGAGCCGCCGCATGGGTGTATACACCAGACCGTTCGTTCAATCTCGGTGGGGGAGCTCTTCTGTCGGGGATCACAGCCATTGAGACGCAAATTATGCAGGAATTACCAGCCGCAGTGTCGGTGTCCAGTGGGACAATTCAACGGGACACGCCGACCGTGACGGACAACTTCAATCGGGCGGGCACTGGCGTTCCGCCAGACCTCGGGGCGAATTATACCGTTGGCTATACCGATACTGATGAAGTCGAAATTGCCGCGAATGAGATTCGCGGTGCCAGTACGACGCTGGATAATGTGTCGATGTGGACTGGTTCAGCACTTCCCGTGAATCAATGGGGCTCGATGACGATCACGAATTGGAATGCTGCGGGGTATGGACAGGTGGACATTCTTGTGCGGGCCAGTGCTCCGACGACACTACAAGCCTATGGTTGTCGTGCGACGAAAAATGATTCCAATTTTGGAGGGACCTCTATCATTTACAGGATGAACGGGTTCGCGAATTTTTCGCCTCTCGTCACGTCCAGTTCGGTGACGTGGGCCGCAGGCGATAAACTCATTTGCGAAATATATGGCTCGGAAATCCGTCTGAAGCGTATCCCGAATGCCGGGAGCGAAACGACCATTCTCACCGTGACGGATACCGTCTATAGTAGCGGATACGTGGGCTTTAATCTCTTTGATGTGGTACTCGGCAATGTGCGTGGCGATGATTTCGAGGCTGGTGGATTTACGACAATCACGAACACCACGCCAGTCATTACCTCACTCACGCCGACCTCCACGGGGGCCACCTATACCTTTACGGGGTCATTGGCCTCCGTCCGCCTTCAGACGCCGAAAGGCTCCACGGTCTATACGTTGGCGCAAACGCCTGGGGGGGTGATCACCTATGCGTGGAGTGCCGGCGATTGTGACGGGACGGATTGTTGGGCCTGTCTGTTTGCGCGTGATGCGGCGGGAGTCGAAAACCAGAACGGCAACGATTACCAGTGTCGGGATACGACCGCCGTCATTCCGACCCCCGATACCACACCCCCGACATCCTCAGCGGTTGCTCCGGTGGGGCTGGTGTTGGCGGCGGGCACGACCTCGCAGACGATTAGCAAGGTCACGAGCGAGGCGGCCACCTGTCGCTGGTCTTTGCTGGATGAAGATTACGATGCCATGCCGTTTGCCAACCAATTCACGACGACGGGCACGACCTCGCACAGTACCTCCATCACCGGCTTGTCGAATGGGACCTCCTATACAATCTATAGCCGGTGCGTCGATCCATCGGGCAACAAGGAAGCCACCTCCAGCGTGCATACCTTCTCGGTCGAAACGCCGCCTGCGACTGACACGACCCCGCCGAGTACCGTCACCAACCTAGCGGCCACCGTGGAAAGCTCGACGCAGATCCGGTGGACTTGGACGGCAGCCACGGATGCAAGCGGCATCAGTCATTACAAGGTCTATAACTGTCTCGTGCCGGATTGTGTGCTCAAGACATTACTGACTACGACCAGTGCGCTGCAACTCACCGAAAGTGGATTGGTGCCGAGCACCACCTATCGGCGGGCCGTCACAGCGGTGGACAACTTCGGGAACGAAAGTGCAGCCCTCTCGAATATTGTTGCCGCCACGACGCTCGGGCCGCAGAACCCGTCAGAGGACACGATTCCCCCTACCCGCGTCACGGGCTGCGGTGCCACGGCGCAGAATCCGTTGACCATTGTCGTGACCTGCGACCGTGCGACGGATTTGGTTGGCGTCACCGGCTATATCGTGGAGTTTTGCGAGGGCGAAATGTGCACGAACTGGACATTGCTTGCCTCGACGACCACGCCGACCTATGCCCATACCGGACGGGCGAATAATCAAATTCTCAACTACCGCTGGAAGGCACGGGATGCCGCGGGCAATGTCTCGTCCAGGTATTCCCCGCGCTTAGTGGTCCTGACTTCCGCACAAGGCTGGAGTCTGGAAGAAGCCACGTGCGCCTGTCGCAGAAAGGCAATCCGATGATGCGTGTCGCACTGTTCGTGTGCTGTCTGTTCGTCGCATCCCCGGCTTGGGCCTGTCCGATCCTGCCCGTGGTGATTCAGGATGTGAAGGGCAACGCCTTAGCCTCAGCGTCGGTGACCGTGTACCTGGCCGGCACGACGACCAAAGCGACCCTCTACTCGAACGCCACCTGCACGGTGACCAAGGCGAATCCCGTCACCACCGCGAGCAACGGAACGATTGCCAGCACCTATCTCCAAGATGGTATCTACGATATTTTCTATAGCAAAACCGGCTATGCGTCGGCACTGATTGAGGATGTCGTGGCCGATGACCCCTACACGGTCCTGACGCCGACCTATGCAGCCAGCATCAACATCAACCGAGCCGGGGCACAACGACACGTCATCACGGTCACGGACACCAACAACTTCACGATTAATGCGCCGACCGGGACCCATGCCGTCAATGCGCCGCTCTGGATCACGATTAAGAATAGTTCCGGTGGGGCCGTGGGCACGATCACCTGGGACGCCATCTTCAAGAAGGCGACCTTTACCAATGCGGCTAATGGAAACAACCGCTCTATCCTGTTTCTGTGGGATGGCTCGAATTGGGTGGAGCACGTGAAAACGCCAGCGGACGTGCCAAACTAAGATGACCGGACGCACAACCAACCTGCACCCCGATCTCACAGCGTTGCTCCTGGCGCTCGAAGCGCGCATGGGGTTCGAGTTGACCATTACGAGCGGCTACCGCGATCCAGACCACAACAAGGATGTGGGCGGCAAGGACGGCTCGGAGCATACCTATGATCCATCCATGGCGGCGGATGTGCTCTGCAAGCGCAGTGTGACACGGTTTCGGATGCTGCGGGAGTTGTTTGATATGGGCGTACAACGCATTGGCATTGGAAAGGACTTTCTCCATGTCGGGATCGCCACAGACAAGCCCCAAGCCGTCGCCTGGGTCTATTATTCCGAGAAAGAAGGGGCTGTATGAGTGCCCCGCCTGTAGAGCCCACTACCAACATGACGAGGGATACCGGCACGCCTGTTACGAGTGCCCAAAACGGGAGCGGCGCGATGGATAAATTGCCGTTGTGGGCCAAGGTGGTGTCCATGGTCGGCGTTCCGACCGCGATTGTGTTCTTCTTTCTGCTCCAAAGTGCTGGCCTGATTACTGATGTCAAGGCAACCGAACATCAGGCGATCCTGGATCAGATTCGGCTGATGACGAAGATTCAGGAGAAAACCCAGGAACTTCAGGAGCGGAATCAGCGAGTGCAAGATACGCAACTCCAAGCCCTCTCACGGATGGCGCGGGCACTGTGTCTCAAAGCCTTTACGACGCAGGCGGATCGCATGGCCTGCATCGGAGGGGAATGATGGAGGAGGACGCCACCGATAACGTGGATGCGTTGCTGGCCGCCATTGAAAGCGGCGATCCATGGGGCATTGCCATCGCGGGGTTGCTGGCCGCGGCCTCTGGCCTCCAGGCGTTTGTCTCGTGGAAGAAACGCAAGCGTCGGATTCAGGCTGAAGCGACCAACAAGGAGGAGATTCCTGGTCCGTCATGACCTGCGTGCGCTGTCAGGGTCTCTGTGTGCGGGAATGGATCGCAGACGGCTGCGACGTGCGGAGTGTGCGGCGAGTCAGGCCAAGTTGGTGGTGGCGGTGCATCAACTGTGGGGATCGAACCGATGGCACGATCTTACGACATCGAGCGGAGCAGGAGGCGGTGGCGGCGTGGGCGCAGGAAGGCCTTAGTCGCACTGCTCTGGATTGGGCTCGGCTGTTCGCTCAGCTCCAACGCTTGGGCCTTTGACCCTCTGCATCCCGGCTTGCCGGCTTGTGAGGGTGGGGAATCAGGCTACTGGCAAACCGTCACGATTCAGCGCGCGAGCGGGGACACTATTACGTATTTGGCGATTACCAGCGTGGACTTTCTTGATCCCGCCACCGTGATTTGCTGGCTTGATGGTCCACAAATGATCACCGCTGGGGTCTTGCCTGGGCATGTCCCGATTAAGTCACAGCCCATCGGGCACCATGAACCCGTGGAGCGCAGCTTGCACGGGCTCCGGCAACTATACGCGCAGAAATAAACTGCTAACAGTGCTCTACTGGCACTCAATCGCCAGGCTCTGTTGTGGGGCCGCTACCAGCGTCCCGCGATACAGGGCCGCTCCCGTTCCGGTCGAGCGGTCGATGATCGTGTAGCCGGTCGGGCAGACTTCCCCAGCCTTCTCGTAGCAGCGATTGATGCTGTTCCCGCACTGCATCGAATAGGCCAACCGTCCGCTGGGGCCGCGGAACTCCTGGGTTCGCACACAGCCTTGGGTGAGCACCAGCACCAACAGGAGCAGGGAGGTCCACTTCATGACTCGTCTCCTTTCTCGTGCAGCTTCCGTGATCGCGCCTCCAGAATCAGCCGGACTCGTTCCAGGCGCGGATACGCATACCGGGTGGTGGTTTCAAGCGAGGAGTGATTCAGTACGCCCTTGGAAAGGGTAATCAAGTCCGTCCCGTCGTTCAAGAGGTCTGTACTACAGGATCGCCGCAGATCGTGTTCGTGCACGTCATGCAGGCCGGCCCTGGTGCGGATCTTGACCCACAGGAGATGCCAGGCCGTCTTGCTCTGGCACCGACCCGGCTCTCGCCCCATGAAGAGATAGGGTTGCGTGGCCGGGATCGTGGCCATGACCTCAGAGGCCAGGCCAGCCAGCCATGACGGCAACGGGACGGCTTGCGGTTCATCGGTTTTGGTGGTCGGCTTCGTCCAGACCCCTTGCCAGCGCTGCTTGTCGTCCTGCCACAGCTTCAGGTGCTGGGGCTTGATCATCCGGGCCTCCCCTGGCCGGCATCCAGTTTCATAGATCAGGCTGAAGTAGAGGCGCACCAACGGCGGCTCTTGTTGCAGTGCCGTGATGAGGGCTGGGGCTTCGGCCTCCGTCACGTACCGTTTCCTGGCAGCGATCCGACCTTTCCGCACGTATCGGGCGATGTTCTCCCCTTTATAGAGCCCCCAGATATTCGCTTGGCGGTACATGGTGCGAAGGATCGAGACGCAGCCCACGGCTTGCGCTTTAGAATGAGAGCGGATAGATTGTGCCCACCGTTCCAGGTCCATCACGGTGAGGCTGTCGAGCGGCTTATCGCGCAGCGGGCCGAAGTAGAGCTTGATCCGGGTCAAGACCGGAGCCGGATCTTTCAAGGTCCGCACATGTAACTCAATAAAAGTGTCCAAGACTTCGCCAACGGTGAGCGTAGCGGACGCCAGATGAGACATCGCGGGCAGCGGTCGCAGCGGTCGATCAGATGACAACATAGCCCCCTCCTTATAATGGAATGAACCGTGTGCCCGTTCTAACATGGTCGCATCTGGTGTGTGTATGCTCCGAAGGTATAGGGCCTTCCCCTATAGAAAGGACCGTTTCTATGGTTCCAGTGATCACTTTCAAATCGAACCATCCGCCCCCCTTGAAACATCCTAATCAGACTCCGACGAACTGCCGTCGGCGGGTGCCCTCGTCCTGATTAGGCTCTTCAACATCGCGCTCCAGGCTCGGCACGACTTGTTCGAGCGCATCCCGAATAATCTTACTCTCTGACAACTGCGGCTTCTTCTTGCAGAGGCTCTTCAGCCGTCGCTTCATCGTGCGCGATACATAGCCAAACACCTCCTCGGTATTCGTGCGCATCACCTTCTCACCCCCTTTCCTTGGCTGCTAGTACTGGCGAAGGTACTACCTTTCGTACCTATCCGTCAAGACATTAACAATTATTTTACCGCCCCCACATTTTGATCTTGACATGGGTATTCCTTTGGTAGTACTAGTAGTAGCACAAGCACTAGTAATGGAGTGGATCGCATGAAAAAGCGCATCATCCCGACCCCGATTAAGTTCTCCCCTCGGCAGCGGACCTTCCTAAAGCGCGAAGCCAAGAAGGCCGGCCATGGGCATTTGTCCAAGGTCGTCAAGCAACTGGTGGACGACCTCATGGCGAAAGAGCAGGTGGCCTAATGGAACCGTTCTACCCCGCCATCCGTGTCTACGACCAGGATGGCCTGTCCAGGGGAACGGTGCATTTATTCCCCGTGAAGGACAAGCGGCGGACCCGGCCCATCGGGCAGCGGAAGGCGGGGCAGACCAATGCGGTGAAGTCGTTACTCAAGCGGTTAGAGCGGCAAGGAATAAAGTGACGTGCACAACAAGGAGGGGGCGTCATGCGTATCACCGAATGGCTCTTGTTGATCATCGTGCTGATTGTCGGGGCGCTCGTCGGGATCATCATTGCTCCTGACCCCTGTATGACGCCACCGGGGGGATTCCCGCCACCATTCAAACATCCGGGGATCGGAGGCTGAAAGGAGGGTACGGTCATGACCTGTCCAAAATGCATAGGCGGATTGGTGACGTGTCCGGGTTGGGCCGAAGGGCCGGAGGATGTCTACTGCATCAACTGTAGTTGCCGTCCGTTACTCTGGCATCGCCGCTTCCTCCATGAGCCGGACGGCCAGCAACCATGCAAGGGGCCGGGGGTGCCCGTCATACTCGAAACGAGCATACGGACTCAGATCAAGGACGCCTTGGCGCGGAGTCGGGCGGCGTTGGGTAAGTCAGCATGAGTCTCCTGATGCAACTCGAAGGGATCGCGCATCTGCATGCCCGCCGCGTGACGGCTTTGGAGTTGGCGGAAAAGTATCCCGAGAAGGGGCGTGAATATCTGGCCGAATGGGCCGGCTTGTCGGATGCCGAGGATGGACGGTGGCGGCGGTATTCGACCCTGCCGGCCATCCAGCGGGCGTACGAGCGTGGGTTGGACGACGGGGAATGTATCTTATACGCGCACGGTTGCCTGGATGCCAGGCGGGCCGTGATGGCTGGCTAGCGGTCCCCCCTTCTCCGCTACCCGGTCATGCCGGGGGGCTTTGGCTCCCCGGTCGCCTGAATGAGGATGCACTGAGCGCATGAAGGTCGGCAGTCTGTTTTCTGGAATAGGTGGTTTTGACCTTGGTTTAGAAAGGGCTGGCTTTGAAATCTCTTGGCAGGTCGAAATTGACGAGTACTGTAGACAGGTCCTCAAAAAGCACTGGCCCGCCGTGCCCTGTCACTATGACATCCGAAGCATTGACTGGGAATTCATCCAACCAGTTGACCTCATCTGCGGAGGCTTCCCTTGCCAGCCAGTCAGTTGTGCCGGGAAGCGACGAGGCGCAGACGACGAGCGTTACCTCTGGCCGGAAGTGGTCCGCTGTCTCTCCGTTCTCCGGCCCACTTGGTTCCTTGGTGAAAATGTGCCTGGGCTCCTCCATCTGGGGATCGAGCAAGTGTGCGCTGACCTGGAAGCCCTTGGTTATCAAGTCGCAGTGCTTGGGATTCCGGCTTGTGCCGTCGATGCGCCGCACCTCCGGCAGCGGGTCTGGATTGTGGCCCACGCCAGATGCCAACAGCGGTACCAGATTTGGGCAGAACCCAGCACGCCTCAACCCCAAGCGGACATTTACGATCAACGATGCTGTGAGAATGTGGCCGACGCCAACACAGAGCGACGGCATGGGCGGGCCCGGGAACAGCGGGAGAGACGGGGGCGACAACTTGAGAACGTTAGTCGGTGGCTCGCTGAACCCGCAATGGGTGAGTTGGTTAATGGGGTATCCGGTCGATTGGTGCGATTTGGTGGACGAGTCGTCCAGAGTGCGGCGCACCGTAAAGAAAAACTCAAGGGCCTCGGCAACGCGATCGTCCCGCAAATTGCGGAAGCGCTCGGGCGAATGATTAAGGAGGCGTCATGTTTAACCCTGACTGGTCGCATGTGGTGACGGGGTCCATGATCGAGCGGGTACGGGCAGATTACCGGGCCGGCTTGTTACCCGAAGAAATTGCCACCTTGGAAGGCTGTCCGGTCGAGCTGATTGAGCGGTTTGTGTCGGATTTGAGCCGGTGTGACTGAATCAATGGGGCAGGCGGCATGGACAGTGACACGCAGGGAACTCGCTTAAGACAAGACAGCCCGCGGTGCGTAGCTGGTGAGGCGCTACGGTTAATGAGGGCAAAATGGGGAACTAACAGCCGCGAGTCGGTGCAATTCCGGCCCTGCCCCACCACGTGATGCACTTAATTAGGCCTTATCGGTTGGTTGGAGCTTATACGACGAGATGTGAGGGGGAGCAATGAACGCTATTAGGTTGTCCGACCATCAGCTACTCCAAAAAGCTGTCGCGATTCAGTTACGGCGGATGAATCCGATCCGCGTCGAAAAGCTCACGAAAGAACCGCTGATTGACTGGCGCAGCCTCTACCTGGTGGATCGCCTGATGCTCGCGTCTACCATCGCCTTTGCGGTCTATGTGATGGGGTGGGGATGATAAAAGAGCGACCGATCATTTTTAGTGGTCCGATGATATGCGCCATTCTAGATGGGCGCAAGAGCCAGACGCGGCGGATCGTCAAGCCGCAACCAGATGCCGTGATCGATGGGGAACCCTACTGGCATATCGGAGGCTACCGTGCCTCCCGGTATCGCGGAGTCACGGACCCGTTACGGATGGGGACGCACAATCCCCTTCGGTGCCCCTACGGTGTACCGGGGGATCGGCTGTGGGTGAGGGAGACGATTAAGGCGTCTGGCGATGTCATGGTCTATGCCGCTGACGGCCAGACAGTCGTGCAGGATGGGCTCTGTTGGCCTTCTTGTGGCGAGAGGCAAACCATTCCGGCCATCCACATGCCACGCTGGGCCTCGCGCATCACGCTAGAGATCGTCGCGGTCCGCGTCGAGCGGGTGCAGAAGATCAGCGAGGCGGATGCGGTAGCGGAAGGGGTGAGTATTCTCCCCGATGCAGAAATTGCGGCGCGTGTCGCGGAGGATACGCCGGCCCGCATGGAATTCTGGGCGTTATGGACATCTATCCATGGTCCCGACTCCTGGAATGCCAACCCATGGGTCTGGGTGCTCGACTTCCAGAGGGTGGCTTAATGAAGTGTCTGTCTTGCGGAAAACTACTCATGGACCACGGCAGCCCGTGTGCCGCCGAACACGGGGCGTCTGATGCGCTACCCTCAGACGCGGGCATCCTTCAAGGTGGGGAGGGCTCCGGCTCTCCCCATGCCCCGGTAGAAGAGGAGGTGACTAGTGCCGACGCAACCGTATAAGAAC
>CAZBOT010000017.1:23600-36732 GCA_964493575.1 uncultured Candidatus Saccharibacteria bacterium | reverse complement strand
AATGGCAGGGTAGTGAGTGGAGCTAAGCAGCGGACTTGCCACGTTTACGCCTCGTCGTTTTGCTGGGGGTGGGCGGCGCTTCCGGCTCGGCCTCTGCCTCTGCCGGCACGGGGGGAGCCTGCGCCAGCAACCACTGGCGGCGCAGCGCGTCTAGCTGCCGCTCGGCATCCTTTGCCGTTATGTTGCCTTTGAGCACCATGTCGGCAAGCGCCTCGACTTTCTCTTGCATAGCCGCCATCGCCGCGCTCGGCAACTCTTCCGCCTCTGCCGGCACAGGCGGAACCTCCACCAGCGTCCCCTGGCGCAGCGCCTCCACCACGCGCGGCGTGCGCGCCACCGTCACCACCGCGTCGCCGGTGACAAAAACCTCGCCGCCAGGCTGGTCAGGGTGGCGCTCCCATAGCCCCACCTGCCCGGCCCGCGTGCCGATAACCTGAATCAGGTCCATCATCTCTACGGCGCTCCGATGACCAGCCAATGCACGACCACATTGGCCTCTGTAGCCGCTGTAACAAAATCGTCCTGCCAGACTTTGGCGGTACACACATTGGCCGCCACCGTGACCGTGACGTGCGCGGCCTCGCCTGCGCCGGCGGTGGGGTCCTCGCCCAGCGTTGCCTGGCAGAATGTGACCGTCGTCAGGCCGTGCGCAATGACCGCCGTGCCTGTAATGGTGGCTGTACCGTAGACCAGTTGCTGCCCAGACGCGCCGTAGCCGACGGGGTAGAGGTTGTTGGCGCCATATTGCAGCGTGCCGGCAGCATCCACATTGCCGGCATTGCTCACCGTCACCACATCCGTGCCGCCCGTCTGCTCCAACACCAGCAGGCTATTGGTCTGCGTAGTGAATCCGGTCACTGTCAGTTGAATCGCGTCCGCCTGCCCGGTAACCGCCACATTATCCGCCACCGTGAACACGCCGCCGCCGTCGCTGACATTGCCGCGAATATCCGCCGTGCCCGACGCCAGCACATTGCCGGCATTGCTCACCGTGAACACATTCGTGCCGGTGGACTGCTCCACCACCAACGGGTCGCTGGTCTGCGTCGCGTTGCCCTGTACCACCAACTGCTCCGCGTCTGCCGCGCCGTCAATCAACACATTGTCTGCAATCGTAAACGCGCCGCCGCTGTCCGACAGGTTGCCCGTGAGGGCAGATGTGCCGGCAACCGTCAGATTGCCAGACAGGGACATAGAATCAAAATTCGTGGTTCCCTGCTGCACCAGCGGGTCAACACCCGCGCCCAATGCCAGCCAAAAAACCAGCAGCAGCAGCGTTGACACGCTGGCTGTGAACGTCATAATGTTCCAGGTTCTATCGCTCATAGCGTTGCCTCCGAATCTCCATATACACGCCAACCCTCCCGGTACTCCAGGGGGGCGACGCGCTGCGCCGCGCGCAGCGCCAGGCTCACCGGCCAACCCAGCCGCAACTGTCGCAGCCAGGCGCGGCCAATTTGTTGCGCCGGCCCCAGGCGCAGGCGGCGGCCAAATGTGGGCTGATTATTGCCCACGACCGCCCGCGCCCCGCCCGCCATAAACGCCTCAGCCAACTGCGCGCCATAACAACCCTCCAGGAATACCAGCGATGCCGGCAATTTCAACGCCGCCACCCACGTCGCCGCCAACGCCGTCTGCCAGCCATCGCCATACAAAAACGGCTGGTCTGGCAGGCCGTGCAGCCGGATGTACAGCAGCGGCGCATGTAACTGCGCCGGCTGTATAGCCTCCGCCGTCAATGGCGGGCAGGTCAGCGGCCACACGCCCGTCGCCAGGCACGTACTCAGCCGCCAGGAACGGCACGTCAGCGCCACAATCTCAGGCATTCACATCCAGAATCAGCGCCGCCGTCGGGTCCATCACCGCGAATCCCTGAACCTCAGTCATGGTCATGACCTGGGTCTGATTCGTGATGAACCGTTCCATTTCGTCAATCTGGGAGCCAATCTCCACCAGGTTCTCCAGGGCGAAACGACGGTCAAACCCCACGATTTTGAGAGAAGGCGCGTCGCTGGTCCAGCCGAAGCGCACGCCGTCGCTGGTCTGGTTGATGGGCGTCAACCCCATGCCGATATTGGCCGGGTTGAAATCCATCATCGGCACGTTGCCGCTGCCCACGTTCAACAGCGCCAGTTGCAGCGCTACAGCCTCTTGCATCAAGGCCGTCGTCATCATGTAAGGGTTGACGAACTTCAACTTGAACGCCAGCCAGCCCTTGAGGGTCAGCGTGCCGGCAGAAGCCGCCGTATCCAGCGTGGTCAGACTGTGCGTGGCGGCAGCGGTGTCGGTGTTGCCGTCGCCATTGACAATGATGTCCAGCCCCGCCGCCACCTTGTCCGATTCGGACAGCAGCGCCGCCTGGCGAATGAACAACGCCAGCTTGTCCACGCGCATCCGCCGCAGTTCCTCATAAGAGGCGCGCAGCCCCCGCCCGAACTTTTTCAGGGTGATCGTGTGTTCGCGGGCCGTAATCGTGCCGATAGGAATCTCGCCCGATTCGCCCACGCGGAATTTACGCAACTGCGTGGCGTCGTATTCCAGGAAGAGGGACCGGTAGAGATTTCCGTCAATGGGCGTGGTCGCCCCGGCCAACTCCGACAGGGGAATAGCCGGCTGTACCTGCTGTTCCCACATGGCGGGGCCATCGGTATACGGGCGCTGCCAGGAGCCAGGCGTGCCGGCACTGGAGAGCAACACAGCGCGCTGCTGTGGCCCGGCAAACGCCACCTCACGCCAGGTGCGCGCAAAATACTCCGTCAACAGAGCGCGCGTGCCGGCATTCTGCAAAAAGGCGTCGGCGCGGCTGGCCCAATACCCCGCGCGGGCATCAGAGCGCGTGCGGATACCCGCTTCGCGCATGAGGCGCGTAAACGCCTCCGGCTGCCCCTCAGCGCTGGGGCTGGCAAACTCCAGGGCGCGGCTCAGCGTGGGCGTCGCTTCCGTCGCAGTCTGCATATCGCTTGCCACCCGGCGGTACAGCCCCACCGGGTTGTCCCGGAACTGCTCCCACAGAGCGGCGGTGTCCAATTTTGTAATCACAACATCAGCCATATTGTTTCACCATCCTTGTAGCAACCCGCGTTGCCAGATTTTTTTCTACAGCAGCACCACGACAGCGGTCGTGTCGCCGGCATCCAAAATCATACCCCGCGCCACGCCCAACTCAGCCGCCGTGCCCGTAGCCACTTCACGGATATACCCCTCAGCCGCCACCAGCAGATCGCCGACAATTTTCTTGCCCACCGTCAGGCTGGCGCCGGTACCGCCGGGCAGGGTCATTGCGCCCTTAACCTGCACGGTGCAATAGTTGTCAGCCTCTACGCTGATCAATTTCCCCACAATTTCCTCGCCGTCGCCCGCCAATTCCACCGTCTCCGCCGCGCTCAGCGCCACTGCCAGACCCACCTGGCTGCTGCCATTGGTGGCCGTGGCGCTGTACGTGATAGTGGAATTGTCAATTTTGAACGTGAGGAACAGCGGGTCAATCTCGCCATAATGAACATCTAATCTCGGATCGGACATAGTTTTACCTCTCTCTCAAATGGTGCGGTTTATTCCGCTATGAATAGGCGCGATCCGGCACAACTGCCGCCGGGGGTTTGCTGCCGGCATCTGGCGGCGGCTGGTGCGCGTCGCCTGTCTGCCGGCCTGCCGGCAGTCGCTGCCGCGCCAATTCCGCGAACGACTGCCGCACTCGCTGTAACTCATCCATGCCGGCATCCGCCAACATCGCGCGATACGTATCCGTGGGGAACTGCGCCCCCATCGCCCGCACGCCCTCAGCCAGCGTCTCCGCCAACACATCCTCACGATAACGCCGCCCCAGCGCCGCCAGCGGCTCCAGTTCGGCAATCCGCGCCTGCGCCGCGCTGTGCGATTCCGCCAACCAGCGCAGGCCAGCATCGGCGTCCGCTTCGGCGGGCGCTCCCGCCTGGCGCAGCCGCTCTACCAATTCAGCCATTTCCATACGTTCCTCCGATGCCGGCAGCGCCGGCGCAGGTACAAATACCTGCCGGCTATCCGGCAGGCGTACATGGTGGCGCGCCTCAAATAGGCGCGCCTTCTCTGGCGACAATGCGCCAGCGCGGGCCAACTCGCCCGCTTTGGTAATCATGGCGGCGGGCGTAGCCCCGTCAAATACCGCCGAATGCTCCGCCAATCGCGCCCCGTCAATCGCCACCGTCGCCACCACAATCCGCTCTCCCTGCTCGCCCAGGGGATACTCAAAGCCCGCCATATGCGGGCAATCGCGCCAGGAGCGGTAATCGTTGCCGCAAATGTCGCAAATCCACTGCCCACCGTAAAACCCTACTGAGATGTCACGGGCAATGCCGGCACGCACCGCCCGTATAAAATCGTCCGTACTGGCATAGGTCAGCCCGCCGCCGAAGCGGATGCCGGGCACGGTGTACGTTTCCAGGACGGCGCGCATATAGGCTGCCGGCAGCGTGGCCGCCAGCGCCAGCCCGCCCGTATCGTAGCTGGGGGCGCGGTCGGTCATAACCTCAAACCGCCCGCCAAATGTGCGCCCATAGCCCAGGTTGCGGCTGTTGTGCGAGTCCAGGAACTGCACGCCGGCGGCGGCGTCGGCGGCGAAATTGCGCAGCGTGGCCTCGGTCATATGCGTGAAATAGGCGTCCAGACTGTTGTTGGAACTTTCCGTCTCGAATGTAAACGGCTGCTCAATATCGGCTGGCAATGCCGGCATTTGCCGCGCCTCCGCCAGCGTAATGCGGGCGCGTATCGTATGATCAGATGGGTGGTTCATGCAGCCCTCGATAGATTCTTAATCTCACTGTGCGTCAGCGGCGTGTTCCACAGCGCCACATGCGACAGGTTGCCAGACCAGACGGCGGCAGGCGTCGTGTTTTGGGCGCCAATGGCGCAAAACGTCGCCGCCAGGCCAGAGCCGTTCCACGTGCCCAGCCCCGTGGCCGGCGTCTGCTCCACGCCATTGACCCAGGCGCGCAGGGCGTTGCCCGCGCCATCCCAGGTGGTCGCCAGGTGGAACCAGGTGACGGGATTCATGGCAATCGTGTGGGTCACAACCGTGCCGGCAGCGTTGTACAGCACCTGCACGCGGTTGCTGGTCGAACTTTTGCGCAGATGGATGTAGTTATTCCCGTCCGCCAACAGCACCACGCCCGAACGATTAGCCCCGTCCGTCCACACCCCTGCCCCACTGACGCGCAGCCACAGCATGAGTGTGCCGGCAGCCCCATTAAACGCGCTGCCCAAACTGGCGCTATGGACATTCACATAACTGGCGCTGCCGTCAAGTGCCGGCGCAGGCGAGCCGCCAGGTGCCGTCGTCGCCGCCAGCGAGACGCCGCTATACGCGCCATCCCGCGCCGCCACGCCCTCGGCATTATCCGCGGCGCTGCCGGCAGTTTCCGCCAGGGGCCAATACGCCAACAGCGCCGACCGCCGCGCCAACAGCACCCGCCGTATGTAGGTGATGGAGCGTTTGACCTCTGCTTCTGCCGGCCCGTCCAGAATGTTCAGCATAACTAATTCGGGTTGTACCCCGCGTAGGCGTTCCACAGGGCAATCACGGCGTTACTAATAGCCGCGTCGCTGGATTCGTTGTCTACGTCCTGGGTAACGACGCCATGCGCCAGGCGGCGCGCTTCCTCACGCGAATTGAGCAGCACGCCAGACGAAAACGCGGCGCGTTCGGCGTGCCCGCCGGTGGCGCTGGACTCGCCCAAAATAGCGATGGCCGTTGCCACCGCCGCCTGCTCGACTTTCAAAATAAACTCGTTCTCTTCGGCTGCCGTATGTTGCTGTAGTAGGGTCATAGGGTTTACTTCATCCATTGATACTGAACAGACGCCGAAGCTGTCTCTTCAATGATTTTTATCGCCGTCCCCGTGAACGGGATAACCAGATACGTGCCCACATCCAACCGGAACCCGGTGGACGCCGTGGGCGTGGTGCCGTCCAGCGTAAAGCGGACATTCTGCGTAAAAGCCTGAATCATAATGCGGTTGGCGCCTGCCGGCCGCGTCAGCGTCACGGCGCTGCTCAGGCTGCTATTGGCGGTGTGGCTGCCCACCACGCCATAATGATCCGAGGGGGTGACAATACTGGTGCTGCTGGTCGTTGGTTGTTGGGGCATAATAAACCGCCTAAAACGAAAAACGCCACACCCGCAATTGCGGATGTGGCGTGTGTCTCACGTTTCACGTCACCTGCGCCGGCTGGTGCGCCGGCGGGGGTGTTCAGTTACAGGGTATTATAGAACAAATGGGCGGCTGCCGTCAAGCGGGCATAGGCCCGCCGTCCTCTAATCCCTCATCATCTGCCGGCACAGCGCCCATCTGTATTAGAACCGAAAACGCGATGGGGGCGGCCCCGACATCTACCGTCGCCTGGGGTAGCGACCGTATCTCCATAGGCGTGCCATCCGCCAACGCCCGCTGCATTTTCTCAATCACCCCCGGCGCGAATTCGCCAACCAGCACCGTAAACACTCTCATATCTGACCGTTGGGTAAACGCCATCATATCCTCCTGCTCTGCCGGCACAATGCCAGGGCAGTTACGTGGGTATTAAAATATGAGTAGCTATAATAGCTGCTCACAGTAGAAACATTATAGCACGCCCTCCTATCACCGTGAATCCCCCTTAACATACAGCGCCTCCCTTGACCGCCCACCCCGCCGGCACTTCGCCCAACCGTCATATAGCTGATCATATTCCGCGCAATCGGTGTGGCTGAGTACCACATACCCCTGGCAGCCGCGCAGCAGCGCCGCCAGCCGCTCATGGTCGCCATCGGTAAATTCATGCCGGTATGCCCGCCGCGCCCACCGCGTGTGGCGCGTCGCCGCCAGGTACGGCGGGTCAACGTAAAATACTGTCCCAGGGGAATCCAGCAGGGGGATTGTCGCAAAAGCGTCCGCCTGCCGAATGTCCGCCAGTTGCAGCCGCGCCGACAATGCCGGCAAATGGGACAAATCCTCCCAATCCACCGCATGGCTGCGCCTGTTTGCCGACGGCAGCGACCAGCCGCCCGCGCCCTCCCCCACGCCCGCCCGCGCTCCATACGACTGATTGCACTGCACATACCAGCGCCGCGCCGTTTCCAGCGCCGGATCGGGATGGTCTGCCGGCACATCCCCCTGCGCCGCCGCATACGCCTGCCGGCTGTACGGCGTCGCTGCCAGCGCCGCCATGAGCGCCCCCGGCCTATCGCGCAACGTTGTCAGAAACGCCACCACGCCGGCATCGGCATCCGCCAGCACATGCCCCTGATAAGCCCAGGGCAACGCCATGTACACGCTGGCGGCGCGGCAAAATGGCTCGACATAGGTATGGCATTGGAGGGGGGACGGCAAATGCCGGCACACCCACCCCGCCAGCCGGTGTTTGCCTCCATATGTTCTGAATGCCGTCCGCCGCCTGACTGTCGTCATTTTCCGCTACACTCCTACCCTACTCCTGCACCACTTCTACTACACTGTTATTGGCGTTCCACTTTTCCAGCGCCCGCCGCACCGCCACCCCCGCCGATGTCAGCGGAACCCGCACCCGCCAATCCTCCACATTAGTCGCCAACCACTCCACCTCTCCCAATAGCCACTGCAAAGCCGATCCTACCTGGTCGGCAGGTATCTGGTCGCCCCAGAATGCGCCGATGCCTCCGTATGACGGGGCCGCTGCCGGCACGGTGGCGGGCGGCGTCGCTGCCGCCTCCACTTCAGCCGCCGCCACAAAGCGGTATTTGTCGCTAATCAGCGTATACGTCGCTCCCCGATACTCTACAATCTCGCCCTGATGGGAATGATCCCGCCGGGGCAGTTCAACGACACCCTCAGCCATTTCCGCGCAATCAGCCCATTCGCGCCCATCCGGTAGCGTCACCTTCCCCACGCACACGAATAACCGCCCATGTACCATCACGCACCCGCGAATTTGGGGCAGGCTACCCTTCTTGACGTATGCCATCCGATCTGCTGAATACGTTGCCGCCAACGCCGCGTATGTGGCTGCCGGCACTTCAATAGCGGCTGGCGCAGTGGGCAATGGCGGCAATTCTGCCCGTTGCGGCGGCACTGCCGGCGCAGCTTCGGCAACCGCCTCCCCGCCAATTTGCTGATACAGATTGTGGCACGCCTGAGCCAGATCATCCGCGCGAAACTGGGGTGCCCGTGTCGCCACGTAGGGGAGCAGCGCCGTGTTCCAATCATCGCCGCGCCGCGCCCGCAGGCCCACCAAAACGCGCAACCACGCCGCCCGATCTGTTCCCCCCGTGCGGAAGGGCAGCCAGGCGCGCACGATGGATTCCAGGCGGGAGATCGGCGCGTAAATCGGTTCCCTGCCATTGCCGCCGATGTTGCCCGTGTCCATTGTCTGGCGTTTGCCGTTACGCTCATACACCCGCTCGCTACTGGCAACGTTGCCAGTAGGCTCGCTGCCGTTGCCATCCGCCGCCTTCTTGCGCAGATCATCTACGAATGTGTGCGAGACGCCGCATTTATCGGCAATGGCGCGGCTAGACCACTGCCCCCACTCCGGATCATGCAGCAATCGCAATACGGCGCGGCGTTTGTCGGCGGGGTTGCGCCGCAGGCCGTGCCGGGTGTTGGCCCCTACAGAGTAGAGGACGGCGTCGCGCTGCGTGCCCTGGCGAATGTCGCACTGCACGCGCCCCGCCAGGGACACGCGCCGCCACGCGAATACGCGGTGGAACCCGTCAGCGAGCCAATATGTGCTGCCGTCGTGGAACACAATCGGCGGCGGGAACTCTGCGCCGGCAGCCATTGCCTCCTGATATTCGCGTACAGTGGCCTCGTCAATATCCGCCCTGGATTGGGTTCCGCCGTCCATTCTAATTTGGGTGAAATCAAGGGATTCTATGGTCATAGTGTGGGGTCTCCTGTTGTTGTGTTTTAGGGCGCAACGGCGGGCGCGCCTGCAATTCATCCTCAACCGCATTGCAGCCAGCGCACAACCATTCAATGTAGCCCCGCCGCTGCCGGCCTGTTGCCAGGCGGCGGGGCACGACTGCCGGCTGCCCGCATTGGCATATGCGCGGGCGGGGCTTGTTGTTAGCCATCCTGCTCCGGGGCTGTGTGGGCTGCCGGCAGCACGATGGCGCGCCCGTCGCTGAATTGAATGGTGTGCGTGGTGGAGCCGGGTAGCGGCTCCTGAATGATGGTGGCGGTTTTGCCGGCATCCGTGCCGGTTATTACGCGGACGATCTGCCCGCGTCGTTTGGGTTGGGGTTTGGGGTCATTCATTGCCGTTACCGTAATCCAGTAGGGATAGTTGCCTGCTGGCGCGTTCGCGGGCGGTGGTGGTCAGGTCGCCGGCGGCGTTGGCTATGCGCTCGGCGGCAACCTGGAAATAGGCGGGGTCCAATTCAATGCCGATAAACCGCCGCCCTGTGCGCATGGCGGCGACGCCCGTTGTGCCGCTGCCCATGCAGATGTCCAAAACCACGTCGCCAGGGTTTGTGTAGGTGCGGACCAGGTATTCGTAGAGGGGTAACGGTTTCTGTGTATCGTGTATGCGCTTTAGGGAATTGACAGAATTAAATCGTAGCACCGTTTGGGGGTAGGTTTTGTCTATCGGTATCCGGCGCAACCCGCCCGCCTTCCGAAATGTGTTGTATACGCTGGTTCCATTCCCCCCCGTATCTGGTCTAATATTCGCCTTCGGGCGATCTGCTATCTGTGGGTAGTAATTCGGGCCGACCTGCGCGAAGACGGCTATGTCCTCGTGCCGTCTCATGGGCATCCTGTGGCAATCAAGGTGTCTGGTCGCATTTGATTTTTCCCAAACCCAGGTATATCTAAACCAATCCAAATTACTCATGACTAGTTTGCTCGTAAACGGCTGACTAGATGTTGTCACGAACGCGCCGCGCGGCTTCAGCAGCCGCTTGACCTGTTCCCACATCGGCTCAAACGGGATAATCTCATCCCAGGCGCAGGCGGTTGTGCCGTAAGGAAGGTCGGTAATAGTGGCGTCCACCGACTGCGCCGCCAATGCCGGCATCACCGCTAAACAGTCCCCGTGATACAGGGTGTAATTCTCGCCCGTTACCGCGTTCACAATCTCAATCCCTGCTATGCCCACTAGAGTTCGGTCTAGTGGGCATAGGTGTATTAGCGCATGTCCACATCGCCCATGCCGGCATAGCCACCCGGCACGGCGGGTAAACTATCCAGCGGCAGGCGGGCCATAACCCAATGCCCCGCGCTATCCAGCGACCGGCTCTGCACGCAATCCGGCTCGCTGGTCGCCGTCAATTCCAGGGAGAGGGGGGCTAGGACAACCACGATTTCAATCGCGCCCATGTGCACCAGCAGGGCTGCCCACCGCCCAACGATGTCGCCTATCTGTTCCACCGCCACTTCGGGCGATTGCTCTGGCGCGTTCGCGCCCGCGTTTCCACTGCTCATATTGTTCCTCATTCATGGGCGGCAAGTCCGCCCTGTTCCGTCCCTGTTTTTTCCAGCCGCCGGCGGTTTCGTCTCGTATCCACCAGCGGTCAATGGCGTAGCGGGCTGCTCCGCCACACTGCCTATATTCGCGCCAGCCGCGGCGGGGGCCGCTGCCGGCATAGGGTACGATACTCATATGCCCACTAGACCCGCCCCCTTGCCCACTAGAGTTGGCGGGTCTAGTGGGCAAGGTGGGGGGCGCAGCGGGCGCTATGCGTTTGGGGAGGCGTCCTGAGCGTCCGGCTGCTGCCGCATGGTGGGCGCTGGCTGCCCGCTGGCTGCCATTGCCGCCGCCGCCGCATTTGCCGGGTCAGCCGCCAACCGCGCGCGGATAGTCGGTTCCGCGTCTGCCGGCAGCGCGTCGGCATTGACGCCAATCGCCCGCAACAGCCCCGGCAGCGTAGACCGCGCGGTGTCGCTGATCGCCTGCTGCGCCGAATCCGAGCGATACCAATCCATAATTTGGCGGGCCACCGCCATGCGCGCATTCAGTTGCATATTGGCGACTGTCTGCTCCGATTCCATCTCGGCGCGCAGCGCCGCCACGCGCCCCCTGAAGCGCATTTCGACCAGATCGTTTTGCTGCTGCGCCTCATCCCGCCGCCGCATCTGCTCCGGTTCCAGCAGGTGCACCAGCACCGCGCCGGCCACCATCAGCGCCGGGGCCACCGGCAGCCCCCAACGCAGGTACAGTTCCATTGTTGGGCTGAGGGCGATGCCGGCATGAATCTGGCTATCCGCCACAATACCCAGGCAGGCCAGAATGAAGCCGGCAGCGTAGGCAGCGCCGGCGGCATAGGATTGGGACGTGCCGGTGATGCGGTGATTCAGCCAGGCCAGATACAGCCCCGCCAGCGTCATCTCAATCACAGAAATGCCCACAATTTGCGCGGTTCGGGCCAGGTCGTTGTTGCCGGCGTAATTCCAACTGGCGCTGATGCCGTGATAGCCTGAATACAGCAGGAACGCCGCCTTCACCAGGTGCAGCAGCCACCAGCCGATACCGCCGACTGCGCGTACATGGCGCGCCGGCTTCTGTCCGTTCTCATTCTCATTGAAAAAATCATGTTCAAACATAGTGACCTCTCTATTGAGGTCAGGGACGGATTGTGTTATCCTATCCCTGACCGATGGATGGGCTGAGCGCCCGTTGGTTGTGCCGGCATTCTGGGAAGAGAATGCCGGCATTTTATTTGTCCGTTGATGGCGAGATTGTGAGATTATCAGCAGGGTGATCCGCGTCATTCGGAACCCTGATCCGCACGGGAACGCCCACCGCGTCTGCCAGCGCCTGCACCATTGCCGGCAGCGCAACATCAGCCAGTTCGCGGCGTAGTCCGCTGAATTGAATGCTCATATCGGGGTACAGGCCGCCATCATTCTCAGGGGGCACGAGATAGAGCCGCGCGCCCCACCAGCCGTTATTGCCCATTATTGCACCGCCTCCGCCGCGTCTGGCAGCGAGCCGCCCGTGTAGGCGTCCTGGGTGACAGGCGCGTGGCGGCGGGCCACCTCATGGATAATCATGGCGGCGGGCGTGACCGCGTGTGCCGGCACACAGATAATGGTCGTGCCGGCATCCGTCGCCGGCGACGCCGTTGCCGCCATGCGCACGCCCGCCGCCTGAATCAGCGTCATAGCCCGGTTCACATAGCAGGGTGGGCAGCCTGCCGGCCTCGTACAGGTGGATTGTGGCGCTCATAGCCATTCCAACCCCTGGCGCACATCTGTCAGCAGGTCTGGCCGCATATCCGGGTGTGTCAGTAGCCCGTGCAGCACCTGGCGGCGGGCAGCGTCTTCCATGCGCCCACAGACATACGCTTCCACATAGCGGCTGGCGGCGTCCTCCAACGCCTGCGGCGCCCGATTCATAGCGCCTACCCAGGCGTCTAGCACCTCTGATGGCTCGCAGTCGTTCTCTAATTCCATCAGTTCATCTACGATATGCTCAATTGTTCCGGTAGTCATGATAGATAATCCTCCGTATATGTGTGTAAATTGCCGGCATCTGGGAGGCCAGCCCAGATGCCAGGACGCCATTGTGGGGAGAGAGTTGGAATTGGGGCATTGGCCGGTCATCACCTCCTGGGATTGTTTGCGCGCAAACATCAAAAATCGAGCGTGGCTTGTTGGAACCATTTGACCTGTTGCCCATAGCCCATACCCGCCGGCACAGGAGGATGGCTAACGGCAAATCCCATGTCAGACTGCTCCAGCATGGTCATCAGCGGATCGCGGTAACGGGCGCCGGCCAGAATGAGCAACTCCTCACGCACGCCAAACCGCTCCACCGCTTGGGCGCACACGCGCTCTGCCCAGGGAATTCTCGCCCGCCGCGATGCCGGCAGCATTTCCTCATACCATTCGATGGTCTGCCACAGCCCCACCAGGCCATACCTGGCTGACAGAACAAAAATGTCTTTGTCAGGAACGCGCCGCACATCCCTGGCATAATCCAGTTGCGCACGAAACAGAAGTCCTTGATACAAACGCTTTGCTGACACTTTATACCCAGGGGGGTATAGCACCTTCTTCTTGCAACAGCCTATTAACACCTTCATAAACCTGCTCCGGTAGTCATGATAGACAAACCTCAATTGTGTGAGAAATGCCGGCATCTGGGAGGCCAGCCCAGATGCCAGGACGCCATTGTGGGGAGAGAGTTGGAATTGGGG
>CAZBOT010000017.1:0-23500 GCA_964493575.1 uncultured Candidatus Saccharibacteria bacterium | reverse complement strand
GGGAGGCCAGCCCAGATGCCAGGACGCCATTGTGGGGAGAGAGTTGGAATTGGGGTCGCCATTGGCCTGCCATCACCTCCTGTCCGTCGGCGGGTTGGGCAGCCAGGTGAAAATGTAGCCGTGCTGCTGCCCATATTTCACGGCATTCTGCCCGCGTACCACATCAGAGCCGTTTTCCTGTAGCAGTTGCCGTATCCCTGCCAGGTGTGCGGTCGTAGGTGGCTCGTCGCCCACGTAGTAGCACCACAGGGTGGCGCGTGGGTTCCGTAGTGTTGGGGGTTGAATATTGAGATGCAGCCGCCCAACGACCATAACCAATTGCCGGGTAGAGCGGTCGTCTCTGAGGAATCCCCGTATCCGCCGCGCGTCCTGGCGGTTAAAGAAGGCATTGGTCGCCGCCCTACTCATTGCGTCCCCCAATGGGCACATCTACGGACAAATTCAGGGATACCGAGACGGAGCCGCTTACCTGCGCACCAGCGCCTTGCAGCTCATTCAGCAGCCCGCGCAGCCATTCGGCGGCGGCCTGAGCCTGGGCAAGTTGAATGTGCCCATTGCCGTTGGGGTTGGGCGCTGGTGGGGTGGGGGATGCCGGCACAATCGCTGTAGCTACCGTTGGCGCCGGCGTAACTTCAACAGGGGGCGCGGGGGATTTCCGGGCCTGCTGGCGTCGTTGTCGCTTGCGCGCCGTCGCCGTCGCTGTCTCCTTAGCTTCTGCCCGTGCCGGCACGGGTGCGGCTGACGTCGCCCTGCGAGGCAGGCGCAGCCCCAAGTTTTTCAGCCTGACTGAAATTGTGGCGCTGCTACACCCAACCTCGGCAGCCAACGCCTCCTGCGTAATCTCCCCCGCCGCCAGCCGCGCGTACCAGCCGCGCACAACGTCTTCCGTGTAAATGCTTGCCATTAGTTTCTCCTGTTCTTTGGGTTTGGGGTCCTGGAACCAGGCCCCGGATTCCATTTGCATCAACGCCCACTCACGAATGTCGCCAGGCTGCCATTGGCCGGGCGGGAATAGGCGGCGGGATTCAGCCAAACGCGCCTTTAGGCGGCGCTGATATTGGTCGGTTGCGTCAGCAGTAGCCACAATGCTCATGGCGGCCTCCTCTGCCAGCAGATACTCTAAAATGCTGGCGGTGTATTCATGCGCGATTATGGGCTGCTGCTCCATATCCACCAGGTTCGCGTACAACGCCCGGTGGCACAATCGGCGCACAACAATTTGTGTAGATTTCGTGGCTATTTCCACCTCTGGCGGCTCATGTGGTGGGATAGTACGCGCCCACGTCGTCCACCAGGAGTAAGCGTGCTCTGGTAGGGCGCGCTGGAACCCGCCTTCAGCCAGCAGCGCCGCCAACTCATCAGGGGCGCGGCGCGTGATTCGCGCCCCCCCACGCCAACGGAAGGCGATCTGGTCACCCACGTCAACGATACGCATGACCGCTTCCCCATCGTCGCTGAACAATACGTCGTCTGCCTGTAGGAGGCAGATGTCGGCGCGGCGGCTCAGGGCGGTGCGCACGGCGGCGCGATATTCGCGGGCCACAAACGCCCGCCAGAGGATACGGTCCACGGCAACCTGGCGGTCGCCAGCCGGCAACGCAATCACCGCCTCAACTGCCTGCTGGATACTGCTGCCGGCAATCATGAATGCGCACATCAGGCGTCTCCGTAGGTAGTGGATGCCGGCATTTCTACGGGCAGCGGGCGTTGTGTGGGGGCCTGGTCTGGCTCCCAGGATAGAATGTAGCCCTGGAGATGCCCATGCACGTGCCTTTGTGCCGGCAGCGCGGGGCGGCCAATCACCTGCTCCAGCGCGCGGCGCAGGGTGTCTAATTCGTGGTCGCTGGGGAAGATGTTGGGACGGTAGGCGAATAGGCGGTGCTGATAATGCCCAGGGCCGGGCGGGTGGTAGCGGAGGCGCAGCCCGCGGCGGAGTATGATGGGTTGGGGGGATGTGCCGGCAACCAGCGAGCGCAACACATCTGTGAGAGAGGTTTTATCAGTCATCGGGTGGGTTACCTCCTGATCACGTCGCAGTAGCAATCGAGTTGCAGGCAATCTACGCAGCGCATGGGCGGGGCCATGTCGCCACATAGCATTTTGTTGATGAGCCAGCCTACAGGGTAGTTCTGCCCGGCCTGTACCTGAGCCAGCCGCTCTAGCACATGGGCGGCCACGTAATCGGGATGCAACGCCAGGCTCAGGAGTTCGCGCATTTTGGGGGAGTTCTGCCCCACGCCGCCGCGTAGCAGCCAGTCCTGCACTTCAGCATCGTTATCCACAGGCTGTGGATAACTTGTGGCGGCAAAATCGGAATTTCTCCGATTTTCGCGCGTTCTGCTTTCTTCTTCTTCTTCTTCCGGGCCTAATGTAAGAGAAGAAGAAGAAGAAGAAAGATAACCGGAATTTCTCCGATTATCTTTTTCCGAAAATAGCAGGGGGAGGGGGAGTTGATGAACGGCTGCAGTCAATGACCAGCCATCGTATTTACCGTGATGTGCGATCAGGCGCAAGGTCTCTAGCAATGCCAGCCCGCGTGTAATCGTCTTGTCGCTATATCCCGTCCACATCTCCAACTCGGACGCCAGCAATGCCCGTCCGGCCATGATGAGGGCGATAATGATGCTCAGGGGCGCGCCCTGAAGGTTGCGCAGCATCTGAATGCGCGCGGCGCTATCGTTGTTGTTCATAGCGTAAGCGTAGGGGTAGGTAAATTACGTCTGGTGGTTTCATTGCCCGTTGCCTGTTTTCCGTTGCCTGTTTCCCCCCCTCACCCCTGGCCGGCCATCCGACCAGGGGGAGCAGGAGGGTTGCCGCCCTGCCGTTGCCCAATCGCACAGGGTAGCAGATGTTGTTGTTTTTGGGCGCGGATGGTGTCAAATGTCCAGCCCGTTCAGGATTTCGGGCAGTTCGGGCATTGGCTGCAAAACCGCCACCGCCCGCTGTGCATAGGCGGCGACCCGCTCGTCGCTGTCCGTCGGCGGAACATAGCCGACTATACCGTACCCATCTACCCGCACAGGGCGGGCATAATGTATTTTCGATGCACGGTACTGGTCTGGCCCCCTCAAGGACACCGGGTAAAAAAACCTTTGGCGGCGCATTACGCCGTAATAGTCAACTGTCAGCCAGCGGTCGCTTTCGTCTGAATTGTCGCACAGTACCTTCACGGCCTCCGTACCTAGCTCCCGCTCTCCATCGTTGGCAATAATGCCATACTCCAGCGTGTACAACTCGAAATCCCCGTCATAATCCGTCTGGAGCGCCGCCAGCGCCGCCCGATTCGCCTCCCGAATGCGGGCGCGCTCCGCCTCATACTGCTCTTGCGCGGCATCGATAGCCCGATTATGAGCAATCTCGGCGGCGTCATTTGCATAGTTCTCCCGCGCCGTCTCCAGCGCCCGCGCGAACGGCATCATATTCTGCGGGCTAAAATATTCGTTTTTCCTGCCATAGGTTTGCACCGTCACATGCCCGTGTGGGTTGTAATAGATTCTGATGTCGTTGTGTTGGGGGATGTCCAGACGGATTGTCAAAAGCGCATTCGAGTACGTGACCTCAACAACATACGGCTCTATCGCCGCCATGAAATCCGCACCCAGGAGGGTCGTTAATTCTGATAGCGCGCTCGCTGTCTGCTCCTGTTTTTGCTGCTTGGCTTCGCGCTCCTGCCGCTCTCTGTCGGCGCGCGCAGCAGCCTCAGCAGCCTCCGCCTCTGCCAGCAGGCGGGTGAATAGATGGTCTTGGGGGAAAATGTTTGTCATGAGAATCTCCTGTAATGGTTGCCGGCAAGATGCCGGCATAGTTTTAGCCCTCAGTAGCGTCCCGACGCTCCGCCTCCCGGCGCAGCGCCGACTGCCGCCGCGGGCTGGCCTCGAAGCGAATCCGCTCCGCCTCAGTCAGCGCCGCCCGCGCCTGCGCCAGTTGCTGCAACGCCGTCCCGATAGCGGCGACCGCGTCCGTTATGCTGGTGGGGCGCGTCAGGAATCCTAGCAGAGCGCCCTGAGCGCGGTCTACATGCCCTGCGGCGTCATCTATGGATGTTTGCATCCGGTCGCCGAACTCACTCACGCCAGCCGCTCCAGCCAGGCCGCCGCCAACCGCCGCGCCCGAAATTGGTTACTCAGGTGCAGGCCGGCAGCGCCCGTCAAAATGCCGGCAACGAACAAAATGAACCCATGGCCCCGCAACGACACAGAGAACTCCATAACTAGCCCCTCCGCTGCCTGATATATTGCACCAACGAATACAACGCCATGCCGACGACGATGCCGGCAATCCAATACATCATATCTGTACCTCATTCTGCCCAATCTGTGCTGATTGGCGGGCAATATGCCCCGCAATCAACCCCAATACATACAATCTGTAAACATAAGCAGCGCAATCGCTGTAAAATCGGCTACAATGTGTGGGCGGCAGGGCAGACGCCCCGCCGCCACATACTTAGACCGATTGCTGCGCTGCTACGGTCACTAGTGAATAACGCACGAGGTGACCCAATGAAGACCCTTAATAACCTGCTAGACCCCTTTCTCGATTCCCTGGGCGGTCGCCAGTCCGCCGCCAACCGTCGCAACCACCGTACCCGTCTGGCGCCATTCCTGGCGCTGCATGGGCACAAAATTCCGGACCACATCAGCCACGCCGACGTGCGCGCCTGGCTGCACGCGGTGGATCAGCGTGGCTACCGCCCGGCAACCGTCGCTGGTTATCGCCAGGCGCTAAAGGCGTTTTTCGCCTGGCTGGTCAATGAGGGCGTTTTGGCTGAATCCCCCGCCAACACCGTGCGCGTCGGCGCATTCACCGCCGGCGGTCGTTCCAAATTGCCGGCAGAACCCGACGTAGAGCGGGTGACGGCGCTGGCTCACGAATGGCTGCAATCCGATCAGCCCCACCAGGTACGGGATGCCGCCATCTGGCTGCTATCCCTCAATTCAGGTGCGCGGTTGGGGGAAATAAGGAATCTGCGCCGCTCCGACACGGCGGCGGCGCTGGCTCAGGGGCCCGACGCTCACGGCGTCTATCGCGTGCCATCTGCCGGCAAAACCGGCCCGGTCGTGTTGCGCTTCGGCGGCGACGTGGCCCATGCCCTACGCTGCTGGCTGGCAGTTCGCCCGCCCGCCCGCGTAGACGTGCTATTCATCACCACTATGGCCCGCCGCTCTCCCAGCGACCCTGAAACGCGCCACCGCCCGCTCACTCGCTCCGCAGCCACTGAGGGATACCAGCGCATCTGTATCGCTGCCGGCATCGCCCGCCCCATCCTCAGCCACGCCCTGCGCCATCGCCTGGGCGACCGCGCCACCCGCCAACATGGGGCAAAGGTGGCCGCGCTGCTGCTGAATCACCGCGACGCCGACACCGCCGCCACCGCCATAGCGTTTTACAGCCATCCCAACGAGGATGACATGAGCCAGGCCATCAGCGACGCCTACGGCGGCGGCATCAACGACGGGACAATCCGCCGGCTGTTTCGGCTGGATTGATGCCGGCACGCCTACACTACATTATCCGTAATCGTGTACCCTGGGGGGTGGAGCCGCCCATGCTACATGATTGGAAATCGTGTACGGCGCAAGCCGTCGAGGGTTCGAATCCCTCCCTCTCCGCTTAACCTATCGTGCGTTATGTAGTTGGTAATGTGCGTCTGGTTCAGCCGGTCCCGCTCGGTTGGAAGCGGGGCGGGGCCGGCATTTATTCTAGGGATACTCATGGAAACGACAGACTGCCCGCACTGCTATTCACCCATTGACCCCCGCGCCACGCGCTGCCCCCATTGCGGGCAGGCCGTGCGCACTGCCAGTGGCAGCTACAAGCTGGGCACGCTGTTCATGGCCGCCGGCGGCCTGGGCGCTGCCGTGCTGTTCCTCAGCGGTGAGGCCGTTCTGGGCACGATGGCGCTGGCTATTGCCGGCATCGGCGCGCTCATGCGGATTCTATCGTAAACGTATAGACGGAGTAACCACATGAAGAAGCCTATCTGGGTATGGATATTGATCACCTTAATTGCAGCAGCCGTCATTTTCTATGGTCTGCGCCAGATTGCGGCGCGCTCCATCCTGGACACTCTGGAAGAGCCGGTACGCCAATCCGTGCCCAGCTTGGGGACCGTCGTTTACGAGGTAGTCGGCAAGCCGGGAGCAACGCGGGTCAGCCTCACTTATGAGAATGACACGGGTAACACTGAGCAGCATGATGTTAACCTGCCCTGGGAAAAAACCCTATACCTGCCGTCTGGACAGTTCGTGTACATTTCTGCCCAATTAGATCAGGCGTCTGGATTCGAGGTAACCTGCCGCATCATTGCCGGCAACCGTGTCATTGAAACAGCCACCAGCAGCGGCCAATACTCAATAGCTACCTGCTCAGGCCGCGCGCCTTGATAGGTTGTTAAAAGCCCCCGTTGCCTGGGTCTCGCAAACGTCGGCGACGTGGGGTAGCATTACATCTGGCGGGCGTTACGGCTCGCGGCAAAAGGCTCGCGCCCCTATCGGCGCGGGCTTTTTGTTTTCTCCTACTCAGGCACGCCATTACCTGCCGGCACAAAGTCAAACACATCGCCAAACCGCATATTAGCAGCTTGCTCAGGCGTCTGCCCCAGGCCATTGACTAGCACGCTATACAGCACGTCCAGAGAGATATACTGTACCTCGTCTGGCGTAGTCACGTAGCGGTGGATCGTCGGATAGGAAATGTCCCCATCCTTCGCCAGCCGGTACATGCTCAGCTTGTGCCTTTCCAGTAATTCGCGCCCTTTCAGTCGAAGGGTTCCGGTTGCCATATCAGCCATTTATTTACCTCCGCCAATAGAATAGCACACAACCGCCGCCGCTGTCAAGGTGCTTTATATAAATTAGTGGTTGACTTTATATATCAAATGTGTTAATATATACGTAGTTCTGAGACACATTTTGAGACAGGATAGGCGCGAAAATGACCACAAAAACCACCCCCACCCGATACCAGATTGAACGCAAAGATGATAATTTTCGGCTGGTATTCCCCACCCCCCAGCGCTACACCGTCAACACCTACCGAATCACCCAACGCCGCAGCTACGGCGCCCTGGAACCCGTGTACACCCCCGCCCTGACCATCGAAATCAGCCGCGAAACCGCCATGACCCTGGTCGCCCAGGCGCACGCTGCCGGCACGCTCGATTACAGCCGCTACGACGCCAATGGCCGCCAGTGGATGGCCTACCTGGAGAGTTAATCATGTTCAACCACACCCTGAAAACGCTCGAAATCCAATTGCGGCTGCTGCGCCAGGACGCGGCCACCGCCGCCCATATCCAACAGCTACTCAATACCCGCCCCGACCAGGCAGACGCCACGCTCAACACCGTTCGCCTGCACCTGAGCGGGACCATCAACGCGGCGCAGTTGCGCGATCTGGCGAGCCGCCCCGCCATCCGTCGCCGCCCCGCCACCGACCTGCGCTACGAGCTATGGCAGGCTGCCCGCCGCCACGCGCAGCGCACCGGCAACCGGAGGAACAACTAAGATGACCGACCAGAACGCCCAAATCATTGCCCTGTTGACCAAAATTTCCCACCAGCTAGACGCCATCGCTGCCGGCAGCGCCCCCGAGTCCCCCAACTACCAGCGCCCCCTCAGCGCGTTCAGCACCTTCGATTGGAGCAGCATCAATGCCAGCGTCGCCGCCCGCGACACCAGCGGCGCAGCCATTGTATTGTGGGCGGGCCACCAATGGCAGCGACGCACAGGCGCTGGCAAATTCGGCGACGCCATCTGGTTCAGCCGCCCCACCGGTCAGAGCGAACAGGGCGTACAGTACGCCCGCCTGATCACGTTCAAGGACCGCAGCCAGCCGGAACCGGTGACCGTGCCGGCAGCCGCCGCCCCCGCCAAAACCGCCCCCGCCAAACGCGCGCCTGCCGGCAACCCCGCCAAACGCGCCGCCGCCCCTGCCGGCAACAGCAATGGCAGCGCCCACGCCGACGCCAGCGCCCTGTTTAGCTACGCCTACCCCAACGGCGGCCAGGCCGCCACCCAGATGGAACGCGCCGCTTTCGATTCCTACCGCCGCGCCCACGGCGAACAGCCGCCCGCCAGCGTAGACGCCCTGCGCGCCTGGTATCGGCAGCGCAACTAAATCCCCATGCCGGCACGGGCAACCGTGCCGGCACACCCTTCCTGGAGGCTCTCATGGCACACACCCACACCCTCATGCACCCCGAACACCCCGACGCCCCCGCCGAGGCCATTCAGATCGGCTACATGGTAATTCAAGGGCGCACCGTTGGCCTGGTGCTGCGCTTCGCCGACGGTGACCGCAGCCTGCTGTTCGCCGAGGTTGCCCAACTCCGCGCCCAATACCTGGCCCAACGCGCCGCCGCCCACGCCGCCTACAACGCGCCTATAACGCAGCTATAACGCGCCTATGAATACCGGACCCCCAAAAGCCCGCTGCCGGCATCTGCCGGCAGCGGGCTTTTTTGTTTGCGCGCAAACACCCCATAGCAAATTTGTTCTACGACGCGGGCCAAACGTCGCCGCTGGCGAGGTCGAAAAAACCGCCCCTGCCGGCATTTTCGCCCCTGCCGGCACGCGCCCTACCGCGGCGGCTTGCGCCGTGCCCGCCCCTGCGCCACCACGCCCGGCGGCGGCGTGGGCTGTTCCGGCTCGTAGGCCGACATAGACAGCGCCACTGCCGCGTCAATGGGCAGCCCGTCGCTGCGCTTCACCAGGCGCATTTTGCCCTGCTCCAGGCGGGCGTTGGCGTTGGCGATATGCGCCGTTAGCGGGCTGTCATCCGGCTCCGCCTGCGCCAACCCCCCATCCCGAATTTTGTCATACAGTTGTTTGTCAGCCACCAGGCGCAGCCCTTGCTGGCTGAATTCCTCCACGCGCAGCCGGCGCTGGCGCAGTCGCTGCGCCATGTCGTGCAACTGGTACGGGTCGTAGCGTATCTCCCAGACGCGATACTGCCGGCACAACCGCAGCACCTCCCGCTCTACCTCGGCATAATCAATCTGCTCCCCCTGCGCCGCCTTCCAGACGCGCGTCGCCAGGGGCCAGACCAGCCCCCCATAGCGACTGGTAACGACCAGGGCGAACGTATCCCCACTGATAGCCGCATCCAGGGCCAGCACCGCCCGCGCCCGCTGCGCCGCTGCCGGCACAGCCGCCTGCCGGCACGCTTCCCACCACGCCATGGGGATGAAGCGGCCCGACGGCGCCGCCCAGACATTGCGGTGAATGCGGTCGAACTCTGCCGGCAGCAACGTGGCCCGCTCCGAATCGTAATAGTCCGCCGATTGCCACGGCAGGCGCGGGCGGTCGTTCCATAGCAGGAACAGCCGGCCATGGGCGTATGCCGGCACATCGCGCAAATCATACCCGTCGTAACTGAGGTCTAGCCGTTGGCCGCCCGTGCCGGCATCATACAGCGGCTGCAACAGCGGCGATTCCCCCTCATAGCCGGCGTAAGTGTTGATCCACCGCTGCGACTTACCGAATTTCAGCGGCGACAGCGTCATTTCCGTCCACATGAGTTTGGCGGCTTTGGTGTGCATGGCCCACAGTTCCGTCCACAGCACCATGTCATCGCCGCCACCCGCTTCCCCTTGCGGGTCCATGGCTACGGCCTCGATGCGGCTGTGGTTGGGCAAGTTGACGCGGTAATTGGCGATATGTGCCGGCAGCCGGCTATTCAGGGCAATGGCGCGGCGGATGTAATACGCCTCGCGGCTGTCCGCCTGCTTCAGGTCGTTAGCCACAATGCGCACCGTGGCCCAGGGCGTGACGCTGGCGCGCCACAGGGCCACCGCCGCGGCGACGCTGGACTTGGCGCTTTTCTTAATGTCCCCCCAAACCACCGTGTCATAGACGAAATTGCCGGCATCGTCCCGGCGCAACGCCTCACGCAGGGCGGCGACCTGGTAGGGGTACAATTGAATAGGGCCGTCTAATTCGGGAATGTAGAACTGCTGCGTAATCCAGCGGATAGGATCGGCATCGGCGGCGGCGGCGCGTTGGCGGGCGCGGCGGCGGCGTTCACGTTCGGCCTGGGCTGCCAGGCGAAGCTGGGCGGGGGTGCGGGCGGCTGCCGGCACGGTCAGCCCCCGTCAGCCAGGGCGTCTATTTCATCGTCGCTCAGGTTGGAGAGGTCCAGCCGGCTTTTGGTGCTGTCGGTGTGCAGCCCCAGCGCCAACCGCGCGTGCTTGTCTACCGTCGCCAGCAGCGTGGCTGCCTGCGACCAGGTGAAGGTGGGGGAGACAACCAGGGTGCCGTCCTTGAGGGTGCGGTCAGCCACCGGGAATTGCAACATCTGGCGCAGCCGTTCCATGCCGGCATCGGTCAATTCTAACATGCCGGCAATATGCGCCTGCCGCCGCGCCTCCTGCCGGCGCATGTCCTGGCCGCCATAATAGGCGTGATACAGGCGGATCACGTTCGCCAACACTTCGCGGAAGAGGGCGGAGGCTTCACTCGTGCCGGCATACCAATCCTTTTTGCGCGAATAAAATGTCTGTTGGCTCACCGTATCCGCGCCGCTCAGGGCGCTGTGCCACGATTGCCCCGGCGTCACCTCTGCCAGCGCCAGCGCCAGAATCGTGGCGCGCCGCCGCTGGTAATTGCCCTGCTCTGCCAGCCGCGCCAGTTCCCGCTCCACTGCCTGCTGAAACTCCTGCCAGGCGGCAGCCTCTACCGTCTCCAGATAGGGGGCTAAATCAGCCATCCCCTACTCGCCCTCTACTCACCTGTGAATCAACTTGCGGCATCCGCCCATTAGCCATTGGCTTATTATCACTACGCGAATTACCGCCTAGATTCTCCACGCGGCTGACCTGTGCCGGCAGAATCAGGCGGCGCGTACCGTCTGGCTCCACAATAAACAGCAGCGAATACGCGCCCGCCTCCAATCCCGCCAGGCGTAGAACCAATTTAATGCCCCACAGCGGCAATTGATTCATAGCGGGCGCTGCTCCTGGGGGCGTGGCGGCGGCGTGGGCGTGGCGGCGGCGGGCGGCTGCTGGCGCGGGTCTATTGTGCCGGCAGCTTCCAGCGCCGCCCGCTTCAGCCGCTCCTGCTCCGCCCGCTCCTGGAGCGCGCGCTCTTCCTCGGTCAGGTTGTCGTTATCGTCAGGCATTCTCTAATTCCGCCGTCACCAGGTCCGCCCGTCCGCCCAGGTCTACCACGCGCGGCGCAGGCGCGTCCGCCGCGTGCCCCGTCACCGCCTGCGCCGCCTCATCCTGGCTAATCCAGCCCGCCTGATACTTAGCGATGGCGTTGTCAATCAACACCGCCTCTGTTTGGGCATCGCGCAGCGCCTCGGACGCGCGCAATTCGGCAAAGCGCCAGGTGACGGTCGCCATAATGCCCTGCGCTTCCAGGGCGACCGTTAGCAGCCGTTCCAGTAAATTTTCCGCCAGGTGCTGCAACGCTTTAATGCCGGCAGCGTGTATTTCCCATTGCCGGTTGGCGTGCGTCTCGCTGACGGCCTCGTTGCTGCCCATGAGCAGCGGCATCGTTTTCAGGGCGCGGGTGATCATCCGTTCCAGCCCGCGTAAAATGCCGTCTATCCCCCCCAGGCTGTCGCCGCCCACCGTGCCCACGGGCCGCCCAATTTCCACCACATCCGTATGCACATAGGCGTCATCCGGCTCTAATTCGTTGTATACGTCCTGGATTTCGTCAATGATGCTGTTGACCCACCCCTCGAATTCAGTATCCTCTAAATTTGCCGGCATCGCCGCCCGCAACCGCTCCAGATTCACGCTCAAATCCAGCCGCGGGTATCCCTGCTGGGCAATAACGCGGCGCAGGTCGTGCAGCAGCCCCGTCAGGAAAATGGCCGTAAACATGGCGGGCGCCACCGGCGCGCGCCCGTAGGGAGAGCCAGGCAGCGGGTCAATGGGCACATAGGCCACCGTGGGGTAATCCAGCGCCACCCACTCCCCATTTTGGTACTGCCCCAACTGCCACACCCGCCCCCGCTGGCGGTCAGTCACCGGCGCGAATCGGGCCGTGCTGGGGTCAGGCGTCGCCAGGTCGAGCGGGCGTCTGCCGGCATTGTCCAACACCAGTTCCGCAAAAAACGCGCCGCGCAAAAACGCGCCCAAAAACAGGCGGTTAATGGGCACGTCCACCGCCTGGTAATGCCGGCGCAGTTCATCCAAAAACGCCGCCACCGCCGCCGTGCCCGCCGCGTGAATGTCATCCGTGCCGGCAACCGTGACCGTCACCTCATAGCCAGGATTGCAGAAACGCAACCAATCCCACAGCGCGCGGCTAATCTCTGGCGACAGGTCCGCCAGCAATTCCAGCAGGCGATCTGCCGGCATTGCCGACAATGTTTCCGTGTCCAGGTCGTGCAGCCGCCACGTCTGGTCAGGCGTAGGCGGCGACAATACGGCCCAGGAGCCGCTGAACAGCGGCTCGCCGCTGTCGGAACTGCGCCGGCGACGCGCGCCCGCCAGAGCGCGGGGTGATTTTAACGCCGCCTGCCGCGGCGCGGGTTGTAACCAGGAGAAAAGGCGGCTGTCAAATAGGCTCATAATGATACCGATATTTTAGCGCAAATGTTCGTCTAATTCAATCAGTCACGCGGGTTCCATTCCCGCCACAAATCCGCCGCCAGGACGCCCACGGCAAAGGAGGTCATGGCTGACAACACCGCCAGCGCGTCTAGCGCCCCCTCCACGCGCGGATCGTGCGATTCCACCCGCTGGCGCAGTATGTCCCTGTTGGCGATAATGCCCAGGGATATGAGAATCACGCCCGTGCCGGGGGCAATGCGGTGCGTCGTGAACCATTGGCGACCGTTCCGGTCATAGAAAAATCGGTGCAGCCCCAGGGACGCCAGCAGCCCCATGCCGGCAATCGCCAGATTAGCCCGCGCAAACGATACCAGATAGTTCACAATTTCCCCCTGCGTCTGTCGCCAGGCGTTTCCAACGTGCGCAGGCGCTCCTGGGCAGCGTGCAGTTCCGTTTTTAGGCGAGTGTTTTCGTCTTCAAGCTGGTCAATGCGCCGCTGCATGGCATCGCGCCCATTCTCCAATTCCGTCACCCGCCGCTGCAATGCCTCGATTACCATTTTGGTATCGGCGCTGCGCGTTTCCCGCAGCGCCTTGACCGCCATCGTAATGCCGGCAATCGCCCCCAACAACGCTATCACATCCACGCCCCCTATCATGCGCCTCCCCGCTTCCAGAACCGCAGGGCGACGCCAACCGACGCCAGCAGCAGCCCCGTAATCGCCGGACGCAGATAGAGCTGGCCCACCGCCTGACTATCCAGCAGCCCCAGCAGTACGCCGCCATACACGCCACCGAACCACAGGCAGAACAGCATCATAATCAGGCACAAACGCGCCCAACCACCGCTGCCCCACTGCCGCCGCACCGCCACGCCCCAGGCGGCAGCAGCAATCAGGGACACCACAAACGCCAACAGAGTGATAGGCGTCATCCGCTGCCCGTCTCCGTGGGCGGCGTCTCCGCTGCCTGTGCCGGCACAACCCGCCCCCTATCCTCCCAGGCGCGGGCGAACATATAGCCCACCGTCATCAACACCACCGCCACCACGCGCCACTCGCCCTGAGCGTCAATCGCCAACACCGCCCCCACGCCCACCGCGAACGCCTGCGCTTTACTGCTCAGCGCCGTAGACGCCAATTTGTCCAAAGGGGTCATTGTTCACCTCACCTCGTTTAATTTGTGAATCATCTCGCCTAACTCCGTCAATCGCCCCCTGCCGGCATTTCGCAACGCCGCCCGCGTCGCCACCACCCGCGCATGGGCCGCGTCCGGGTTGCTGCCCGTGTAGTAGGCAAAGGCGGCAAAAGACCAAAACCAATTGACCAGCAGGATGGGGGCGCAGTTGCCGGCATACTCAAATGCCTCCACCGCCAGCGCGTCCACCGATTCCCACGTCTCGTACGGGTCACGGTCGTATAGCTCCGCCACCGCCAGCGGATTACCCACCAACTCCATCGGATGCGCCTTAAATAGACCCCCCTCCCCCACGATAACCGGCAGTTGCAGCCGGCTGGCATAATCCACCAGCCGCGAAAATCCATTCACCAGTTGCAGCCTATTCATGAGCGCCGCCGTGTACAGGTGGATAGTCACGAAATCAGCCTCACTAAAGCCGGCATCATACACCCGCAAATCATCCCACTTTGCCGTCACTGGCAGCCCGCCGCCAATCAGCGTCGCTGCCCCCGCCCCATCCCGGCAGGCCACCACCGCGTCCATCATCTCCAGGCAATCATCCGCCGCCAGCGTATGCCCCGTAATCGCCCGCTCCGTGTCCGGTTCGTGCGTCACAGAGAGATAATCGGGCCGTAACTCCAATACAATCCGGCACGCCTGCGCTATGCGCCGCTGAATGTGGCCGGCACGGTCGCCCCAATCCCACTCCACGCCGCTCCATATCGTGCCGGCAAACGCCGGCGACGTTTCTGTATACACCGCCATCCCCCGCCGTCGCGCTTCCCCCACCGCCCACTTGTAAAACTCCAGATACTCCGCCGCGCGCGGGAATTCCTCATCTAATAGGGGATATTGCACCTGCATCCCCACCGCGCGGCAGCCCGCCGCCTGAATCCCCGCCAGATAATCCAGCGCCGTGGCCCGCGCCGTCCGCCCCAACAGCGCCGCGCCATTATTGCCATTTGCCGGCATCCAATCCAGCGACCATACCGGCCCCCGGTAGGGCGTGGCGTAGGGCGTGGCTAGAAACGACTCCATCTGCCCACGTAAAAACCCCCTCAATCGTGTAGCCTCATTCATCGTGTATTCCTATAACGCCCGCCGTGCGTCGTCACCGTGGGCATTTGCCGCTGTACAATTTCGCCCGGCAAAATGCCGGCACGCTTCAATCTGGCATCCAACCGCGAATCAGGGTTGTCCGGCGTCACGCGCAGGCTGTAGCCGTCGTAATCCAGCGCCATCGTGTAATAGCTGGTAATGGCATCCAGCGAAAGCGACGCCAGCGCCGCTGCCGGGTACATGTCCATTACCTGAATATAACCAGGCCGGCGCAGCAGATACCACAGCGGATATTGCGCCCCGTAGCCATCGCGCACGGTAGGGGAGACAATGGTAAATCCGCCCTGGGCCACGGGGTCATTATAGATGCCGGCATACGAATCCCGCCGCTGCGCCGCCATCGTCGCCGTCCAATCCGCCCCCTGCTCCGCGTAATCCACCCGCCAGTATTTCGATTCAGCGGCGCTGTTTGTGGCGGTGGCGGCAGCCTCACGCTCCTCATTGACCACCAGGGCATCATCGTCTATGGCGTCCGGCAAATCGTCGTTAATCGTAATGGTGTTACCGCTGACGCCGCTAATGGCCGTCGTGTGCTGGCCGCCGCCGTTCAGCGTCAGGCGGACGCGGTCGCCGTCGCTGAAGATACTGCCATCATCCACCACAATGCTCGTGCTGCCCTTAGCGTACCCGCCGCCGTTGTTGACGTTAGTCGCCGGACGATAATACACCGTCACCCGCGTCGCCAGGTCCCAGATATGGCGCGGCGCCAATGGCGCGGCGGCCATGTCCGCGCGGTAGACGCGCCAATTCACGTCCGCTGCCGCGCTGCGCGCCGCCATGTACGCCTGCGGATAGGGCAGGGTTGTGCCCGACAGGGGGCGCGATTGCACCCAATAATTCCAGATCGCGTCGTTGCTATCCGATGCCGGCAGCAGCCGTTCAATAATCTGCGCCGGCGTGGAACCGGTCAGCCGGTCCACCTCGAACACAGAACCCACCGCCGTAGCGTTGCCCGCCAGCCCGCTGTAATCCGCTGCCACGTGGCTGACGTAATTGGTCACAGTATCCGTAATCACGTCGCTAACGGTGTCTGTGGCGGCGTAGGCGGTCGTATCCAGCCGGTCGCTGTGGTGTCGCCACGCGCCGCCGCCCACGTAATGGACGAAGAGACCGTCAGGGATGACCTCATAAATCCAGCCATCTACAATCACGTCCATGCCGGCATCTAACAACGCCACCCGCTTGCCGTGATCATCCTCATACGCCTGGAACCCCGCCAGATAGTTCCGTTTGCGTTCGGCGTACTCGATTTTCTGCAACCATCCCGGCAGCGAACAGCGCACGCCAATGCGCACCGGCTGCTCTTCCAGGCGCAGCAGCGACGGCGCGGCGGCGTTGCCGAATCGCCCCACCATCAGCCGTGGGCGCGTGGTCATACGCGGCTGCTCCCCAGCAACAGCCGCGCCCGCGGCGTCACCGTCAACGTGGTCGCCATGTTGTTAGCATAGGCAAACTCATTATCCGTGCGCGAAACAGCCCACACCAGCCGCGTCACCCGCGCGCCAGGCTCCACATACCAACACGCCCCCAGGGGCACGGCCCTGATATTGCCGATGTCCGCGGCATTGCCGATCACCCAGGCCGCCTGATTCGCCCCATCCGAGACAATGGCGTCTACCTGATTGGCATCCGGCACGGTATCCCACAGCATCAGGCCGTCATCTACGCCATAGAGGAACAACACAGCGTCCAGGTCGAACGTGTTGCCGTTTGCCAGACCGGTGACGTTAATCGTGGGCACCAGGGTCATAGTCGTATTGCCGTCGCCTGGCGGCAGGGCATTGACGCCATTCAGAATACCCAGGTCAATCAGTTCCCAGGTGGCCGTAGCCGTCACGGTGCGCGCCTCGTTGTAATTGAATGTATCCCGCGTGGCGCTGTATTTTCGCGCCAGCCCCGCCGATATTTCCACGGTGCCCACAGAGCAACGGCACAGGGCAAATACCCGTCGCGGTACGGCCCAAAATGCGTTCACCGACTGTCCGCTGGTGCTGGACGCATGGAAATCCACATAGCCGCCGTTGGCCGTGGCCCCCTCGGTAAATCTTTTGTAATGGTTATCGGTGGTACCTGCCCCATCCGACCACACGCCAGTTCCGCCCGTAATTGCGGCGTAGGTGCCTTCGTCAGATTCCACCCAATGGCGCATATTCGCCACCAGATAGGCGTTATCCGCCTGTTTGCTCAGATACGTCCGCCCCGCGTCGGCGGCGGAAAATCCCACGCCCTCACCGCTGTCTGATTGAAATTTCAGGAATGCCGGCATATCCCCCGGCACGCCCCAAATATCCAGATAATTCACATAGCTGGGGTTGCTGGTGCTGCGGTCGCCGCGATTGTCTATGTCGTGATAGGATGACCAGGCTGCCGGCACAGTGGTCGTGCCCGTTTGCAGATAGCAGCCGTCAATATAAAACGTGGCCGCGCCGCTGGCATAGGAGCGAATCTGCATGTCAATCGTGCTGCTGCTGCCGGACCAGGTGAGCGGTACTCTGTACCAGGTTTTGCCATCCCGATCCACCACGCTGGCATCGGATACGCCGCCGCTATCCGTAGCGTCAATCGTGGCGTTTGCCAGGTCGCTCGGCCCCGACGTGTCCCGAATCGCCACCACCGCGCTGCCGGCAGTCACGTAAACCCAGGCATATGCGGCTACGCTGGTGACGCCGGCAAAATCCTCCGAATGGATGCCCAGATTAGCCGCCCCCGCCGTAATTTTCTGCGCCTGCCCATTGATAAGGTAATTGGTGGTATCAATAGTCGTGGTAGGCGCGCCGCTGGCGGTCCAGGACGTGCCCAGGCCGCCGCTGCTGATGGAGAAATCGCCATTGAGCAGCATGTTTTTCAGCGTAATAGTCGTTTCCGCCTGGCCCGCGTTTTCCAGGCGCAGGCGCAGATTCACATGCGGCGTGACCACGTTGGTGGCTGTGCGGAATCGGAAATGGCTGCTGCCGTCGTCCACCAGGCCATATTGCACCGGAAACAACATCGTACCGCCGCCGCCGTCCCTGTCCAGCGCCAGGTAGACGCGCTCTTCATCGGGGCGGGCGGCGACCTGGTTATGCCCATCCACCAGCACTTTGAGCGTCGCCAGGGCGTTCAGGATGCCGGCAGCCGTGCTGTGCGCCACCTTCAACATCATGCTGAACTGCACGTCGCTGGGGCGCAGCCTGGCAATGACTGTGGGGCCAAAATCCGGCATAACCGCCACCACATCCGGTTCGGGCAGGGTGATCACCCCGTCCGATTCCGGCGCATAGGGCGCGCTGAGCAAATCCACCTCATAGTCGCCCCAAACCAATTTACACACGTTCGCCATTAGCCGCGTACTCCTAATTGGTCCGCCAGCAGCCCCGTGGCGTCCACAATCTGCCCGCGCAAGTGCAGGCTGCCGGCATCCTGAATGTAGATGTTAATATCCTGCCCGCCGCTGCGCAGGTCACTGTTATTGACCACATAGCCGCCCTGTGCCGGCACAAACAACTCCGGCCCCCGCTCGCCCACCAGGTACGGCTGCGCCGCCGCCACATAACCGCCGGCAGCCATGCCCGTATTGCCGCCCTGGTTGAACGTGTCGCCGCCGCCGGTGGTTCCGCCTGTGCCGGCAGAACTGCCCGAACCCGAACCGCCGCCGCCAAACTCGCCCGCGTCAATCGCCCCCGCCATCCCTGCCGCCGTGCCGTAGAGGGCAATGAGTTTTTCTAAATCGGAAATGGCCCCTTTTAGCGGGCCCGTCTCGATGTAGATGCCAAACGGCTGCGCCAGCGCCTCGGCAAAATCGTCGAGCCGCTCAATGGCGTCCTCTACCGTAATGGTGCCATCGGCGATCATGCCGGCAAGCACCTCAATTTTCTCTTGCATCGCCGCCGCATTCAGCGCCGCCCGTATCTGTTCATCGCTATATTGGCCCGTGGCCTCCATGAGCTGCTGAATCTGGAATGTGCCCGCGCCGGCAGCCAGGGATTGCTCCAATAGGGCGGAGCGCAATTTTTGGGTATCAAATTCGGCGGAGGGGATTATCTCGCCGAACTGGTCTAGCGCCTCCACGTAGAAATCGGCGGCGTCCGCGCCTTGTAGATAGCTGGTAATGCCGGCATTAAACTCCGCCTGTAACTGCCGGTTTACTTCCCGCTGCTCCGCCATCGCCGCCGTCATTTCGCGCACAATGTCGGGATACCGCTGCATCAGGGCTATCGCCTCCCCGCTGACGCCCACATACCCCGCCGCCGATTCCTGCGCCGCCTGGAACGCAGACGACTGCTCATACTGCGCCCTGGAAGAGAGGACCGCCGACTCGTACAATTCGCGCTGCCGTGCGTCTAGCTCCGCCGCCTGCGCCGCCAGCGCCCGCGCTGAAACCTCAGCCGTAGACGCGGCAGTATCAAATGCCGTAATGCTGTAATACAGGGCGGTGAACCCCTCGGTCGCCCGCCAGCCACTCTCCCCCGAAATTGTCTTCATGGCGGCTACAAATTCATCTACCGTCTGAATATCCAACGCCTGAATGACCGCCTCCCCGAACCCCTTCACGTCATCCTGCGCTTCATTGAACGCCTCAGCGTTGCGCCCGATGCCCGTGCGCAGCGCCTCCAGTTGCGCCAGGTATTCCTGCGCTGATTCCGCCGCCTTCTGCCCCGCCTCGCCCATGCCGGCAATAGATTCCGCATTGCGCACGCCCTCCAGGGCCGCGTTGCGCACCGCCGCGCTGTACTCGCCGTTTAGCAACCGCATCCACGGCGTCAGCCCCTCCGCCAAAAATACCTTCACGCGGTCGGTGGCGTTGGTAATGCCGGCACTGAACTCCTGAATCGCGCTGGCATTGTCCTGTACCCCCCCTTGCAGCGTTTGCAGCCGTCCCTCTAACTGTTCCAGGACGGCGGTATCAAACGCCTTATTGGCGTCAAACCCTTGCGCCTCCAACTCCTGCGCCCGCTGCCGCACGCCGTCTACCGACAGCCCCAGCGCGTCCAGGCGCATAATGGAGTTGTTGGCAAAGGTGAGAATCACCTGCTGCATATCCAAACCCAGGCCGGCAACCACCGTCCCCAACCGGATCACATCGTCTTCATTCTGCGCCAGCCCTAATGAGATAATTTGCAGGGCGCTGGCGGTCAATTCGGCATTACTGACAATCCCCCCCGTCGCCGCCTGCAGCCGCGTCGTGATGCTGTCCGCCGTACTGTTGATAGTGGCCGCCATGCGCTCCAATCGTTCATTGGCGCGCTGAATGCCGGCCCCCTCTTTCGCCAGGTCAAACGCCGTCTCAAAAACCCGCCCCGCCTGCCCGGCAATGTTCATCACATCGCCAATCGTAGCCACCAGCGGCAGCATTCCCCGCTGCGCCGTGCCGGCATTGCGGTTCACCCGCTCCAGTTCATCCCCCAATTTACCAACGCCAGCCCCCTGGTATTGGTCGCGGATTCTTACTTCAAGGTCGCTCGTAGCCATTTAATGCCCAGGAAATGAAATCGGCGTCCGCCGGCTGAAGCTCCATCTTATTTGCCGGCATCCAAACCCAGACCAGATAGCCGCGAAACGCGGCGCGCATGGCGTCTAACAACGCCCTGTCCTGCTGCTGCCAGGCCCCAGGGCGCGGGTAACGCTGGAATACCACGCGGCCCCAGGTGGTTACCGGCTGGCATTCCAGCGCCAGAGACAACGCCCAGGGCAACGCGCCGCGCCGGTCGCCCGTCGCCCACTCATAGACGCGGCGGGCTATCCTTTTGGGTCATTTATATCGTTAATGTACTCTGCCACGCGGCGGCCTACCCAGCGCCGAATTTTCAGCGGCGCTTTACGCGCTGACGCCTGAATCGCCAACGTCTCCACCGCCATATTCTGAATATGCCACTCGCCACACTCCAGAATGAACAGCGCCGCGGCAATGTCCTGAATGCGCTGCGTGCCGGCAGCCGCCGCCTGCTCCAGGCAATGCAGCCATTTGTCCGAGTGTTCCTCGGTAAATGTGTCTGGATCGGGCAGGGCAAACCAGCCGGGCCATGCCGGCAGCGGCGAATTAAAAACGCCGCCGTGGGTTGGTTTCGCGTCAGGAATCATGGTGTGGTTGTGAACGTGGGCGCTGTGCCTACATAGTTGCTGTGGAATTTGAACGTGATGCGCCCGTTGTTGATCAGCATCGAACTCAGCATCATATTCGTGGCGCTAAAGCGCGGGTCGCCCGTGGTGGGTGCGGCACGCACGCCGAAGTCAGCCAAAAATGTCTTGCCCGTTTCCACGCCCAGGTCAGCGTTCAGCGCCCACAGTTGCGTGCTGAACGGCCCCGACACGGTAATCTCGTGGCGCGGGTGGTTCAGCGTATGCGCCATGACCGCATTGGCAAACCCGGTCACGTCGTCCGCCTGGTAATCCAGCCCCACGCCGTTGACGGTGTCAAAATATTCGCTCAGGTCGTCCCCATCCCAGGTGATTTCTATCCACCGCTCATTCGTTTTTCCAGTAGCCATGCTCTGTCTCCTTATACTTTCAATGCCATCGCCGCGGCAATCGCCACGACGCCAGACGTGCGGGTAGCCACGAATCGAATATACCGGTCTAGCGAATCCGACAAATCCGCCACCTCAGCGGTAGCGGCGCTGCCATCGGCGCTGAATGTATGCCAGGTGGCCTCCTCGCCGGCAAATGCGCCCGTGGTCGAATGTTCAATCTTGAATGCCCAATTGACCGTCGCCCCTACGCCGCCATAGGTGTGTAAATGCGCCAGCGCGCCGGCGGCATGGGCGCTGCCCAGGTCTATCACGTCAAATTCGGTGGTGGCTTGCAGGCCGCCGGCAACGCGGGCCACCAGAGCAAACCCGAACGGGTTGGCATAGGGGCGCGTAATCCCCTGGCGGAAATCGGCGCGCACCAGAACGCTGCCATTGCCGGCACTGCTCTCGAATTTCGTCTGCTCCTGCGTCGCCAGAAAACACGGGTCGCCCTCCACGATGTAGTCGCGTATGCCCATCGCCAGCGTGATAACCCGCTCGCCGAAATCGTTCAGCACATCCCAACTGCCGGCATCAGCGCTGCTGTACGTGTTGCCCGACGAAAACACAACCTCCAGATTCTCGAATTTCACCGCCGGGTGTCCCAGGGTATGGCTCTCGGCCGGGTCCTGCCACCCTGTTACGCGGTCGGGGCGGTATTCCACCCCCATGCTGCCGATAGAGCGCGCCAGGCCGCTCATGCTGTAGCCGTCCACCCATAACCGGTACCAGCGGGTGGCCGTTTTGCCTGTTTTCGTTGGCGTTGGATTCGTGCCCATCAGTACGTCACCTCAATTCGTGCCGGCAGCAGCGCCCGGATACCCCAATACGCGCTGCCGGCCCACTCTATGCCGCCCTGCTGCGCCTGGAACAGGTATTCGTTATTCCCCAATTCGCGCAGCGTATCATTCACATCATCCCCCGCCGCCCGCAGCACCGTATGCAGCGCCGCATACCACGGCGCCGCCTTCGTTTCCACCGTCGCCTGGTCGCCTGGCGTCAGCGGGAACGTGCCCAGGAAAATCAGAATCTCCAGGGTCACGTCGTGAGCGTCGCCGCCAAATGCGGTGAATTGCCCCCATTTTTCCTGCTGGTCTAGCGCCCGCGCCACAATGATTTTGGCGGCGGTATCCAGGCTGGACAGGTCAATGCTGGCGTAGTCGGCGGGGTGCGCCCAAATGTTAGCCGGATCGGGCTGCGGTGACGGGTCAATGTCCGCCAGAATCGCCTTGAGTTGCGTCAGGGCCAGGCCCACGTAATCAGTCACTTTACGTAAACCTCGTAAGTCCAGGAGCCAACATAGCGCCCGGTGCGGATGTAGCGCAGCGGCGGCGGTTCGTCTATCAGGTAATCGCGGATTTTGCGCGCAATCGCCTCCAGCGGCGGCGCAGGACTGCGATCCTGCAATATCTGCTGAATAGCCTCGCCCACCGCGTCCGCCGCCGCGTCGCTGAATTTCGCCGCCGCCTCCGCGTCCGTATGCCAGCGCCCCTGGTGAATGCGCGCCTGATGCCGGCGGTCGCCCACGTAGGGCGCGTAGTTGATGCCCGTGGGCGAAATCGCGCCGCGGCTGTAAATGCGCGCCACGTGAGTGGCGGCCAGGAAATCCGCCAGCGCCTTGTTGCGCCGCAGGGCCTCCGTCACGCCGCCAATCTCGATAGTAATAGCCGTCATTTGCCCCTCGTGCCGGCAGCCACCGCGAACATCGTAGGCCGCCCTGGGGCTGTATCGCTAGGCGTCAACACCCGCGCCAGTTCCGTGTCCGCCAATGCGCGCAACTCCGCCGCCCGCTCGGTGGGGTCAAACGTCTGCCGGCTGTAATTCAGATCGCGCGCGCTCACGCTCAGGCTGGTCACGCGCACCACCGCCGGGCACAACCGCGCGGCGCAGTAGTAAATGCCGGCACTGGTCACATGCACCTCTGCGTCGCCCGTGCGCGATTCGGCGCTGGCGTCCCGCGCCAACACATCCTGAATCGCCGCCTCCAGGTAAATGTCCAGGGCAATGATCGCGTCGGGCAAATCCGTCTTTTCCAGCTTCACGTCAATGGCGGCGCGAATGGCAGGGTAGTGAGTGGAGCTAAGCAGCGGACTTGCCACGTTTACGCCTCGTTGTTTTGCCGGGGGTGGGCGGCGCTTCCGGCTCGGCCTCGGCCTCTGCCGGCACAGGCGGAACCTCCACCAGCGTCCCCTGGCGCAGCGCCTCCA
>CAZBOT010000016.1:0-37407 GCA_964493575.1 uncultured Candidatus Saccharibacteria bacterium | reverse complement strand
CCATTATTTACAGTCCAGCCAATGTTACGAGCCGCCTGTGGGCTATTATGAGTAGTTAATGCTGCCCCAACCGATTGATTACTAGCCACCATAAATGGAAACTTAGGCATTACGCACTCCCAGCAGCGACACACCGCCATTTACTAGATACAGCGTTCCAAACAAAGCCTACATCAAGTCGCTCTGTGCCTACGGTTGTAGTTGGTAGTGTGCTTGCTCCATTCTCAAAACTGCTACCCCAAGTAATAGCTCTTGCAGCAGTGCCTACTACATAAATCCATAGCTTTTGCCCATTGGTCGGCGTGCCAGATAAGTTAGTAGTAAATGATGTTATATCCGCAGTTTGAGCAGTCAAGCCATAAATATCTACATTATCAGTATTTATTGTAGGTGTAGCACTAGAAGTAGTGGTGTCAACTCTGGGTGTAATCCGCTTATTCGTAAAGGTTTGAACCGTATCAATATTAGCGAGCGAGTTAGCGGTTGTAGCAGATAGGTTGCCAGCAGTAATGTTACCCGTACCACCGTCCATTGTCATCGTTGTGCCAGTATCGTTGTAAAAAGTAATGTCACTATCTAACTGTGCTCCATTGAACTTAATTGCATTAGTATCGGTTTCTAGTGTAATCATTGGAGTAATAAGTCCACCAATATATATATCTGGCGTGTATCCACCTGCTGTTACATTTCCAGCCGCCATAAAGAAAAGTCCTGGCAAAATATGATTAGCACCGCTTATTTCCCAAGCATTTGCATTCGTAAACGCTGTTGAAGTATAACCAGCAGTCCAGTTGCTATCGAGTGTTTGTGTAGGTGTACCAGGTGAGCCGTTTGCCCGACCACCAACAAACAAACCACCAAACCCACTAAAACCAGTACCGTAGGCTAGATTTACAAAATAGTTAATCCCACCGTTTTGAGCTAGTGGGTCGCCATTAAATACCGAGTTTACTGCGTTGAAAGCAGTCGATACTGAGCTATGTAAATCGTTACCAACTACTAATCCTTGCGTAGTCGTTTTTGGTTGTACAAAATCATTTGTATAGGTATTTACTTCCCATAGCAAATCATTAGGGTCTACTCCACCGCCACCTAGACCCATAACTACATTAGTCGGATCGCCTATCTCTGGTCTTAGACCGAACTTTAATAGCGGATCAGCTACGTAACGCATTGATACCAGTTACACTTCCATATTCAAGATTGGCTCTATCTGCAAAGTTGTAATTGTCAGACCCGAACGCATAGCTATAATTGCCAGTTTCTACTTCGTTTTGTATTATCATCCACGCCCCACTAGGATGTACTAAACCAAAATACTGCATAGTTTCTTCATTCTCTTGGTTTTGTACCATAAACTCACTAATGTCTAATTCTTCTTTCTCAACTTCTTTTTCTCTTAGTACCTCAACGATAGGCGATACATCTATCTTAGGCACTCTAATATCTGGCACTTTTACCTGTATATCTGGCTTAAACTCTATCTTGTTAATGCTATCGTTTAGTTCCTTAAGAGCCTTTTCAACGTTCTTATCTCTTTCTATCTTGACAGTAATATCAGAAATTTTCTTTGGTAGTCCATCAATCTGCTTAAGTAACTGAGTTAGGGCGTTAGCTACTGGCTCAAAACCGATCTCCTTAAACTTCTCAGATAGCTGTGCCATCTCAACAGATAGCTTCTCAAGGTTTTCAATCATATCTGCAATACGGGGCTGAGAAGTTGTGAAGCTGGTAAGGTTTAGTTTGTTAATCGCATCAACGGCTTCGCTTAAGTTTTTAACCTCTACTTTAGGTTCGTGTGATGCCATAGCTTCAATCTGTGCTGCAGCAGACTTTATAACAGCCTTCTGGATTAAATCGCCACTAAGAAGTGACTTGTCCCGATTAGAGTTCTCCTCTTGAGTCTTCTTCTTATCTTCCTCGGCCTTACGTTTTTGGGCGTATGCCTCTTGTATTTTTTCTGGATTCATAGGTATATTATATCATTTTTTTTGGTGCAACCCTTTTTCACACCTTATAATCCCCATATCATTATTCTTATCAAATTGTATTTTATTTGTAGCCAATCCGCCCCTTACAGTTTCGGATCGTGGATGGAATTGATGAACCCCTCGAATGTCAGTACGAATCTCAAAGGGGATGCCAGCTCTTTTCCACCTCTCGCCAAAATCATTATCCTCATAGGCATACCCTTTCATAAACTCTTCATCCCATCCGTTAATCTTTTCTATGTCGAACTTGTTAAATAAAGCCAGAAAATACATAGCAGGTGTTTCGTCCCGATACCCTTTAGTGACAAGGATAGTTAGTTTCTGCCCATCCTCGGACTCATCTGATACCTCGCATATAATGTTTTTACCAGCACATTCTTCAAATTGAGCCAGTACATCTGTGGTTGGTCTGACCTCTGGTGAAGTTATAATTATGTTTCCACACTTAGCATTTCTCACTCCTATATTAAGAGCCATACTAGGGTTAAATCCGCCATCATACTCATAAGGTATAAGCCTGACATCTTTTTCTAAATCGTGCAGTTTCAAGAAGTCCCCCACAGCAAACTGAGTTCTAGTAGGAATGATAAACTCTTTTTTCTGAGGCATAGCGTCATAGGCTAACTTTGTGTTTTTGAACTGCTCAAGGCGGTTCTTATCCATTGGCATCACTATAGAAAACATTGTCCTCCTTATCTAAGATAAACATTAAGGCGTTATATGGTTCGCCGTGTTGACTTATATCACCAACTTTCTTTACTAGCTTAAACCCTAGTTTTTCTAGCTCTTTTATCTCCCATCCACTTTTATGTTTCTGATACTCGTCACCGCCCTCAATATCCCAGGCGTTATGAGGGTCATTCTTAAGATACCCTTCAGGAGTAAAAACCAGCACCTTCTTGCGAGCTACCCGTTTGGCGTGTTTGAGGACTTTCAACCCCTTCTCTTTCTCCATATGCTCGATTGCGTCAATTAAACTAACTACGTCTACGCTTTCGTCTGGCTGATCTTTTATGTAGTCTAGGGTGTCACTACAGACAGTCTTGGCGTGCCCACACCTATGTTTTACTTCATCTAGGTATAACTGGTGTATATCTACCGCAGTCACTTCTTTAGCGTTAAGTCCGTTTAGTCCTAGTCCAATACCACAACACAGGTCTAAGAGACTTTCACCATTGATAGTTGCCTGTTGCATATATTCATAGGGGTTCATAGCTTTGCCTCGTATGTATCAGGGTTGTTCTCATCAAACTTCTCATTCACCCAAACCATTAGAAGACATCCGCCTTCTCCTGCCTGGATATTATGGGCGTAACCTGGTGGAATCTTAATAACGTGTGGATCATCGCCACTAACCGCAAACTTACCTACATCCTTACCCTTCTTAAGAGTTATTATCGCTTGTCCTGCTACTACACAAAACTGTTCAGTCTTTCTCTTATGATAATGATTACCTCTGGTCATCAGGGCGTTCACTGCCACCAGGAATATCTGACCATCGTTAGGTAACTTGAATAACTCTACTAACGCACCACGTTCGTCTTCTTTGGCTTTAAGGGGGATTTCAAACACCATTTAACATATCTCCTAAATTTAATAATACTTCCTTAACTTCATCCTTAGTCAGTTGATTAGTGCTATAGGATGTATAGGAACGTTTAGAACCTACCTGTCCCTGACTAAAAAACTTACCATAATTCAGTTCTCTACTATCTGGTTTAATTCTAAAATAACCACCACAGTCCTCGGTTCGTAACATCTCTTCTTCGCCTATTAGGGTTTCGTGCATCTTCTCACCGTGTCGCATACCAATAGTTTCTATCTTAGATTTACTTCGGCTTAACTCCTTAACGGCTTGGGCTAAAGTACCCATCGTACAGGCTGGAGCTTTCTTTATTAAAATATCCCCATTATTGCCGTGTTCTAGGGCGTAGACCACTAAGTCCACAGCATCATCTATACTTAACAGAAACCTAGTCATAGTTGGCTCTGTAACCGTCATAACAGCCCCTTCTAGGGACTTTTGATGCCATATTGGGATCACACTACCCCTGGAGCACATAACGTTCCCATAGCGTGTTATACAGACATTTGTGTTTCTGCTCTTGCTGACTGCCAACTTTTCCATTATAGCCTTGCTCATCCCCATAGCGTTTATTGGGTAGGCTGCTTTATCGGTACTTAGACAGACTATCTTCTCTACATCTCTACTGGCATCTAAAACGTTATTAGTACCGATTACATTAGTTTTAACTGCTTCCATTGGAAAGAACTCGCTCGATGGAACTTGCTTCAAAGCCGCTGCGTGGAATATGTAATCTACTCCTCTGACCACCTCAAACACCCTATCCCTATCTCGCACATCACCTATCTCAAACTGAATATCTGGGTAATCCTGTCGCATACGGTGTTGCTTGTCTTCGTCTCGGCTAAAGACAATTATCTTCTTGGGGTTTTCTTTAATAACTCTATTAACAAATCTTTTACCGAAAGACCCCGTACCGCCCGTTACTAAGACTACCCTATCCTTCACTTGTGCCACACGTACTTGTTAATATAGTTTGTATAGCCCAATATCACCTTTAGCACCCTGGCTGATGAGTTTAGTACCCCGTAGTCTACTGGCATAGGAGCAGCTTTTTGACTGCTACTGGTGACATATTCTATGCAATCTAAGATGTTATTAGTATCTACACCTGTCATTAGAATAGTCCCTGCGTCTATAGCTTCTGGGCGTTCGATAGCGTTTCTAATTGTAATGGCTGGCAAACCAAGCACACTAGCTTCTTCTGAGATAGTGCCAGAGTCACTCAGGATACACTTGGCGTTTATCTGTAACCAAATGTAGTCGAAGAACCCAAACGGTTTTAAGATATGGATTCGCTTATCAAACTTCACCTTATCAGCATCAATCTTTTTCTGCATACGAGGGTGGCAAGATAGAATAATCGGCATATCGTATTGTTCAGCTATGGTGTTAAGGGCTTTTACAAGTTCATCGAAGTTACTTTGTATCTCGATATTTTCATCTCGGTGGATGCTAACTAGGATATATTGCTTTTCCTCTAGTTCAAGTTCATTTAAGATCTTACTTTTCTCAATATCCTTGAAGTGCCCGTTGATGATCTCTAACATCGGACTACCCATTACAAAGATTCTCTCTTTAGCAACACCTTCAGCCAATAAGTAACGCCTGGAGTGTTCGGTGTAAACCATATTAACGTCAGATATATGATCGAGTATCCTACGGTTTATCTCCTCTGGTACGTTGTCATCAAATGACCTGTTACCAGCTTCTAGGTGGAATAGAGGGATCTTCATACGCTTGGCTATGATTCCTCCTAGTGCAGAGTTGGTATCTCCGAGTATTACTACCGCATCAGGTTTCTCTTTAATTAAAACCTCTTCTACCTTCTGGATCACACTAGCAATAGTCTCGCCTAATGTGCCACCCCCACATTCCAGAAAGTAGTCAGGTTTACGCAGCCCTAAATCTCCATAGAATATCTCATTTAGTTCGTAGTCGTAGTTCTGCCCCGTGTGTATAAAAACGTGATCTGTGTGGTTGTCTAACTGCTTAATAATCTCTGACATCTTAATCAGTTCTGGCCTTGTTCCCAAAAGCGTTACGACCTTCATAGTTGCACTCCTTTGAGGTTCAACTTATTCACTAGAGTCACAATACTATGTTCCTCAACACCGTACCTAGCGTCTGCATTTCTAGTTACTTTCTCTCTTTTGGATATTCGTATGTTGCAGAACTCTACAGCAAGCTCGGCTTTGCGGCGTTTGCTGTGCATAAAGGGTATAACTAAATTGAGGATATCTCTTACCTCACGAAGTCTGTGTACTTGTAGATCGTAAATGGGCTTCCTGTTATGTCCATCATTACCAAATTTTTTACGTTTCTTACAGTAATTTGATATACCCAAAATACTATATATACGCAACACCTCACTAATTAAAACATCATCGGTGTTTGTGACTGTCACTCTGACCGTAATATTAGATCCTGTTTTCCTGCCAGATTCAAAACCTATACTACCATCACTATCAATCACTCCAGCTAACCACGCCAGGTCGGTTTTCTTAATACTTGTTCCTACTATTGTTGCTACTTTCATTTGTCTCCTATCTTTTTTAAGTTATCCGTGTAACCACGTTCAGTCATAGTCTTTTTATAATAGCTAGGGAATTCGTTCCAGTTCGTTTCGTTTGCGAATGTTCGAGCTAAATTCTCAGTCATATGTCCCACTAGATAGCCCTTAGCTTTAATAGCTTTACTAAACTGAGAGTCCTCTTGTAAGGGTGAATTTCTGCCGTCATCCCACATCAACTCAGGGTATTTTACACCCATATCCCAGATACTTCGCCTGATGATATTAACTCCACCTACGCAACCAGGCCAGGGGTTTAGTCGCTTACCGTTGATTTCCTGTTCTCTCAAGATAGCCTGGGGATGTTCAATAGCTTCGTGGTCTAGCCCTAGCTGACCAAGTTCGGGGATCTTCTTAAAGTAATCCTCGGCAGCCTTATCCCAACCTTTCTTAAAAGAGAAGTCGTTATCTAGTCGCATCAAATGAGTGGCTTGAGGATAGTCTTTTAAGCCCTCAGTCCAGCCGATATTAGTGGCTTTACCAGGGTAGTAATTATCTGGATTAAGGATAATCCTGTCTACCTCAGCTTCATCTTGTAGCCAGTCTTGAGTACCATCCGAGGAATTATTGTCAGCCACTACAATATAGTGCGGTACTGTAATAGTTCTTAACAGGTCTTTTAGGGTCTGTTTGGAGTACCTCAATCTATTATAGGTAATCATTACTATGAGTAACTTCATACGCTCCCCCAATCTATTACACTGTGTCGCTTGGGCGGGATAGTGCCGAGCCCTTTTTTAACCATAGTCTTAGCGTGTGATTGGCTTACCAATACTTCACCAGTCGGTGTATCTATTGGAACTAAGTCGCCAGTTTCTTGAACAGGCCAGCTCATCACTTCTTTGAGCAGGTGGTTTCTTTTAACCTTAATCCACTCTTCAATATTATGAGCACCATCATTAGTGCCAGCTTTACCCAAAGCTATTAGTTTGCGTTGACCGAGCACGATGTTCATCTTATGAATCGGTATCTCTAGGCGATGCAGGTTCATACTGAAATTAACATCGTGCAGTCCGTAGCCATCTATCTGACCAGTCTTAGCTCCTGTTAGTTTAATAAAGTCACCCATATTCTTAATGTTCCAACGAATATCAGTTCTAAAGTAAGGTGGTTTCATAGCGTCTAAGACTTCTCGTTTCACCAATAAACACCCTGTACCAGTAATCAAAACCTTTCCACCTTTATCGGAGAATACCGACCCCCTACCATTTTTGTTGATAGGGTAATCGGCAGTCACCACCGCCAGATCCTTGTCTAACATTTTCTTTAGGATGTCTGGTGGCAATATCATATCATCTTCTACAAACCAAAGATGAGTAATACTCTTATCTCTCAGGGCAGCCTCGGTAGGTACTTCAAAACACGTTGGAATAGGTTTTTTATGTGAAAAGAAAAATTTATGAGGTACTCCCCTGAGATTCAAAAGTATTTCTTCGGCAGTTTCAGAAAAGATTAGCCCCCGACTAGGCAGAATAACAGCTACTTTAGCGGACAACATCGAATTTCCTCCCATCGTTCAGGTATGGCTGGTTCTTTTTATCGTAACTTATAAAAGGCGGTATATCCTCCCAGATTTTTACCTTCTTGATTCTATTTAACGCACCCCTAAACATCTCGGAATTTTCGGGAGTAATCATACCAGATACTAAGTCTCTACCCACTTCAGTCAACTCTATAATTTCGTGTGCTCCGTCATTCACACCTGACTCACCTAGCTTAACTAGCTTTCTTTGGCCTGCTGTTTCTTTTAAGGGCATAACTGGTAGACCAGCCGAGTAAAGCACCAATCCAAAGCGTAGATCGTGTAAGCCGTAGTAAATCTTGTCTAGTTTTCTAGGCCAGAAGTGAATGGTATCTTTATCAACGAACGGATCAAAGGTGGTATCGGTTCTCCAGATAGGTTTCTCCATCTGTTGTAATACCTGTTTAGCAACTAATAAAAAACCTGTACCAGTCCAGAAAGCCTTGCCTTGTGGGTCGTGCAAACAGGTTGAGTCACCTTGTTGCTGGAAAGGGTAATCTAGGGCTACTACAGGATAGTTTTGAGCAAACATCTTTTTTAAGATGCCTTTGGGTAGAATCATATCATCTTCACAAAATAGTAGTGCAAACACATCGGGGTCTTTTAAGGCACGCTCTGTGGGCTCATTAAAGCACTCAGGAAGGCTTTTCTTGTGAGCCCAGTAGATTTCATAGTTAAAGCCCTCTAACTCCCTTAGAAGCTCTTCTAGCGTCTCAGAGAACATAAGACCCCTAGATGGTACGATGACCGCTAGTTTGTCCACTATTCCTCGATTTGTAGTTCTGGGTATTCTGCTCGGAGTTCTTCGATCAATTTACGAATCATCAGGATAGCCCCGATAGTTTGTTCAACTTCATTTCGATGAGTCATCATATTCTGATAGCCCTTATCTTTGAGGGTGTCGTTATCTGACTCCTGAAGTCGTGCTGCGTGTAGCATATCTACACGAGATCGCCAGTGCATTGATTGTAGTTGTTCTAATTGGTCTTGCAAGAAACCAATCTTTTGCAAAGGAGTTGGGTCTACCTCTACAGGTATCTCCATCTTCTTTACTGTTTCTTGGTCTAGTTTTAGCGGTGATTTCATATCAATCGCCCTCCGTTTAATAATAAACCTATATTAACACCGTGTTGTATTAAAGTCTACTCCTCTACAATGTTGAAGCCGTCTTCATTGACTTCTGGCACTGGAGTGGTTGGAACAGCTTCTACGGCTTCTTCCAAAACTTCTTTTTTCTTTCTTGCCATATATCCTCCTTATATTGCGGTTACTGTACCGTTAGGCTCTAGTGGGGTGTATTCAACATAAAAGTCTATAGCACCGCTAGTCGGAGTATTGGTAGTGCTGTAGACGAATTCTATAGTGGTGGTAGCATTCACTTTAGCAGTTACTATAAAAGGCATAAATGAGTCTGGAGCGGTTGCTGCTACTGGATCGGTTACAACTGCTGCGGTTGAGTTAGCTAGAACTAAAGCTACTGATACTAGACTTCTGCGAAGTAGCACCGAACCAACACCAGCACTAGAGATTGTAGTGCCAGTTGCTAGGGATATATCAGGAGTAGCTGCACCATCGTTAAGTTGCCAGTAGGCTGCGGTTTGGTTAGAACCAAGAGTAGTAGTCACAACTCCATACAACTTATTAACCTTAACATTACCTGTAACTGTAAATAGTGGGACTTGGATTCCTGCGGCGTTATTTCCTACAAGAGTTACTGATTTCTTTACTTTGTTAGGAGATACACTAAAGCCTTCAGAATCTACTACTGTTACCCTAGTTGGTGTTCCCCCGTCTACTGTTGGTACGTACGGCATTTATTTCCTTTCTTACTGGATGGCAGTTTCGCCATCAATTATAAAATACGAAGGCTCACCCTGGTCATCGACTATGACAACCTTCTTGATTAGACCATTATCCGTTTTTGGAATGTAATCTGGCATAATTATATTATACCATACCAAAAAAGGACTCTGTTAAGAGTCCAATTCTGGAATAGTGAGATATTAGCTTTTCAAGACGTAGCCGAAGTTGCTTCGTAGTGAGCCGTGTCCGTATAGAACGTCTACGGTTACTAACCAGCCTAGATACTCTTGCTTGTATTGAGCTTGAGTACGTGGCTTCATCTGCATAGCGACAGCCCAAGCCTCTTTGTGGAACATTAGGTGGTTATATTCGTCAGTAGCGGTGTCTAGGTAGACAAGGTTCTGAGACATAAACACTTCACATCCATAAATCTGACCGATTTTACCAGTCTTGGTAGGGTTCTCGTCAGCAGGTTGACCAAGTGAGTCGTATCGAACGTATTTGTCGATAGCGAGCATTTCTGCTTCACCTTTAGGGTGAACAACGATTGATCGATCTGTGCGAGGAGCTTTGTTCTCAGATAGGTAACGGTTGACAGTAAGAATGAGGTTGTCATTCAAAGCAGTGCCGTAAGCACCGTAAGCCTGAGAAGCAGTCTTCCAAGCAGTAGTCATATCGGTAGCGATGCTAGAATCAACTTTTTCAGCAATTGCGTAAGCAGCTGCTTTAGTGTAGTCACTTCGTAGATCGTACTTAGACTGTACTTTTACTAGATCTTCAACAATGAATGAAGATTCGTAGTGTTTGTTTAAGGTTATTGTAGTTTTTGTTTCTGTGTTGTAGTTCAGGGTAACAACGGTGTTTTGGCTCTTAAGGTTAGCTGAGATAGCTGAAACATTTGGAATTTCCAAAGTTTGACCGTAAGCCTGTACATCTGCATCGTAGTGCTTAACAAGTGGCAAAAGAACTAAGTTTGATTTAACAAACATAAGAACTTCGCTTGACCACACATTCAATCTGTTACTTTAGTGACCTCACAAGAGGCGGAGAGGCTCTTCATCCTCTCTCTGCAATTTATTGTGTACATTGCAGTTCAGACTATCGCTTCGGCCTTTCGGCCGTCTATTCACTTAGTCGTTGCAACTGGTATGCGTTGTGTATAGGATTTCATTCGTTTTGCTATTTCTAGTCTTTTGTCGAACAGTTCTTGTGTGAATGACCCATATAGCGGATTGATTACTGGTAGATCTATGTATTCTCGCATCAACTCAGCCTGTTCTTTCTTGACCAGGAGATATGGTTGGATGTCGTCTAGTAGAGCTTTAACTCTAGGTTTAGATTTTATCTCAACCGAAAAAACTTCTTTTCCTGTCGCTGTGTTCTTATTGCGTTTATATAGATGCCCTTTGTAGTTATCAGCAATTAGCTTAATAACCTTCTCGGCGTTTAAACCCGCTAAACATAGCTTAACAACGCATTGGTAGGTGGTATTGGTAGATTCCTTTTTTCTTATAGGTATCAGACCAAAGTACCCCTCCCCGTCTACTAACCCTGCTAGGTATGCTTTATTCATATACTGAGTATACCATAGTGTAGGTCAGAAGACAACCTTGTTGTGGGTTACCCTCTTCAGGGCTTTCCCAATTAATCAGAATAGATTATCAAAGTTCTAAAACTTTTTGACCCTAATGTTTAAGGTCGGAATACTGAAGCAGCTGTTGCACCGATATTGACGTTACCTGAGCCGTAAGCTCCTGTAGTTGCCATTATAGGTTTCTCCTTTAGTTGTTAAAAGTTTTGTTGACCGTATGAAGGGTCTAACACTTTGTTGATCTTCTCCCGATTAGCAACATACCATTGTTGGCCGTTCTTCTCGATTAAAGCGTCAACGTTTTGGGGAGTAATTTCTTCAGAAGTAGACGGAGCTGTATTCACAGCCGAACCCTTAACTGCTGCAGCCTGCTGTTTATTGGCAAGTTGCGTAAGAGCCTCTCGACCTCCTTCTTTCTTAAATGATTCGGCATCTTTCTGAGCATCTCCAGCTTTTACAATGCTGTAGACGGCTTTTATGTTGCCAGTGGAACGCACATAGTTTAGTAGTTCAGGGTCGTTTGCTAGTGCCTCACCCATTTGTTCGTCATATTGACGAGCTTCTGGGTTGGCAGCGTAGAAATCGTTAATCGCTACTTTAGCTTCTAAGCTGGCTAGTCTAGCCGCAACAGGATCTAATTCACCCTCGGTGGGTTTCTCAGCCTCCTCTTGGAACACAGACTTCGCTTCACTTTTAGCAGTGTGCATTGCCTTTTCACTTTCACGAGCCATCTTCGCCATTTTAATCTCTGATTCGCTGTTAAGCTCTAAGCCTTTGGCTTTAGCCCACTTTGTCAAATCAGGATCTACTTCTGGTTGTGAAGTCTCCTCGTTACTTGTTTCTTTGTCAACTTCGCCCGAATCATTACCTGAATCGGATTCCTCGGTGTGACTTTCCGCCTCTTCTGTTGCAGTCTCAGGTTGTGAAGCGTTTGGTATGGCCATTCCTTGATCGTCAACGGCTACACCATTCACCTCGCCTGCTACTTCTTGAGCAACAGATTCGGTTGTGGTTTGTTCATCCATAGAACCTCCTCTTAAATTGCTCGCCCACAACGGTACGGTACTGGGCGATTAGATACCGTACCTTTGCGGATTAGCGATTTTTTGAATTGGACATCATCTCAATGTGCTGCTTAACCAGTATTATACCATACGCCTGCTTTACAAATCCAAAAGCCTCTTCTTGGCTAGAAGATTTGTTGGCCTTTTCCATTGTTCGCATATACTCGCTATCAATCCACTCTATAAGGTCTTTACCGATAGCCGAGTCTCTTAAACCTTTGTATGCCTCAAACTTGTTGTCCATCGCCCATTTGCTCCTGTGGTAATTCCATTGGTGCTTCTACTCCCATCATCCCTGGTGGTGTAGGTGCATTTGGATTCATCGCTAACTGTTGGTCAAAATTAACTTCTTTTTCTTGGATAGCAAGCACCTTATTAAGTAGGTCTTGGTCGCCCTTAATAACCATCTGAGTCCAGGGTAGGTCTGGGTACTGTGAAGGATTAAAGCCAAGTGCTTCTACGATTTGGGCTTGCAAGTCAGGTTGTCCTGATGCAAGGTCATACATCTTAACAAGGTCTGAACCCTTAACTTCTGGTTGTGGTGCAGGGGCTTCCATAGGTGCACCCATTGGAGCTCCCATTTCTGGTGGCATTTCTCCGCCAGGTACTCCAAGCTGTCCACCACCTTCCATACCCATTGGTATACCTGGTTCAGAAGTGTCCATAGCTTGTTGAACAAGTAGGTTTTGAACTTCGTCTGGGTCAAGATCAAAGCGTTTCATTAGATACATCTTAGTAAGTTCAGTTTGATCGACTAACGGGTTAGAAACCATTGACTGGAATATAGCGTCAGACTTCTGATCTTCAGCCATCTTGATTTCCTTAACGGTGCTGGCTAGAGATACAGCTGGCTCATACTCGCCCTTAAACTTCTCAGGGTCGTATTCTTCCCAACTAATACCATTCTCATCAGAAATACGGACATTGTGTTTGTTGGTCAGGAATAGTTGAATCATTTGGAATACTAACTTACCAAGATCGTGGAAACCTTCTTCTTCAAATTGAACCAGTTTAATACCAAAGCGTTGACCTGCACTCTGCTGTTGGGCTTGGATTTGCGTAGCAGTGACATTTGAGACTGATTGATCGACACCCTTAGCAACTTCACTAGCTGAGGTGGTTTCACGGATTTCTTGCTTGATAGTAGCGATCTGATTAAAGGCTGCAGCTGGTACAATACCCTTCTGAATAGGCTGTAAGGCGTTAGCAGGAAACGGATAAACCGCACCTGGGATATTTTCTACTTTGTCTACGTAGTCGGAGAAGGCAGGATCTAATGTATACATCTGATTTAACGTATAAGTCACCGAGTCCACCGTCTGGTTAGTCATATCATTTAGGAGTTCTTGCTCCTGCATAATCGGTTCAATCTCGCCTTTACCGTAAAAGAGAGCTTCATCCACATAATCTCTTTGAGCTACAAATGGCACAAGTCCTTTAGCGTATTCTTCGCCTTTGGCCTTAGCCTGAGCCTTATAAGGGTTCTCATCATTGCGGATTTCAACTGAACGATTGGCTATGACATAAACTCTGTCGTTTTCTCTGTCCCAATATTCCAGACATTCTACCTGTTTTTTAGGGGCATCAGCCAAGGTTGAACCCATCCACATATCTTTTTCTTGTTTATCGGTTGGATCACCATTATTAGTGTTGTCATCACCGTCAGTTAAGGTAATCTTGTCCAGATTCTTATACATATCCTCCATTTTGCCAGTTTTAGGATTAACAACCTGGTAGGTTTTAAGTTCTTCTATGGTAGTTAGAAAGCGTCTACCAACAAAACCAGCATCTTCTATACAAGTAGCTGTTGGATCAATGAAAAAGTCCCTTAATGGAACGTTTATCATCCGAGGTTTGTCAATATCCCACCACAAATACAGCACGCCAGTACCGTACATTAAGGTGTTTCGTACCCAGTTTATAGTCTTAATAGTCCATTTATCACAGTCCCAGTAGTAGTCTAGTTTGGCAGATAGAATTTTAGTGTCTTGTTCTTGGTCTTTTTTAGTAGCAACGAACTTAAAGGCTGGTTTACCACCACAAATAGCACTGACCATTGTTTCAATAGTCGAAAAGGTCATTGGTACAAAAGTGTTGGCTATGCCGTCATAAGCCGTACCATCTTCTGTACGGATATTGTTATATAGCTTCCAGCAGTTTTCCCAAGTTCGGTGATAGTGACCTTGAGTATATTCCCAGGCCGAGCTGTAGTCGTTCTTTACTTTATCAACAATTTTAGACAATTATTATTTTCCAACTCGCCCATCTAGCTACATTATACCATTATCTGTATTTTCTGCGTAACATCTCACTTGGCTTGTGTACTTTCATATTTGGGTTGCCATAGTAGAGTTTTAGTCTCAGATAACGCAAGGCATCTAAGGCGTGGTCATTCTCTTTAACAGGTTCTTCGGGAGCGTTACGGTCTTCCTTTTCTTCGGGATAGTGGTAAGTTTCAAACTCATAGATTAGATTCTTACAGTTCTCACTTATAAATAGTTTAGGTTTACCAGTCCCTTCTTGGACTTTTAACATCTCAGAGATTAAGCGTACACCAGAGATGATGGAGTCTTTCATCTTAGTAATTGGTTCAATATTCACCTGATGAGTAGCAAGATTAGCGATTTCTTGTGGTTGAGCCGAGTCTCCGACCTTGTAAGTGAACATTCTTCCACCCATTTTAGTGATTAGATTCTTAGCAATTTCCTCAGTTTTCATACCAGGTTTGTATAATTCGTCATAAACATACCAATTCTGGTCGTAATCCATCGCTACAAAAACTGCTGCGGTGGGATTAGTAAAACCAAAGTCTATTCCAAAACCGTGGGTGAAAGTGTCCATATCGGGCAGTTTAGATGGAGCAATAACGTGAATCTTACGATCAAAGTCCTTGTAAACCAGACCACGCATCTTACGAAACTCAGCTAAGTATTCTTGAGCAAACTGATCCTCGGTAGTGTCTTTTTTGATTTCTTCTATTTCATCATCCCCAATATGAGGGTTGTCATAGGTTGTGGCGTGAGAGTACCACCAATCGGCACGATCCTCGTCTTGAGACATATCCGCTAAGTCATAGAAGTGATTAAATCCATTAGGGGTAGAAATAAATATCGCCCAACCTTTAGAGTCAGCTAACATCGGGCGTAGAATAAGTTCCCAGACGTTTGGTTTCATAAAGGCGTATTCATCTAAGATAAGGCCTTTAATCCCAGCTCCACGTAAGGAGTCCTCGTTATCCGCACCCTTTAGTTCAATCATTGAACCGTTAATTAAAGTAATGGTGAGTTCTTGTTCGTTCTTCTTTCTAATAAGTTCTTTAGGGATTTGATTATAAATAATATCTTGCCAGTAAATGTTCTTGGCTTGTTTGTAAGTTGGGGCTACAATCCAATACCTACCTACGACCTGCGTAGAGGCCATTAGAACGTAGTTTGCAGCTAAAGTTGACTTACCAGTCCGCCTTCCCCAATTAAGGACTTTAAAACGGTGCTTATCGTTGTGAACCTCTAGTTGTTTTTTATGTGGGGTGTAAAGGGTTAGATTAAGTTCTGACACGATATGGACATTTCCTGTTAAGACAAGCACCAAACTTACACTCTACTCCATCCCAACGAGAATAGTCATAGTCGGTCATATAGTCGGGCTTAGGGGGTCTTTTAATGGGGTGATTAAGAACTTCGTTTGATGAAACTTTGTTTGATTTATTTTTTTGGGACTCCTGTTTGGGTTTGGGGGGACTTATTTCTTTGGGGGTGGGGGGCTTACTGCGATTATAATCTCTACGACAAGAATCAGAGCAAAACTTAGCCGTCTTTCTTTTTGGCGTAAATTCCTTAGAACATTGAATACATTTTAGCGTATCATTCATAGTTTTTAGCGTATCATAGTTAGCGTATCAATACAAATTAGCGTATCACGTGTGTGGGACAATAAATTAAAATATATATATACATAATAAATCTACCCGATTTCTGGGCGACCCAGGGGGGGTGTACACCTGTTAGAATAGAATTTATTTACTATGTAATACTTTATTATACTTATACTTATATAATATAATTACATAATATATTATATTACTTGTCTATATGTGTGTCCTTACCTGTAGAATTGGTACTTATACCTGTTGACTACATTGTGCGACATATACTTATTGGCTAACTGTATATACACCTATTGAGTATCTATTACATTATCCTGTACAGGTGTATCACCTAATTTTATATTAATTTGAGAGTAGTTATTAATCTGATTATCACCGAATAAGTGTAGATATTTACCTAGTAATTCAGTTGCTCGTATCTTATCTGAATACTTATCTGCTTCATACTGATACTGATGCAACCTGTTAAGTACAATCTCAGGACTTATTAACTCCTTAGTAACATACTTACTAATCTCTTTTATGATATCAGGCTTTCTAAGGTTCTCATAAGCAATAGTTGCTGCTAGTTCATTACGCTGTTCGGCGGTTTCTCCCTCGATCTTATATCCCGCTTGGCGTACAGCTTCAGCTCCATTGCCTGTTTTTAGATAGGCTTGTATGAAACGCTTTTGTTTAAGTGTTAAGCCTGTTTTTGTGATTGATTTGCTCATATCCCTATTATATCAAATAGGCTTATAAGGAGTGAATATCATTGTGCGACATTGGCTTTTTTGTGAATAGTTGGTATTTACTACGTCTTTTTATTATTGGGCTATTAAAGTGCTTATATTCTTTTTACTTGGCGGATTGGTACAGGCTTATTATATCGGTTTTTGTTAAGCGTTATTATTCTTTTTATTACTCTAATTATACTCTTTTTAACCTGTTGGGACAAGTTTATTATAAAAACTTTATTAAATACTATTGACAGGCTTATATATGTTTGCTATACTGTATATAAGCTCAAAGACAGACGACGCAGAAACGCAAGAGCGGTACACCAAAACAAGATAGGTCAAAGCGGACACCGTAGGCGAAATCCTACAAGATCAAATACTAATAGTCCGCCTCCTGTCTGGTGTTTGACAATTTAATATTCCAGCTTCGAGCCAATACAACAAAGGGCTATCAAATTGGCGATTGCCATTCCCTCCCTGGTGTTGGTTCATAGGTGGAATAAATAATTATAATTAAGGAGGCGATTAAATGGATAAAAGCAATAAGCGAATTATATTCATATTAGGTTTTATGGTGGTGTTCGCTTTAGCTTTCAAGCTAGGAGAATACTACGGACGGCCAAAGTGTGACGATTTGGTGCGAGACAAATATAACGGCCAATTAGTTTGTGAATACGGACTTGGTGATGTTCAGGAGGATAATACTAACGTAATAATGAAAGGTGAGGGGTTACTATGAATAGATCAAATAGCAAAATAGTAAACGACAAAGTAGATAAGCACGTAAAAAGTTTTTACGATGATATCAAACTGCTTGCAGATAATAAAAATTCTGCTGGCGGTTCGATTAAACTAGTAGAGAGTGGAGATTTTTTGGTCTATTACTACGATCAAAGAAAATTTTTAGATAGTCTAAACCTAAACAACAAAAACAATCGAGAATTTGACGATCAAGAAGTATGGAATATGTACAAGCTGTTGGTTAGCAGATCAATAGATAGGTTGACTAAAAATGCTTAAAAAACTAATACAACGCTATAAAGTGCGTAAACAATTAAAAACACTAACGAAAGGTACAAAATGAATAAGCAAACGATAAAAAAAGAACTTCAAAAAATACAAGAGTTTATAGACGAAAATAAACGTGGCGGGCATAGTTACAATGATTACTATGGTAACGATCAAGTAGTCTATGCAAACATAAAAAACTATAATTTTGCCGATATCGACGAGGTAAAAAGCAAGTTTAATAAAAAATATCATAAACTGTTTGATCGGGATATAACAGACGAGGTACTAAACGATTATGAATGGGATTGTAGAAACTGGCGTGTAGATGGTATTACAGATGATGGTTATTATGCCGAGCAATATCCTAACGTCGAATTTGTTGGTTGCTATGGTAGATCTGGCGGATGGTATGGTATAACCGTATCGACTGATTGGCACAAAAACATTGATGTTATGCTTGAAGATCTAGAACGCAAGCCAAGTGATAGGGACTACACTTTACAAGATATGCAAAAAGCCATTAAATCCTGGCGTGAAGTTGTGGCGTGTTTTGGCGACATTGAAGAAGAGGCAAAAAAGTTTAATGCTAATGATGAGGTTTTTTGTTCAATTGAGGCTAATTTTGTTGAGGGATGGGATGATGAGTTACTCAAGAATCGAGAAGTCAAAAAAGCTCAAGAACTAGCCAAAAAATATGGTTATATTCTAGCGAGGGAGGTGTAATGACTAAAAAAGACTATGAGCTAATCGCAAGCATATTGTTTGAGTTATATGGAGGGCATCCAGACTGGCAACGATCAGGTAATCAAGTGGTCAGTAAGTTTTTGGATAAGTTAGCAAAGTCTAATAGTAGGTTCCAAAAAGATAAGTTTGCGATCGCTTGCGGGTTTGATTGGGAATACACAAAAGAAAAAAAATAGAGCTATTACTGCTCAAAGCAGGAAAGCCTACACGAAAGTGTGGGCTTTTTTGTTACTAACTGAAAGGGATATTATGAAATTATTTTATATATATTTGTGCATTGTGGGGTTCGCTATGGGGTTTTTACTATATCCGAGTAGCAAACCACCAGCCGAACCAATTAAAGCGTTTACAGGACTTTATATGAGCGTAGAGCCACCAACTAATTATAAAATGTTTGGTGATTTTGATATGCAGGTTTGTGCTGATGAGTTATTGTGCGACATTGATGGTGGAGTGTAGAGCTGATGCAAAGTACCACCTACCAATTAAAAATGCCGTACAGGGCTTGTATTGGCGTTAGATCACTTCTTTTTAATACGTTTATTAAGCTCAAGTGTAAGCTCATTGATAAAATTACGCTCACTTGGAGTAATGGGATCATTAAGTTTCTGCATAACGTGATGATAGGCTTGGTTAAACTTATAAACATTGTACAGGTAATTTATAAAACCAATCGGCAAAGACTCTATCCAGGATTGAAATTGTTTATCAAGTTTACTCATAAGTCTATTATAACTGAAACAACGGGCTGCTGACGATGAACCGATAATGAAACAATGGGCTGGTGACAACAAGTTACTATAAAATGGTGACACCACAAAGGTTTTTTTGCTGTACCTAAAATGAATCAAAGAATTGCGATTGAACCACAGGCACTTTCATTTCGAGTGGGGGTTCATTTTTTTAAGAAACTTGACTGGGGGTTATTTTTTTGCTAGACTTAGTTTAATTTATTTAGGTTAAATAAATTCCCCAGGGATACCAACTAGTGGTAGCAGACGGGGTTAGGAACTGCGGACTAGTCGACCATACTGGAAACCTCATTCGACGAAGTAACTTGATAACTAGATAGCTGATACAAAGGTAAGTCTGACTGAGACTAAGTATAAATAGTAAGGTGAAATACAATACTAGTTACCTGGGTTAAAAGTTGATATGGCTTTATTGAACAAGTCGATAACCAACTAAATGTGTACGCTGACGTTGGATAGTCAATAGCGTGCTCATCGTAGGTTCGAATCCTACGACTTATCTTTTTACTAGCTATTTAGTTATTACTTCAGAGAATAGGAAACAGGAGGGAAGCCCCAAGCCAGAAGCGAAAGAAGCCAAGCGAAGCCACTTAACAGGTGGGGGCGACTGCATAGTTGACAAATAAATTAACTGGTGCTAACCTTATTACATAACCTAAATAAAAAAAGCCCCCATTATCCCTGGGGGTTTTTCTTTTGTTGACAAATCAAACCGCTAGTGGTATACTCCTAGTAAAAACAACAGACAAAATGGAGGGCGTTATGTTTGAGAGTTTAATAGAAGCACTAGAATACCACGCAGAGCATTTACCAGATAATCCAGAAGACTGGGGGTTTCATCATCGACTGGTAATAAGTAAGTTCCGATCCGAACTCAAACACACACTAGAACATATCGGCTTTAGTCCCCAACAAATAGATGTTATCCTCACTGAATTAAGAGAGGATATTTTTTTATGAAACAGGCAAAGGGGCGTAAAAGTGAAGGCAGCTAGAGGCTACAAGAATAAGTGTGATAAATTAGTCAGCCAAATGATTAGAAGCACAGGTCACTGTCAAAGATGCGGTAAAACCGAGAACCTACAATGTAGCCATATCATATCCCGTAGGTATTCTGCTACTAGATGCGATATGGATAATGTTCAAGTTCTCTGTGCAGGTTGCCATATGTACTTCACACACTGGCCGAAAGAGTTTAGCCGTTGGATCACCGAGACAGTGGGGATTGAAAAGTATGAAGAACTTAAACAAAAAGCCGAAACAGTTACCAAAGTAGATTGGGAACAGGTGTATAATGAACTCAAAGAAAGGGCGAAAGAATATGATCTATAACCTATACAATGGCGAAGTGACAATGGAGTTTAACCCTAACAGTCACCGCTACAAGGTAGATGGGGAATACAAGCAAGGGGTCACAACTGTGCTCAATTCGGTAACCAGTAAGGACGGCCTCATAGATTGGGCTGCACGATTAGCCTCAAACACCTTTTATAGCGATTTAGACAGGCTTTTAACTAAAAATGGTAATATCTCCCAGCAAGACCTAGAAGATTGCTTAGAAGTGGCTAAAAGAGCTCATACGGCTAAAAAGGACAAGGGTGGTGATACTGGAACTCAGACTCACGCATTGATTGAAGATTATATTGGGGCAAAACTAACTAATCAGACTCCCCCAGAGCTTAGAAGTGATAACACCCAAATCAATAACTGCTTACAGGCTTTTAAGAAATGGGATGAAGAGTATAAGCCAAAATATCTAAAGTCCGAACAGCCTCTATACTCTAGACTGTTAGATTATTGCGGAACAGCCGACTGTATAGCTGAGATTGGGGGAAAGCTCACGATGATAGATTTTAAGACTGCTAATCCAGATATTAACTATCGGAGTGGTGTGGCTCACGCTTACCCTAAAGACTTTTTACAGTGTGCTGCTTACGATCAGGCTCATTACGAGGAGCATAAAGTCCGTTGCGAACAGTATATGCTGGTCTACATCACCAAGACCAAAGATCTCTATGTTTTTATTAACGAAGATACCGAAACTAGCTTGCAAGCCTGGAAGTCAGCCCTAATATTATCCAGACACTATCTGGAACTTAAGAAAATAGATAAAAGTATATAAAGTCGTTGACATACCACATAAGCCTGTGCTATAATGCTTATTGTAATTAAAAGAAAGGGCGATATGGCAAAAGAAACTAAGAAGACAAAAAAAGTTACCAAGAAAGTAGTGACTGGGGCGATGGTCATTATCCTGGTAGTAGCTAGTCTAGTTGCACTATATAGCTTCTATAACTGGAGTTATAAGCGTGGCTACCAAGAAGGTACGAACAATCAAGTATTGTGCCAAGCGGCTACCAAAGATGCTACATTAACTAAATTATGTAAGTAGGAGGGCGATATGTTACAGACAATAGGATTCGATGATTGGGCTTGCGATCAGGATGTACGCTACGAGTTAGTAGCCTATGTAAACGATCAGGTAGCCTACAAGATAGATGAACCAGACATTAACACGATCATTCAAGAAGCTAACCACGCTGAAGAAGCGGTAGCCGAACTAATGAACGATCAGTACAATGACGAAGTTCAAAGTGGCGTTGAGTCACTAGCGGAGTATTTTTAACGAAAGGAGATAGGGGTGGATTATACAATCAAGGCAGTTAAGGCAAGTGGGTCAAAAGACCCTCACGGTAACGAGTGGTTTAGTGTGCTATTTGAAAGTGGCGAACAGGCTAGTTGGTTAGCTAAGACCGAACCAAGAGTAGGTGACACGGTTTATGGCAATATTACCGAAGAAACTAAAAAGAGTGGCGAAGGAACATATAAGAGATTCCGTAAGGCTCAAAAAGATGTAACCGTTACAGGCTCTACTTCTTCAAACGCTCCATACAAGATGAGCAACGAAGAGCCAGGGCGACAGGATTCAATTATGCGTATGAACGCCTTGAATAATGCCGTCAATAGAGGTAATGCAGCGATAAATATGGAAAAAGACTTTGATGTTCTACAAGCAGCCGAAGAATACTACACCTGGCTAAAGAACGAGAAGATTGAAGACAAAGCTAAAGAAGTATTCCCAGAAGCCGAGGAAGTAAAAGAAGACAAAAAAGAAGAAGTAACTTTTATGGATGATGAGGTCGATTTGGACTCGATTCCTTTCTAGGGGGCGTATGGATATAGAAGAGGCGATCACAGGAATTCTCAAACACCGAGAAACCATCCATAAACAAAACAAATGGAACGACCCAGTATCACTATCCGATACAATGACCAAGTTAGCCGTATATAACGCTTATTTGGCAGATAACCTAGCAGGTTTGCATCACGATGCAACCTCAATCCAACAAATAAAGTATCGGGAGTTAAGAGATAAAGACAACACCATAGCCGATAGCGAATCAATGGCTAAGATTGAAAGTTTGGATGCCAGAACTCAACACGAACGAGTTAAATACATTTACCAAGCTAACTCCAATCTTATCAGTGTTTTACAGAGTCGCTTAAGAGTAATAGAAAATCAAATAAACCGAGAGGGGATACAATGACACCAGAAGAGCTAGAAATATATGAGTCACTAGACCGATATAACAAATCAGCATTTACCAAAAAGAAAAAGTACGGAGTAGAAGGATTTAAGGAGTGGGGGCGTAAGGGTGGTGAAGCCAAAGTACCAAAGGGCTTCGCTATGAATAGAGAAAAGATCAGCCAAATCCAAAAAGAACGCCACGCTAAGAATAGATTAGAGAGGGGGCTATGATAAAAGGATACAAACAAGAATATTCAGACAAACAAATTAACTTTTTTAGGAGGTAATATGGCGGGCACTCGCATTGGAGGCTTAAAAGCAGCAAAAACTAACAAAAAAAGGAACGGCAAAGATTTTTATAAGAAGATCGGAGCTAAGGGTGGTCAGATTAGTCGAGGTGGTGGTTTTGCAGCCGATCCAGAACTAGCTAGAGAAGCTGGTAGACGTGGTGGTTTAATATCACGGAGGACAAAATGAATCTAATATGTTCAATTTGCAATAAACGAGTTACTGATCTAATGAGTGAACACTACAAACAGTATCACCCAGATTATCAGTGGCCAGAGGACTGGGCGAAGGTTGGTGACGAAGATGAGTAAAATAAGTTTAGAGCAAAAAGTAGAGCGGATTTTAACTGATTATCCGCAAACACGGAACTCCGATGTTGAGTTGACCATTAAAATATGGGAGGTTTATCACGGTGTAGGTGATAGTGTTAAAACTAGAGACATCTTTAGTTTGCCAAGAGAAGACAACGTGAAGCGAATCCGAGCTAGGATTCAGAACGACCAACACCGCCTTTTACCTACCAGTGAGAAAGTAGCCAAACAACGCAAGTGGAATATACAGGTTTGGCGAGAACGTCTAGGCTATAATCCAATTCAACTACAAACCGCTAAGATAGTAAAAGAGAAAGTAGCTGAACAGAAAGCAATAAGGTGGCTAGATGACTAAGCAAGAGGCGTGTAAACAAATAATAGCCGAGTTTATGGAACTACCAGAGGAAGTGCGTAAAGAGCGACATAGCGAGTTCAGACAAGCGTGTCAGGATGTTGACATTCAGTGGATGCAGGAGGTAGTAGATGGGAAATAAAATGTTGAACTGGATACTAATAATACTAATCTTCTTAGCAACTACGATGATTATCTGGATTATTTATTCCATAAATGATTTGGCCAGATATAGAGAGTGCTTAGAATACGAAACAATACCTAACTGGTGCGAGAGTGTAGAATGAGTACCTGGATTGAAGTTAAGCCAGAAGATATAACAGTGGATTTGGAAAATGAAAGTGTGGATATTCTTTACAATACAGACAATAACGGCAATAACTACATAACAGTACCGCTAGAAGCGTTGCAACTTGCAGTTGATATAGCAGTAATATCTTCGGTAACAAACGGCCTGAAAGGAGCTAAATAAATGAAGTTAATAGACCCCGAAACTAACAAAGAGTATGAAGTAGTAGGTACAGACCTGCCAAATGAGTTTAAGGTAGGCGAGGAAGATTATGCCTGTTTTATCGTCAAACCAGTAGATAGCTGGCCTAAAGAGGGAGATGAGTATTGGTTTATAAATGCCGATGGTGATGTTGGTCACATCGAACAAAATAGGTATGGACTTGACGAAAATGATAAGTTTTTAGGCATCTACCGCACCAAACAAGAAGCTGAATACGCAGCCGATAGGATTAGGAGCTTACAAAAGATAACTTTGGTTGATGTTAGTTACTACGGTGCTAACTATGTAAAGCCCCAAGATGACCCAATAGTAAGTTTTATGATACCTAAAAAATACCTAAAAGCCTGGAGGGAGTTGCAAGATGAAGCTAGATAACTTAGATGTAGAACCGTATAAATGGGGAGATGACAAAGGCTCTGCACCCAACCTTAATGCCAAGCTAGAGAAAATACTACTAAATAACCAAGATATGACAGGTTGGATAGATACAGACAAAGCCATAGCCCAAATCAAATCTACTATCCTTAAAGAGTTAGAGAGGGAGTGGCTGAAGTATCAAATGTTTGTGCCTGATGAGGATTTAAGCAATAAAACTAAAGACGAAGTAAAAATGTACGAGGGTGGCTATAACCAAGCCTTAACTGACTGCCTAGAGGTAGTAAGGAGAATACTACAATGAGTAGCACAGGCCACCTATCAGTGCAGCCAGGCAAAAAAGTTATAGTACATATGCGTAGTGGGGACAAGCTAATAGGCAAGTTCATAGAGCGTAAATCTAGCAAAGTAGTGATTGATGCCAAGATAGGCATAGGTGATGTAGCAATCCCATTTACAATACCAACCGACCATATCCGAACCATATCTATATACAAAGGAGAAACAAATAAGATGAAACTCAACAATAAGAAAGGAGATAAGTAATGGAAAATCACGAAGAATGCCAATATCCAAATAGACCGTATACAAATGGTCAATGTGACAATACTGACCCTTGTGATCCGACAAATATTAAAGATGGTGGGGCTTGCACAGCAACTCAACCAGATACACCTAAACAACTACCCAAAGTTGGTAGCAAGTTTAGTATCGTTGAACCGTTAGTATTCGCTATAATATTTGTTATCGTGGTTAAGTTAATTACATTTGCATATGCAAAAGCCAAGAAAAATAAAAGTAAGAGTTTATAAAAGGCTTGGTAATATGAATGTTAGCGAAAATATTTTGAATTTATCAGAAGAAGCTAGTAAGTGGGCGTATCTCAAAACACTATTGAAGATCAGAGTATAATTAAGATGCTGGGGTATTCGACAAGTCGGTACTCTGGCCTCAAGAGCATTAAAAGGAGTAGCTTATATTTTAAGCAAAAAGACTTGGCTAGGATTTATCCTGGCAACGGTAGTTCTAACTGCCATCACCCTACATCTTAATAAGTTAAGTGTAGAGATAGATAAAAAAACTCAAGAGGTCAAAAATATTGGAGTCGAACTCCAAGAACAAACAAATAAGCATCAAGAAGAGATAAGAAAAGAAACTCAAAGACAAATAGATGAACTAAAAGCAAAGGTAGAAGCTAAGAAGGCCGAAGAAGCTAGAATAGCCTCTCAGAACGCTTCTAAGCCCCTTCCAGGCATTTCTACCGCTCAAGCGTCAAATAGTCCCAATGACGATAAAATGTTCATATACTTCAAGGAAAGCGGTAATAGAACAACTGCTCGTAATTCGGGTGGTTGTCTAGGATTAGGCCAGGCTTGTCCAGGCAGTAAATTACTAGCAGTGTGTCCAGATCTAAACGATTACGGTTGTCAGGATAACTTCTTTACTGGGTATATGCAGAATAGGTATGGCAGTTGGGCTAATGCCAGATCATTCTGGGAGAGGAATCACTGGTGGTAATATGTGGGAGATAGTTATAGGATTTTTTGCAGGGCTACTAATAGGTGGCGTTGTAGGTGGAATAATTGGTTTAACATTACAAGATATAAGTGACGGAATAGAGTAGACCCCCCAACATTAGTTAGGGGGTCTTACCTTATGAGGACATCTGTCGGGAACGGATCTTGCAGTCGAGGGCGAAGCGTTCACGCTCCAACTCAACGATACGGTCAGTGACCGTCTTGTGCTGTTGTCGGAGCTGTGAAAGTTCCACTTCCAGGCCGTGAAGCTCACGTTCCAGGAGTTCCACAGGGATCTCATCTTTGCCCACATCGCACCTCCAGTGCTTCGATTTCACGGACTAGCTTCTGACGCTCACGCTGGACTCGGTTTATTCTGTAACCAAGATTCGCATTGAGTTTGTATAACTTCGCCAGGTACTTGTCTGTCCTGGCTAGGCGTTCTCGGAGCTTTCCTAGTTCTTGGGACAACGGTTATCTCCCTGAAGTCGGTTGAGAAGAGTATGCCATTGGTATAGAAGCCAGTACCAGCTTGTGTACACCAGTGATAGCCCGAGTGCCAGTGCAATCCGAGAACCTCGATTGGTTCTGAGCAACAAGGACATTTAACACCCCTTCTTAGCATAGACAATCCTTTTCTTGCGAGAGCGAATCTTCCGCTTCGCCATCGGTGGTCGTGGTTTGACTTTTGGTTTCAAGTTACCCCCTATAAGGTCTCTTTTATTATACCCCTATAAAAAAATAACCACCTGGTTTATGCCAAGATTTCTGTGGCACAAATGATAGGTGGTTATTCTGAGTTGTAGGTCGAACTCATTTTTATTATATCATCTATGTATATGGCTAACAATCATATAGAAAACCACCAGGACACCTATCTCAATCCATAGATGTCCTGTATTTGGTGGGTCTATTGGCACTTTATTGCCCTGCGTGTTATAATGTCAGTATGAAGATAAAACTTGGTAATAAAAGAGTTTGGGCTATTGTTGACGACGATTTTGTTATAGATAAAAAACACTGCTTCTCCTTAACCGAACACGGTTACGCTAGAGCTAATATATACCTTGGTAAGAAAGATGGCAAATACAAGTATCGTTACATATACTTACACCAAATCGTTATGGGTAAACCGCCAAAAGGGTTGGTTATAGACCACATAAATAGAAACAAACTAGATAATAGGAAGTCTAACTTACGCTTCTGTCGACAGATGGGTAACGCACAAAATAAAACTTCTAGCAGTGGCTATAAAGGTGTCCACTACCAAAAGAAGAATGCCAAGTATCCTAATTGCAGAGTTTGGGTTGCTCAGATAACTAAGAATTACAAAACCTACCACCTAGGTTCTTTCAGAACCCCAGAAGAAGCTGCTAAGGCTTATAACCAGGCAGCTACCGAACTACACGGCGAGTACGCAGTCCTGAATACTCTTGACTAGAGTTCATCTGGCACGCCTGACAATCTTCTAAGTCATCAGGATTTAGTGGACACACTCCTGCTAAAAAGTCGTCCTTATCTTGCTCGGTTTGGGACTGCATATACACCTGCTGCTGTTGCTACAGCTATTACTAATTGAACGATAGTATTATCACCATATTGAACATTCACACCAGTTAGAATAACCCCTAATATAGCAACCCATAACTTGTTGTATTTTGATAGTTTCTTTAACATAGTCCTCCTTACTTAAAAATGTTACTTATTTTCTCCCAAATCTTCTTAACGATAGAATTGGTTTCAGATATTTGGTTCTTGGTTTCCTCAGATATAGCACCACCCTGAGATTTTTCTAATTCAGCCACTCTCTTTTGCAAGACTTTTACTTGTTCCTGTAGTTCCTTGCGTTGGGCTGTAATCTCGCCCTGAGCATCGTTTATCCACTGGTATGCTGTACGCTGTCCTAGTGGTGCTCCTGGCTCTGGCTGTCTACCTAAAATATTTACATATAATGCTCTTTCTTGGTCTGGTGTCATTTTTTCTTCTCCTCTTAATTTAGCTGTTACCATATCGTTTAATCTGACTAAGTTTAATGTCCCTGGACACGCTGTATTGATAAACTCGCTATGCCTTTTTAATGGGAATTGCTTACCATACCTGCGACATATATCTGCAATTAAATTAGCTGAAGTTTCGTAGGTAGCATCTGTAATAGGCATATTAGGTGCTCCCCTATGCTCTATACCGATACTTCGTTGATTAGCTTCAAAGTTACCAGCGTGCCAGGCAGTGTTAGGCTCTATTACATACTGATGCACTACCCCATCGCCTACTGCATAATGAGCTGATGTTTGACTTGATGACTTAGTAAATACCGCATCGGCTGCTGGTACATCACCTACAATCCAATGGCACACAATAAACTCAATACTCTTACTACCTCGACCTACACTATAGTTTGGTGATGCTACGAATTCTGCCATTATCTACTCCTTAAGTATTCTATTATTAAGAATGTTATTGCTGATCCTACGATAGCCGAAAGTGTCGGGTATAACCAGCCTTTGATGAAGTTTCGACTCTTGATCTCCCTAATCTCTTTCTCGTTGCTCTTGACTATATCGGCCATCTTTTCGTCTGTATAGCGAACGTGCTCTTTATGAGCGTCTTTTAGAGACTGCATCTCTTGGCGTAGATCGGATATGATGTCCAGTTTAGATTCTATTCTATCTATTTTTACGGTCATCCTATCTATTTTTTCGTCTACATTTGCCATTTGTGTCTCTAGCCTTACTATTTTTGTTGTGTCAGATTCAGCCATAACCTATATTATATCACTTCTTCTTACTTTTTCTTGCCTTAAGAGATTTGTACTCCTCGTTAATCTTAACCTTTGCAATAGCTTCTTCTAGCTTACTATCAGCCTTGTAGTCCTTATTAAAGGTTTCCAGCATCTTCTCCATATCGCTATTGTACTGTCGGGCTCTGCGTTGAGCTTCGTCTATCCTACCCTGGTCTGCTAATGACTGAAGTTCATCTACAGTTCGGCCTCGGTTAGACTGTAATTGTGGGCTATTGATTATTTCATAAAGTACCTGTTCCCGTTTACCACCAGTAGCCTGGGTAAGAGCTCCTGCCAAACCTTCCGATACACTCTGACCACCAATTTGTTCTTTAGGTATAACTCCCATAGCTGCTAAAACATTATCTGAAGCATTAAGCACATTCTTACCCACACCAGCTCCTAATTGGCTAAATAACTTCTCAACTCGTATTGGTGATATCCCAAAAATACTAGCCAAGCCACGAGCTGTCCCAGAGGTATCAGCCTTAACCTGTTCTGATGGTGTCATCTTGCTAGTGTCTTTACCGTCTATATATTTAGGTATAATTGGAGCACCAGTAAACAGATCTTTATTAGCGAAGTGTTCCACGAATGGCTTGATAGCCTGTGGGGTTATTTGACTAGCAAACTTCATTGGGTCTGTGGAGAACGGCTGTACTGTCTCGGCTAAGGCTTTAGCTGTATCAGTTACTAAGTTACCTGTGCCTTCTATCTGTTTTGTAATAGCGTTGTTGACCGCAGCGAAAGCAGGGTTGACAGGCATCTTTATTACACCTTCATATTTGCCATTAGAACCCTTCTTAGCTCCAGGCAGAATTAAGATTATGTTATTCTCTTTCTCCCAGTCTGGGATGTCTTTCCACACTGCTTGTCTATCTGGGTCAGACAGGTTATAGGCTACTAAGGCAGCCGATGGGATATAAACCGTAGTCATTAGTTTTGCAGTTGTAGCTACTGGGCGTTCCTTCATACCTTTTAAGAAAGTTCGAGTACCCTGTATAGATGGGTTGAAGAACGGAATAGCTGCGTTAAGCTGGCGTGAAACTGTACCAGCCCTTAAGAAATCTACTGATACCTTATTGTATTCTCGTGCAGCCAAAGCTAGAGCCTCTTCTTCTGGAGTACCAGCCTTTTTAGCAGCTTGATAGGTAGCCCTGGCGTATTGAGTACGAGTAAGTTGCTCGGTCTTACCTACGAGGTCTTCTACGGATCTAAGCATTTGGCTAGGGTGTTTAATCGTAAACCCTACTTTAGAACCTAGCGAACGATCAGCTCTTACCTTATTAACGGTTTTGCCTATATTACGAAGTGCATCAGCTTCGATACCGCCAGCTCCAGCTCTAGCTAACATCTCCGTAAACTCACTATTTGTACTAACATCTGCAATAGCTCTAAAGAAGTTCTTAACCCCTAGTATTGGATGCTTGCTCATAATAAATGCAAAGCTCTGATCTTTAGGTATGTTACGCAAAGCGAATACAGGGTTTAATGCGGTAGCACCAGCCTTAAGAACACGGTTCGGCACAGCGAATATCTTACCTAATAAACCAAGTTCAGTTGGGTTCATATTCTTAGCAGCCTCAGCTATTTCTGGAGAAGTCTCAAATATTCTTTTCTTGCCATTATCTAAGAACGAGAATGTACTCTTGTTACCAACTGCCTCGTCAGGAGCTAGCTCCCGTAAGTTAAACGGATTACCTTCCAAATCTACATAACTAGCTAGGGTTTTAGCAGCCTGATTACGTTCACCTTGCTGAACCATCCTATGTAGGTTTTCATACGAGCTCTCTAGTGGGTTGCGAATAGTCTTCTCAGAGCCCTTAAGAGCCTGTATAACGGTTTGTTTACTTAAACTTACAGGGCTACTTCCAGCTCCTCCAGTTACCTCATCTATTACCCTGGCTAATGGGGCGTAGTCTTGATAGTTCTCTAATAAATATTCTTTTAGCTCAGGGCTAATTAAGCCGTACTGTTCAGCTTTGTCTAGGTATTGCTTGTTGTATTCTCTGAACCTCAATTCTAGGTCTTGGAACTTGCCAGCGTTTTCTTGAACGTTCCGAGCAGCTTTAGCTAGGTCAATGCCAGCTACGTTTTCACCTCTGGCTTGGTATAATTCCAGGGCTCGTTTGTCTCTTAGGTAAGCATTAGCTTCCGCCCAGGTCTTACTATCGCCATAGTCCTGAATGATTTTCTTAAGACCAGTATCGTCAGCCATCTGGTCGGCAATCAGGCTTGCCCGTCTTACACGGTCTATCTTAAAGTCTACATTTTCACCTGGCTTTAGTGTAATACCCTGTTCTTTTTCTACTTTCTTAATGATTTTGCCAAAGATGCCAACATCGTCTATGAACGCACGACCACCCTTACTCTTAACAGCTTCTTGAGCCTGTTTAGCAATAGTTGGTTGAGCTTGTTTGATCTCTTTTTGCATACCTTGAGCGTATTCCTGAACATCAAATCTACCAGCAGTAGGTACTATTGGTTCTGGGGTAGGACGTTGTGGTCTGGCAGCTGTACCGCCAGGGGTAGCTACAAAGTCGTCTCCTATAGATCTGGCTGGTGTAGCTGCTTGTTTTGGTTCAAAAGATTTAAGATAGGCGTCTACTGCGTCGTCACCGATCATAGCCCTAGCATCGCTACTACCCCTGTTGAGTTCGCTCTTGGCCATATCTAAGTAATCTGCCTTCGTAGGTGCTCGCCCATAGTCCTCATAGAATTTCCTGTACCATTGGGGGTTCATACTCTGCCTACTGTATTCCATACCACCACCCACATCTGCCTCTCTTGCCAATTTAGCTACACCACCAGTCTGTTTCTGATAGTTACGCATTTCTCTGGCAAGTTTATCTTCTACGAAAGACCGAGCCTCTTCTATAGCTTTTTGTTCGTAGCTTACTTGGGGCTTGTTTTGTATAGTCGGCAAGTCAAACTCATCGAGCTTAGACTTCATTTGTTTTTTAGCTGCTTGGGATATGTTGGCTTGGTTTATAACATCAGCTACACCACGATAGGTGTTTTGAGTTTCTATCTGGTCTAGGGTATTGCTCAGTGCTTTATTGGCTTGTCGTGTGCCACTAATAGCCCCAGGAGCTCGCATAATACCACCAAATATAGCCCCTAGTGTTAAGTCTTGCCCCATAGCTTCAGGGTTAAATGCCTCAGCAGTAGATCCTGTCTTGCCATACCTCTGAGTAGCACCAGATATTACGTTCTGAGACCCTTCTTCTGCTACGCCTAAACCAAACTTAGTAAGTGGCGTACCACCAAGTTGAGCCAATCCTTTACCAAACATAGTACCATAAAATGCACCACTATTAAGAGCCTCGGCTGCTTGCTGTGCAGTTGATTTGGCTTTTGGAGCAAAGTATTTACTGTTGCCAGTCCTGCCATAATTTCTATACTTCTCAGGGTCTCTAGCTATATCTTGTTCGGTAATTTCACCAGTACCTTGAGTTATACCTAACGCCCCTGAGCTTTTTAAGAATTCTTCCATAGCCCCTAGCGTGGTTTGCTTTGCACCACTAGCGAACCCTCGCCACGTACTCAGATCTTTATCTTCCACGTTAGTTCGAGGAAATGTCTTAGTTAAGCTACCTGGTTGATAACCTGGCTTAAGAGTGGGACTAGATTGAGAAGCGATACCAGTTAGTACGTCCTCCAATCTCTTTTGCTTGCGGATAGGATTTTCGTTCCAGTCCTCTATATCACCTGGTTTATAGCCCAAAGTAGCCAGTTGCTTTTCATCAAGCATATTAAGACCACCAGCCTTTTTGGACTTACTGGGATCTAAACGGGCAATGCTAAAGCGGTTTTCAAAGCTCGACCAAACATCTCCGCCACCGCCAGATTGTCTGCCGTAGCGACCTTCAAAGGCTGCGAATGGATCGGCCATTTATTGCCACCCAAAGCCAAACGCTTTTCTTAGTCCTCTATCAAATACTGAATCACGAGATATATCATAGCCACGTTGACGCATAGCTTCTGCAATAGCACCATAACCTGAGTCGCCATATTTACCGCTAGATCGTAGGGAATTTACCAAAGCCGCAGCATCGTCTACGCTTGGCATACGAGAACCACCGCCACCGCCACCACTTCGACCTCCACCTCCACCATAAGATCGGGCTGCTGCTGCTCTGGCTGCCCTTTCTTGAGCAGCAATTCGTTCTCGTTCTAATTGAGCTTGCATTTCTCGGTCTAATTCTTGCTGTTGGATGGCTTGTGCCTGAGCCATTCGTTTGCCATATATATCAGTTAGTTGGGTTTGGAATCCGAAGCGTTGTTGATTTTCTTGCTGTTTAAGTTGAGCTAAAGCTGGGAGATACTTTTCACCAGTGTAGCGAGTTTGTTCAGCTATAGGCATACCAGAATAAAGCATACCTCTAGATGAGGCTGCTCCAGTTATGTCTCTAAAGGCGTTCTCTTTAGCCTGGTTTACGCCAGCTGTTTGTGCTTGATAATAAGCAGGTAATTCAGCTACCTGTTTATTGATATTATCAATTTGGGGTTGATATACGGAGTTTAACTCCCCTATGATCTGGTCTACCGATCTGGCCACTATGTCTCCTTAGAACGCCCATTGTATATATTATACCATTAAATAACTAGAATTCAGGGTAAGAACTCAGGGTATCAATTACTGAGTGACCTTGAGGATTTACTCCCCTTACACCAGCCTGCTCAAATAGTTCTTTAACGGCCTGTTTCTTCTCTTCTTGCTTCTCGCCTGGTTTCCCGATTGTTGTTAGCAAATTGCTGATTTCTTTCACGGTAGGCATCATCTGCTTTCTCCTTTTCTTTAGGTGACATTTCTACTATTTTACCACTTTTTACTTTTAGATGTCTGGGCTGTAGAGGGTTCTTAGGATTACGTACTTGCTTAGCTAGACCTAAAGGTACTTGATAACTGTCTGTGTTTGGTATTGATATATTATTTTCAATAGACAAACTAACCCCTTTGACGTATCCAGCCACATTACCATCTTGGTCGTAAAAAATCTTCATAGATCTGCCGTTTCTACAAATAAATAATAACTGAACTCTGTAGTCACCGAAGAAGCGGCTAAAGATCCTGCTGATGGTGCACGAACATTAAAGGTCACATTGGTACTGTCTACATACACAAAGGCTAAGAAATCTATTATACCCGATGTGGTGTTGACAGAAATAAGAGGAGTTTGTTGGTATGTAGTTCCTCCATCATAGGTCGCAAACATCATAACATAAGGAGTGTATCCCAACCCGTGAGCTACTTGTGCGGTTACTGTCGTAATACCACCTGCTTTTGGTACGGTATATGTTCCCTCTGCAACCAGCTTAAAGTTTTTGAAAGCACTACTAAAGGCTAAATTTATATCTTCCGCTGATGTAACATCATAACCATTTTCAGACACCTTGATCCCATAGTCCACTCCAGTACCAAAACCATCTTTTTGATAACCAATTAAAACTCTGGGCGTGTCGCCTTCCCGAATAATTTTAGTACGATTCTCATCGTCTATTGCTTTGAAGTTATCGTTAAGCCTCGCCATAATATCCCCAGTTGGGGTGTTTGTATCGAAGAAACTAGGTGTTTCAGCCATTTACGCTGCCTCGTAATTACCAGTTATCCCCATATAATCGCTGGTAGTCCACGTAAAAGGCGTACCTGCTGCTATACCGCCAATCAACATAATAAACTCAGGCAAGCTATCCAGTTTACTCCATTGTACGGTTAGAAAGTCCATCTCATTAGCTCGCTGCTTCGTAGGTCATAGTTAGACCAAAGTTATCGCCAGTAGTCCAGGTGAAAGGGGATGTGCTTGAAACGCCCGCTATTAGCAGATAAGTACTACTAGCATTAAGAGAATAGATACTAGCGGTTGTTGTGCTTTTCAGCCTCACAACACCAACTGGAGAGTTCGTGCCCACATCGTTAAAACCAGCCTGCCCTATTATAGTTCTATCAGCAGTATAGCTTGCAGCAGTTATTGGTAGTGTAATATATGGGTCTGACCCAACGGAAGATGTAGTGCCCAACACAAACTCAACTCGAACATATACTGTCCTGCCAACCTGAGAATATTTGCCAGTATTAGTCCCATTACCTACCGTCAGGTTTGTCCAGGTAGGAGTAAAGTTAAACCAGCCAGGGAATCCTAGTGGTGTTTCGGCTTTAGAGTAGTTTATTGAACTTATTGCAGCGTTAGCTACGGTGTAGTCTGTGCCGCCGTTAAGGGTTAAGGTTGTAGAAGCTACTGCGGTAATATAGAAGTATTTAGTAGAAGTCTGTACGAATTTAACCTTATCCCCTACCGAGTATTTGGCGGTCGCATCAGATGGAACTGTTACTGTAGTAGCACTAGCGTAAGTCCAAGAATCAGATACTTCAATCCAGCCATCCCAGGTAGAAGCCTTAGCCCCTATGTCGATAGTATTATCAGCAAACTTAGAACCGACAATACCTGCGGCTGCTTTTATATTATCGTTATCAATATTGCCATTAAATTCATTGGCAATAGTGTTTATCGGTGTGTTTACATCAGAGGCATTAGCTGTAGTGCCATCTGAGACTTGTTGTGGTGATATTAGACCGATAGTAACCTCCTAAAACGCCCATTACTTATATTATAACTCATCTTGGCCTCTGAACTAAATAGATTAGGGTATGACCATAAAACTCTACTGGAGTATTCACACCTGTTCGCTTAAGCCTAAACTGAATATACTTAGCTCTGCCAGGTACAGATATTCTTGGTGCTACTAGAGCTGAAGCCCCCCAGGTAAACGATCCCCACAACTCCCCGTTCCCCCATATAGCACCTGTGCTTGCCATACTTTGTAAGCTGGTAGAAGGACTGTTGGCAAAATCTTTATCGTACTGACAGCTAACATTGTACGAACCAGCTTGAGCTGCGAATCTAGGATACCAGCGTTTCAGACGCTTCTTAGACGATGGGCTTTCAAAGAATTCATACTTAGTTCTAAGCTCAAACTCTAGAGGAGTACCGAGTGTATTGTAGGTGTTGGATGAATCTTCTGCGTAATAAGCAGCTCCCACTAAACTAGAGGCTTGTACAAATTCAGAATCATCCTGAGCCTCGTTCCAGACGCTTGTTTTGTTGATATAGGCGTTCTGGTCAATAGACTCCCAGGAGTCGTAGTTGATGTTATAGACTAGACATTTTGAGTTAGCCGAACCACCACCTTCAGTGTAGAAGATATAAAAGCGGTTCTTAGTAAGTGCGGTGGTGATGTTCTCCTTATTGGCGATTGCTTCATAGGTATCGGTTATTTGTCGAGAGATTATCCTGTCGGTACTGCCGTTGAATTGATATACACCATCGTCTGAGCAGAAATAAGCGTAGTTACGGTCAGCTTTAACGGAATCTTGAGAGAATGTACCCTTAAGCCCCGAAGAACGCCTTAGAACGAAGCTAGAGAGGTCTGAGCCATATAATCCCCACTTGGTCTCTTGAGTAAAGATAAATAGAGTATCGTTTAATACCACCCAAGCACTAACTGGATCGGCTGATTTAGGTGATGGAACATATAAGAAGTTGGTCGAGGTAAAGGTTTCAAAGTCTGCCTTATCTGACCAAAATATCCGAGTAGGATTGGTTGCATCCAGATAGAACATCTGATCTTTATGTAGGATTATATTAGAAGAAACCGTGGTAGTGCCTGAGTTAGAAGCCTCGGTAGAGAAGTTCCATTTACGAGGAGCATCTACTCCGTTTACGTAATAAACAATATCGTTAGCTGTTTGGAAGTAATAATCTCCACTAGCTGAAAGACCAGTCTTAATAGCCGTTAGTGCCCCAGTACCGTCATTTATAGTATAAACACTTGTACCGTGAGCAATAATAGAACTTTTTGTACCATCTGATTTATAGGCTCGGTATAGTCCTAGCGTTGGCGAGTTAGTTGAAATATAGGTCTTGAAGTTAAGTTCATAAGAAGTAGCATCCCAGGTTACACCTGAGTCACTTGAGCTAAGAGATGTAGTAGCATTAGTAGTGTTAGTCCACTTATAATCCCCTGAACCATCGTCTTGGTTATAACAGACAATCCAATAAACCGAGGCTGAAGTTATTTGTGGTGCTTCTATAAATCTGACTGATATGTAGCCAGCTGAACCTGTCGGGGTAGCTGCAGGTATAGAGCTGGTAGCTAGTAAAGTACCAGGCTCGCCTGAACTATCAGAATATATCTCGACAATTATTGGTGCAGTACCAGAGTTATCGTTATAAACATTAAGATCTACTTTAGTGAGTCTACCAGTAGCCCCTGCGGTGTATTTAGCGGCGAACCAGGCCGTACGAGTAATAGCCGAGGTAGAAGCTCCTGTAGTTGAGGTGCGTTGCACATCTACTGTTTCACCTGCTGGTACTGAATAAAAATCACACCCCTGCCTAGTTTTATACCTACCGTGCGTAGAGATACGAGCGTCATTAGCTAGACGTAGAGTGTCGTTTCTAACCACATCATTAGCATCAAATGAGTTAATCCCCTTAGAGTAAT
>CAZBOT010000015.1:31785-37554 GCA_964493575.1 uncultured Candidatus Saccharibacteria bacterium | reverse complement strand
TGTTTGACGGACGATATCCAAGAAGCTATCCAAGTGAAAAATCAGATTTTCAATCAGTTCGTATCAAACGAAAGGAACTAGGGCCATGAGCATAAAAGTGTTTTTCATAAATGAATCTGAGAACATCTTAGAGGAGCTGGAAATGATTGTGGACTCGTGCCAGGGAGCAATGCGCATCAATCCAGAGGAATATACGGAACCAGGATGCGATGGCCCATCAGTCGATATCAGGCTTTGCGTTGACTGGAACAAGAACTATGACCGCTTTGAGTGGATCATTAGAACGGGGCTTGTGGACTATGACCCCAGGCACTCTGATTACTGTGCCGCAGGCTCCATTACGCTAGATACGGCTCCAAAAGAGCTTTTAGAAGAACTGGTGGAAGATTTGAAAGACCAAATGTATGAACTGCCACCAGAAACTGGTGCATAATTATGCAAGGACAAGAGCCCCGGTTCACTAACCCCAAAACTATCCAAGAAGCAGTAGTCTTTGGCGCTTCCATCGGTGGCTTTACGGACATTGTTAGAAACACCACACTTCTTGTGAAAGCGTATCTGGCAGCCCATTTTGCCGCAGCCTACTTGAGGGCCCAATCAGACGAGGAAATCAAACGGCTAAGGGCACTTTGGGAAGCCATCTCACGGGATTGAGAATGGTTCTCAACATTTAAAAATAACTCAGTGCATTTGGGACGATGCGCGGGGGTTTGGGTATTTAATACTTTCAAGTGGTTAGGGGATTTTTACTAGGTATCCGTGGGGATATCCAGGGGCGGGGCTTGCCAAGGCTTCAAAGGTTTGGGTAGGCTTTTTATCTTCCAATGGCTTTACTCGGGGGGCCTAGTTTTGAGCATCCAGATTCTTGGGCTTAGGGATTATACTGACCAAAAGACAGGGAAAGTAAAGAAGAAGCACGCATTCTTTGAATGCGAATGGCAGCCCGAATCAGTGGCCGAGCTGTTTTCTAACCTTGATTACTACATAGAGCGGATTCCAGAGCACGAGCGCTGGAACCTATATTTTACCGTGGCCCACTGCCTGCAAAAAGAGGCCAGGGATTGTGTTCAACAAGACGTAATCCCCTTGGACGTGGACAACGTGGATCTGGGAAAGCTTGATGAGACTATCGCTACTGTCCTTGAAAGTCTCCACCTGGATAAAGAAAAAACGGCCGTTCTTTGCTCCGGCAATGGGCTTCAGTTCTTTATTCAAACCACAGAGTTTGACGCCAAATACATAGAGCATAAGCGGGTCCTCTATAAACTCATGGTTCAAAAGGTGAATCGGGCCTTGGTGAATAAGGGCCTAAAGGGTGAGTGCGATCCCGTGGTCTGGGATATTAAGCGACTGATGAGGCTTCCAGGCACCCTGAATCGGAAACCAAAGGGCGACAAAAGAGCATACCTCATTCAAAGTCGCTTAGAGCCCCAAGGGTTTATCTTTGAAAAAGCCATTGGTCTCGCAGTTGTTGAGGACACGGACCAGATTTCACTTAAGGCTTTGAAAAGCTTCCCCGCCCCCGATACCAAAACCATCTTAAAAGGATGCGAGTTTCTTAAATACGCTGGGAGTAAGGAAAATCAACCAAAGATCCAGGAGCCAGAGTGGTACGCCATGCTCTCAATCGTGGGCCACCTGGAAGATGGCAAGAAACTCGCTCACGAGTATTCTAAATGGCATCCTGGCTATAGCCAGGATGCCACTGACGAGAAGCTAGAGCAAGCGACAACGACCGCGGGGCCTAGAACCTGCAAAAACATCAATGATCTTTGGGGCAAGTGCTCAACTTGTGCTTATAACGGCAAGGTCAAAAGCCCCATTCTGATTCAAGGAAAGGATTTCATTCGCACGAAATCCACAGGTTTCCACGATGTTATCTACATTGAGGGGCGAAAGCCTCAGAAAAAACCAAACTACAATGACCTACTAAGGTACTTCGAGCAAAAGAACCCCTATTTCGTTCAAAACGACACAGGGCTTATCTATACGTTTAACGGTGTGTATTGGGAGGAGTATTCGCCCCGGCAGGTGAAGGCGTTTGCTGAAAAATACTTTGACCCAAAGCCCACCGAATCCATGCGGTCTGAGTTTAAGGCCAAGGTTGAGGTGAATAACTTAAGGGATAAGGCTTGGTACGATGGCTCAACAATCAAAAAGATATGCCTAGAGAACGGGGTCTATGATCTTTCAACCGATGAGCTGCTTCCTCATTCGGATAAGTATTTCTTTACGGGCTGTTTGCCATATAAGTTTGATCGGCTTGCTAAGGCCCCTCGTTTTGAGAAGTTTATGGAGGAGATTACGTGTGGCTCTGAGGAACTAAAGCGCAATCTCTTAGAGTATGCCGGCTACGCGATCTCAGGAGATCCTTGTTGGATTCATAAGGCCCTCATCATGCAAGGGGAGGGTAGTAACGGGAAATCCACGTTTCTTGATGTGTTAAAAGCTCTGGTGGGCGAACGCCTTTACTCTGGGTTATCAATATCGGCCCTAGAGGATCCGGCAAAAAGAGAGATGCTCGTTGGTAAGTACTTCAACATTGGCGAGGAAACTAACGTCCATTCCTTGGCAAGGTCTGAGGTGTTTAAGACGGCAGTGGGAGGGGGAGAGCTTGACATGAAGCGGCTTTATATGCAGCCCTTCATGTACCGAAACAAAGCCAAACTCATATTCGCCTGTAATCGCCTGCCCTACACCAACGACTTATCCACCGGATTTTTTAGGCGTCTTTTGATTGTGCCCTTTAAGGCTACGTTTATGAATGGCACGGACAATAAGATGTTAAAGCAGGAGCTTCTTAACGAGCTTCCAGGAATCTTAAACATTCTGATCACTAGCTACAAAAACCTTTGCGACAGAAAAGACTTCTTGGTTGGCGAGCAAATGGAGGCCGAGCTTACGGCCTATAAGAACGATAACAACTACGTTTGGGCCTGGATCAAGGAGAAGTTGGAAGTCACCGAGCGGGAAGATGATTTTGTCACCACCAAAGAGCTGTTCGAGGATTTCTGCGGGTTTTGCGAGGAGCGCAGGGTTCCACAAAAAGCCTACTCGTTTAAGCACTTTCATAAGGAGCTGGACGCGATGGCCTCAAACGGCCGAAAGATAAGGCCGGCCAGAAAGCGCGAAGGGGCTAACCAGCCCAGAGGGTTCACAGGCATAAAGCTACACAGTGATTTTTAGGGTTGCTTTTTGAATATTTTAAGGGATATTTTATGAAGGTGAAAAAAGCAAGAAGGCCCCAGCCCTTAAGAGTTGGTGAAGTTGAGCTTGATTTCAGGTTCAACGACATAAAAGTAAACGGTGTTCGTCTTACGGCTACGCAATCCTTAAAGGTGGCCAGGTGGTTAGAGCGGGCCGCAGCCGCTAGGTACAGGTATTTGATTTATGATCGAGTATGAGTTGATGCCGCACCAAAAGGAGGCCGTGTGGAAGTCCACGTTTACGAGGGACTTATACCTTGCCTTTGAGGTGGGCACTGGGAAAACGCCTGCCTGCATCAACATCTTGCGCCAGCTGTATGCCAGGCATGGGAGTTTACAGAACACGTTGATTCTGGCCCCTTTGATTGTCCTAAAAAACTGGAAGAAGGAGTTTGGTAGGTTCTCCAAGATCACCCCACAAGCGATTGAAGTTTTGGAGGGCCCCGTATCAAGAAGGATTCGGAGGATTTCAGAGCTTACCGGCCCTAGAATCTTGATTACGAATTACGATGTGTTTCAAAATCGTGATTTTTTGGGGGCCATTTTAAAGTGGTCGCCTAAGGTGTTGGTGGCGGACGAGGCTCATTACCTTAAGAATCCTCAGAGTAAGAGGGCAAGGGCCGTAGCCCAGGTGGCGGATCAGTGTGAGCACAGGTATCTTCTTAGTGGCACCCCCATTTTGAACAACGCTCTTGATTTGTTCATGCAGTACCGGATTTTGGATAAGGGGGAGACGTTCGGTAAGAATTTCTTCGTGTTTAGGCATCAGTATTTTGAGGATGAGAATGCGGCGTGGAGCGGGAAGGCCGGCCATTTTCCTAAGTGGATGCCCAGGGCTGCCACTTATAAGGAGCTATCCAAGAAGATTGAGGCCAAGACTTTAAGGGTCTTAAAACGAGACGTTCTAAAAGATTTGCCCCCACTGGTTGAGGAAGATTCATTGGTGGAGATGGGTAAGGACCAAGAAAAAGCTTACCTTGAGATGAAGCGTGATTTTATCACCTTTGTGCAGGGCAAATTAAAAGAGGGGGAGCCAAAGGCCGTGGTGGCAAAGCTTGCGATCACGAAAGCCCTTAGGATGCTTGAGATCATATCAGGGTATGCCAAGACTGAGGATGGATTAATCTTAAGATTTGAGGATAATCCAAGGATCTTGAGGCTGGAGGAGCATTTATCCCAGCTTGTGGGGGAGCATAAGATTATCGTGTGGTCCATCTTCAAAGAGAACTACAGGCAGATCGCGGAAGTGTGTGAGAGGCTTGGGGTTAAGTACACGGAAGTCCACGGGGATATTCCGAACAAGGAGAAGTTTAAGAATGTGGATTACTTCAATGAGGACAAAGAGTGCAGGGTTCTTATTGGGAACCCTGGTGCGGGCGGCGTCGGTATCAACCTCGTGCCTGCTTCTTATTCTATATATTATACAAGAGGGTTTAAACTCTCAGATGATCTCCAAAGTGAGGCCCGAAACTACAGAAAAGGATCAGAAGTCCACGCCAAGATCACAAGGGTGAACATCGTGTGTCCGGGCACGATTGATGAGTTGGTGGCAAGCAGCATTTTGAATAAGGAAGCTATTGGAGAGGCCATCGTGGATCGGATTAAAGACATATGAGGGATCCACTTGAGCAGGCACAGAAGGTGTCCCCTCTTATTCCTTACCACGAGATTACGGGCATGAAGGTTAGGCAGTGGATGTGGGGATTTTTCTTTGGGGTGATTACGGGCCATTTTTTGGCGTTGTATGTGATGTTTTTAAACTAGGGGGTTGGGATGTCTTCGCAGGATAGGGTTTTGGTGATGCTTTTGTTTTTAAGTTTTTTACAGCTCGTTTTACTTCTTGCTGTGTACGGAAGGACGTTTAATGTATGACCCAATCTTCACGGCCGAGTGGAAAGAGATAGAGGGGGAAGAGTGAGTCATAAGCGAAGCGGACTTTGGTGCGACCTGTGCGGTAATCCGATTTTGTCTGGCGACTGGTGGCACATAGAAATAACTATCGAAACAGATGAGGGGCTTAGGAAAGTGGATGGCCACTCCTGTCAGAAGTGCAAGGATAAGCGCGAGAAACAAACCCCGGAGGCCGACGATGAAAGATGAAACCTTGGACGAATTTTTAAGGCGCGGAGGACAAATTAAAAAGTTACAGACGCCAGACCACAAATCTGACACGCGCTCGGACTACACTTGGAAAGACAAGATTGACGTTGCGACGGGACCAAAGTTAACGGGCGCAGGGAAAATGTTTGCGCAATTCAGTGAAGCGTTCTTGAAACGCGGTAATCGAAACTGGAAATACACGAAATGACCAAGCCTAACCAGGAGGCCGACGAATGAGTGAGCGAAAAACAAAATGGGATGATCGCATTTACTACGACCAAAAGAAAAATGTCCTGGTCCATATCAAGGCCGATTGCATTTTGGCAGGAGTCCAGGAATGGTTCCACTACAACGGGGACAAATGTTGGTGGACGAAAGGAAAGTTCTGTGTGCCCAAGCATTACGTTGAGTTAGATCGATTGCCGGAGAGGACGTTATGACCAAGCCTAACCTCGACGAGAAA
>CAZBOT010000015.1:16791-31685 GCA_964493575.1 uncultured Candidatus Saccharibacteria bacterium | reverse complement strand
CCGCCTGGAGCAAGAGCTTGCGTTCGTCAAAACCCAATGGAAGCAAACCAGTGACTTGCTAGAGCAAGAGCGTAACCGACTGACTGCGGAGCTTGCGGACGTGCGCAATGAGCGGGATGAATTTTGGAACGCTCTTGCAAATATTCCTAATGACCAAAAGCAAATTATGAACGTCGCGCACGCCTCTTTAGTCAAAGAACGCGACCAGGCCGTCAAAGAGCGGGATGAACTTCGGGCGGAGGCTGATAAGTGGAAACTTGCGTATCAGCGTGTTTATAAAAGTGAGGACCCCTATGAGTAAAAAACACGAGTACAACGTAAGAAAAGCACAAGCGAACGGGCGTTACAAACACGGATGGAACGGGACCAAAGAGCATGGGACCTGGCTTCGCATGAAAGCAAGATGTTATAACCCAAAGAGGGCGGGTTATGCTCTCTACGGCGGGCGGGGAATAAAGGTCTGCGGAAGGTGGCTCTACTCGTTTGAGAACTTTCTTGCTGACATGGGTCCTGCTCCTACGCCAGAGCACTCCATTGATAGAATTGACGTTAACAAGGGGTATTCAAAAAGAAATTGTCGGTGGGCCACGCGGTCACAGCAATGTCGGAACCAGAGAACAAACCGGCGCTTTACATACCAAGGAGAAACAAAATGTCTGGGGGAGTGGGCAGAGCTTTTTGGTATGAACTACGGCACCTTGCAATCCAGGATTTATCGTGACGGAATGAGCATAGAGGATGCGCTGACCAAACCAATGCGCTACGCGACGCCAAAGAAAACCCCAGTTTCAAACAAGAAATATCAAGAGCTTTTAGCCCAAGCCGCAGCGTTGGCCGGGGCGCTTGATGAGGCGGACAAACAACTTAGTAATGAAGGCGATTGCCTGACGTGCGATTTTGACGGCTACATCAATAAAACTCATCATGCGGATTGCATTACACAGTTTATTAAAACCGTTATCGCCGAGTCCCGCGCTTGGCTGGAAAAGGAGCGTGGCCGGTGAGCGCACCGAAGCTAGCTAGGGCATGGTCCATGCCAAATAAGTACACGTTCAAGATTGCGCCAATCGATGAGCTATTGAACCGCTATGTCCTGTCGCAAGGCGCAGGTTGGATTGACCCGTTCTGTGGGCATAGCCTTCGCGCTCAGTATCGCAACGACATTGACCCAAAGAATTCTTTCGCGCTTGAGCGAAAATGCGCCCTTGAGTTTCTTAAGGGCCTTACTGGTCAGTTCGAGGGCTGTCTTTTCGACCCGCCGTACAGTCCCAGGCAAATGTCCGAGGCATATAAACTAATTGGACGAAAAGCCGCAGAACAAGATACCCAGAACGCAAGGTTTTATTCCAAATGCCGAGATATGATTGAGCCGCTGATAAAACCAGGAGGTATTGTGATTTCATTTGGTTGGAATAGTACAGGCATGGGAAAGAACCGAGGGTTTCAAAAAGTCGAGGTTCTGCTGGTGAATCACGGTGCCGCCATTAACGATACGATTGTAGTTGTGGAGAAGAAATTATGACCAGTGACTCCATGATGGACCTAGCCAAAATCCTACAAGACGAAAACCGAAAGCTCACCGCCGAACTAGCCGCTGCGAAGGCCGAGGTTGAGTCTTGGAACGCTCAACATGAACGAATGAATGCCGCTTGGGCCGGAAAAGTTGAACGCTTAAAGCTCGACCTCTCCCGGCACAAGCGGGCGATAGACATGGCCCGCACAACGCTTGAGTATGTCGGCAACTGGGGAAATGACCCGACCAGTGTCGCTATAGCGCGGAACTGCGAGAAGGGTCTCGAAGAAATCACCCGCATCCTTGAGGGGAAGGAATGAAGAAAGAAGAGATACTTAGGCCACGACCATGCAAGTCCTGCGGTCGTCACATGACGAGAGAGTTTCTTGAGCAACGCTGGCAAGAACGAAACGAGCGCCTAAGTCTGGCGCTGCGAGCGTCGGAAAAGAAAGGTCGCACCAGAGCTACAAGTTATGAGGCGGCCAGAAAGTTGAGGGCCGAAGGGTTATCAATCAGAACAATTGCAAAGCGATTGGGGTGTTCAATCTGGACGGTGCATAGAGCAATTCATGAAAAGGTGGACAAATGACCCGCCTACTTCTCTTGCTCCTCCTCACCGCCTGCTCCGGCCACGAGCCGTTCGAGGATCACCAAAGATTTTTAAGAGAGTCCTGCCTTGTCTCAGGCGGCAGGTGGGATAATGTTAGTGATGAATGTTTGGAGGGGAAACCGTGAAACCAAGAGCAAAAGAAGTTTGGATGGATGAGGACGGCTACCTTTATTTGGTGGTTAATGATCCCGCGTGGGGGTTGATGCTTGAAGCTGAATTTGGTTATTGGCTGGCCCACGAGCACATGCAATTCGGAATATGGGAGTGTTTAGGTAAATTGTAAATTGCTTTCCTCCAGCGGGGAAGCGGGCAAAGGTTCCAGCCCATTGACAAGAGTCCCGGGGACTCTGCCGACAACTTGGTAAGCTAGATGGGATGGTCGGGCAGATGCCCAACCGAAGAACCGCTGGGGGGATTTTAAAATGACGGGAAAATTATGAACCAAAAAGATTTACCGGCTTACATAGTTTTAAACAAAGCATTCACTGTCGAGGAATGCCAACAAATTTTGGGGCTCGCAGCAAAAGCCCCTGTCCAAGAGGCCGGGGTATTTTCCGCCAACAAAGACCCCAACATGCGAAAAGGCCAGGTGGCTTGGCTTCCAGACACCTTTGAGCCTAACCTTACGAATAAGATCAAGTACCTCTTATCCATGGTAAACCAGCAAAAGTACCAGTTTAAACTCACAGGCTTTTTAGAGCCCTTGCAGTTTACCTGCTACACCGAAGGTGCCGACCACTACGACTGGCATAAGGACTTAGGGCCCGGTAAACACTCCATCCGAAAATTATCGTTTAGCATCCAGCTCTCAGACCCAAACAATTACACCGGATGTGACCTTGAGTTTATGTTTCATAAAGGGATGTTCTATAGAAACCAGGGGAACATGGTTATTTTCCCCTCTTACGAGGTGCATCGGGTTACGCCACTGATTAGCGGCGAGCGTTATTCTCTAGTTGGCTGGGCATCAGGACCACCTTTTGCTTGATCTTTTTAAGGCTTGCTGGTTATTTGGTTGGATATCTGAAGGGGTATTAATTTATGTATCTAGCAGAGTGGCAGGACACACCAGTGGAAGAGGTGTCCTTAGAGGTAATGGATGCCATGATCAAAGAGTACGCCGAGCTTAGGGATGCCCATGAGGCAGCCAAGAAGGCGGCAAGTGACGTTTATAAAACACTAGAGGAGGTGCAAAACAAGGTCTTATCTGTCTTAGAGAAGGCCGGAAAGAAGTCGTATAAGGTAGACGGCATTGGAACTTTTTCAGTTGTCGTTAAGCAAACGGTGAAGATACCAGAGGACTTGGAAAAGAAGCGACTGCTTTTGGAGTACATTAAGGATACGTATGGAGCCGATGTCTTTGACTCAATGGTTTCAATTCATCATGCAACCCTTAATTCTTTTTATAACTCTGAGTTGGAGCGTAGGGACAACGACCCTTTGTTTTCTCTTCCTGGTGTTGATGCGCCGGTTGCAAGAAAAGAACCCCGGTTCACGAGGGCAAAATGAGTTTAAGAAAAGAACGTAATTTTTTATTCGATTTTAAGAAGATGATTCAGTTTTTTGAAAAGAGAAAAAAGAACAGATTCGCCCAGATGTGCAGAGACTTGTTACGTGACAACATTAACCTATCAATGAGAATCGAGGAGTTACAAAATGGAAAAGCAAGTGGAGAAAAAGAAGACCCAAACCAAGTTAGCCTCTTTGACCAACATGGAAGCATGGGGGCCGGCGAACATAACAGCCAAGGACATGGTGATACCCAAGATCCTAGCGCAGCAGTTCATGTCGGAGAAGGTGAAGAACGAGGAGGCGAAGTACGGGGAGATGCGGGACACACTCTCTAATAATAAGTTTGGTGATCTTGAAACCCCGTTTGAAGTCGTACCGTTTCTTTTGCAAAAGAAGTGGATTGAGTTTGATCTCATCCCGCAAAAAGGTGGCGGCGTAAAAAGAGAGTTTAAAAACATCGTTATGATCCAAGATAACCCGGGCTTACCTGGGTTTAACGATGACCTCCCCCTTCGTGATGAAGAAGCCAAGCTTGAGCGTGATAGGGTTATGGACTTCTTTGTGCTGATCCCAGAGGAGGTTAAAAAGGGGGAAGCCCTGCCTTATGTCCTCTCTTTTAGAAGGACATCTTTAAAGGCAGGCCAAAAGATGGCCACCCAGATGTTTGTTAGAAACGCTGCGGCCGGCAAGATCCCCCCTGCAACCGCTATGGAAGTGTCCATGAAGTCGAAAGAAAACGATGATGGGGAGTTTGTGGTGTTGGATGTTATCCCCAAACGAGAGTCCACGCCTGAAGAGGTGGATGCCGCGTTTAAGTGGTTTAAGATCATCAAGGCCGGTGGAGCCAAGGTGGATGAAAGAGAGTACGAGAAGGAAGCCACAGTTAAGGTGGATGTTGATATCGACACCAAGGAGTTTTAAGTGAAGCTTCTGGGGGTGGATTTTGAAACTACGTTTTCCAGTAACTTTGACGTTAAGCAGGTAAGAATCACCGAAGTTGGCGCGGTCCTCATGGATTGGGCATCCAAAACTCCTTTGGAGATTCTTTCCACACTCGTGTTCGCGGAAGATTACCCAAGCTCGCCGCCCGAACTTGTGGAATTAACCGGGATCACGGATGAGATGCTTAAAACCAGGGGGGCAGCGCCGAAAGTGGCACTGCTCCGCCTTACCCAGCTCTTAAACGAGTGTGACTTTGCTGTGGCCCATAACGGGACTAGTTTTGATAGGCCCATTTATTTTTACGAGTGTCAGCGCCATTCTTTAGAGCCGTCCAAGGTGCAATGGATTGATACTCGAACGGATATCCCGTTCCCAAAGAAAATAAGTGAGCGAAAGCTCATCCACCTGGCCTCGGCCCACGGGTTTATAAACCCGTTTCAGCATCGGGCTTTGTTTGACGTGCTTACGATGATGAAGATTTTAAGCTACTACGACATCACCCAGGTGGTGGAGTTGGCCAAGCAGCCCCTTATCCATTCGATTGCTCGGGTATCGTTTCAGGATAAGGACAAGGCCAAGGAGCGGGGGTACTACTGGGACGGGGAGAAGAAGGCGTGGTTTAAGCCAATGAAGGAGGGGCAGTTTGAGCAAGAGTGTAAAGAGGCCCCGTTTGTGTGTGAAAAACTATTAGTACAGGAGACTTACCTATGAACGAGAAGACTTATAAACATGAGAAGAAAGAAGAGCTGTCCTTTGACCACCAGATTGACCATCTGGTTGAATCAGCCTTGGTCCCTCTACACTCCATCTTGTCCAAGAAAAACATGGATCTTAGAGACCCCAAACTGGATATTGCGATTGAGAAGTTATCATCGGCGATGACTTCTCTGCAAAGTCGGTCTCGTCAACTAAAGGAGAAAGGAACCTATGGCAACACGAAATGAAATCCCGCCTAAGGAGCTTATTGAACGGGGCGCAATCTACCTCAAAGGGGTGAAGGTGGCCAACATCTCTTGGTTCAGAGGCGAGGCAGAGCGTTTGGGGTACGGCTTGAATGAGTTTTTCGACATCATGATCGAGGCGATTCATAGTGATAGTAAGCGAAGAAAACCTACAAGAAACGGTAAAAAGCCTCGCTCAAAAACCAAGACTAGCACTTGATACGGAAACCTTTGGGCTGGCCTGGGATGACAGAATGTTCTCGCTCATTATTGGGGATAGTGATGAGCAGTTTTATTTTAACTTCTTAAGCCAGCCCGATCACTTAGGGGCTCCGCCACCAGTGGTCTTGGATAAGTCTGATGTTTTTGAGACACTAAAAGACTTGTTTTCTAGGGAAGATATTCTTTGGTTCATGCACAACTCCAAGTTTGACCTTCAACGGCTCGGACTAGAAGGATCGAGTATTAATGGAGTTGTGCATGACACCGAGGTCGTGGCGAGGATCTTACGGAACGATCATATGGGGTACTCGTTAGAGGAAGTTGCCGCACGCTATGGCTTTGAAAAAGACTCGAAAGTTGAGGAGTACATCACTGAGCACGGGCTTTATACCCAAGTTCAGACACCCGGAAAAAAGAAGCGGGATAAGCTTAAGCACTTTAACCTGGTGCCGTTTCCCATCATCTACCCTTACGGGTGTAGGGACGTAGATGTTACTTATAAAGTTGGAGTAAGGCAGCTCAATGAACTTGGTCTATGAGAACGAGAACCGCCTAATTAAGACCTGCTTTACAATTGAGAGTAGAGGGGTTTTACTTGATCTGGATTATGTAAGGGATGCCCTGGCCTATGAGCACGAGAAACTATATGAAGCCAAAAAAGATTTTGAGAAGGACACAGGCAGAGCATACATCGACTCATCAAAGTTATTTGCAGAAATATTTGACGAGCGAGGGGAGCGATATCCACGGACAGATAAAGGAAACCCGAGCTTTGCGGCCGATGCGCTTGAAACAATCGACACCCCCACAACCAGACTCATTCAAAGAATACGTGACCACGAGAAAAGGGCGGGAACTTACTATTCATCATTTCTCTATTACGCCGACAAGGGTGGTAGGCTCCATGCCAACATCCGTACTGCTGGAACGAAAACGGGGCGCTTCTCCTATGCGAATCCAAATCTGCAAAACATTCCAAAAGAAGACGAAGAAAGCGATTTAGAAAAAAAGTTCGTGGTGCGGGGTAGCTTTATCCCCTCGCCTGGTTTTTCGTTCGTTTCCCTTGATTACTCTCAAGTGGAGTACCGTCTAATGCTCGATTACGCCGGGGAAACCGGGTTAATTAAGCGGGTTATGGATGGGGAGGATCTGCACCAAGCCACGGCGGATCTTCTTGGTATCTCGCGTAAGGTCGCGAAGATGATAAATTTCAGTCTGTTATATGGTTCTGGTATTGATTTGCTGGCGGCTAACCTTGGGGTGAAGCGTAGAGAAGCTGAGGAGTTACGTAGAAAGTATTACTCAAAGCTCCCAAAGGTAAAGAAATTTATCCAGAAGGTGATGGCCGTGGGTGAGGCCAGGGGGCATGTGGTCAATTGGATGGGTAGACGGTGCCATATAAACCACCGGGATTTTTCCTACACCCTGCCTAACCACTTGATCCAAGGGGGAGCTGCCGATGTGATTAAGGTGGCCATGAACCGGATTCATGAGTTCTTAGAGGGTAAGCTTTCGGGGATGGTCGTACAAATCCACGATGATATCTTGCACGAGATCCATGATGACGAGCATGATTTAGTGCCAGGCATTCAAAAGATCATGGAGTCTGTGTACGAGCCCAGAAACGGGATGAGGCTTACGGTAAAGCCCGAGATATCCACGAAGAGTTGGGCTTATCGGGATTTTGAGGAGTTCACACTTTGAAAGAGTCGGCCTTTGAAAGACGCTGCATTGAGGAGCTAAGAAAGATCGGTGGATATTGGCCCGACAAGGCCGATGCCCTCTCCATCCGTGGATTACCGGATAGGGTGGGGTGTGTGATGGGGGTGTTCGTGGCTTTAGAGTTTAAAAAGAGCCTCGCCGAAACGCGCAAGCGAACGGGGCGCATTGTCTTACAGGAGAAAACCCTGCAAGATATTCGGGCTAACGGTGGCTTGGCGTTTATGGTGTGCCCGGAGAACTGGGAGCAGGTAAGAACAACCATTATTCTAGAGGCGGGACGGCTAAATGAGTAAGTTTGATACCCAGTACTTTGAAAATGAGCGAGAGCTTGGCCGAAAGCATTTATCCAACTTTGGCTTAAATCCTTATGCCCTTGAGATATTGATGAAAAGCTACATTCTTCGCTGCGCCCCAAAGCCAGTCTCCCTTGATTACTACATCGACATTGAGGGTTCGGGCAGGGAGCATATCAAACTAGAGATCAGAAAGCCCGGGTATGTGGGCACCGGCAAGGCGGACCCCATGCTCCTTGATGAGTTTGGTTTAAGGCTTTTTGCCAGGAGCTATTTTGAAGACGTAAGTCCCTGGCCAGTGAGCTTCCTACACGGTGGCTTTGAGATCCATTTAAGAACACCTGGGGTGTCTGAGAGTGATAAAAAGAACATCGCTAGGGACATCTATAACCCCACCAAATGAGTCTAACTCTAGAGGACCCTGCCACCGTGTTCGTGTATGTCCTGGCCTTTTTAGGGCTTTTGGCGTGCATTTGGGAGTGGTTCAGGTGAAAGAGACGGTCTGTCCCTATTGTGCCGCTGAAGTCCAATCAAGGGTGGTTGAGGACTTTAAAACGGATGAGCTGGTGGAGAAGACCATGAGCCGGGTTAGGTTTAAATGCGGAACCCAGCTCCTTTTAATCAAGAGTCCTGATAATATTGTGGATGCCGATTATAAGCGGCGCTGTAAGGACGGACCCACTCAACCTTAAGTGATTAGGATAGTCCTTCATCCCGGCCCGTACCTATATTAAAACCCAGATGGCCATCGGTAAGATAGTAGAGAAGCTTTCAAATAGGGCCTAATTGATACACGGTCCTCTTGGTTTCCACCGAGGACGAATATACGCTCTCTGTCCTGATCGAGGAAGAATCCGACATGGCCTTGCGAGGGCAGGGTGCCGCGTTTTAAGACAACGACAGCCCCAAATTTGGGCGTTATGAGTTTATCCCCCCACTCCTCCCAGGCCCTCGCTTGAGCGGACCTAGGGGACGATATATGGGCACATTCCATAACCCAGCAGAGGTAGGAGGAACACCACGGCACAAAGTCGTCTGTGGCCTTTAAAGTGGTTGTGGAGTGGTACTCGATGACTCTTTGGTTATTGACTGGGCCTGGCACTTCCGCCACCCCCAGTTTCAACTCGCCTAAAGCGATCAGCATCCAGTGGGGGATGGCTTTCGTGTACAGGTCATCGCCCATGGCTAACCTCTTTTATAACGAAAACGCTTAAAAACCCTGTGAGCACCCCATAGACAAACGGCTTCCAGTTTACCCGGCACTTGTTCCTAAACTCGCAATCCGTGAGCATCTTGCCCGTGGCCTCCAAGACTTTTCGGTCAACGTGGCAGGCCCTTAGCTCATTGGCCGTCCGGCTTAGTTCGACTTGAGACAGACAAAACTCCCGCGGCGATTCCTCGGACCAGCTCCTCGTCGGGTATAGCGTCAATGTCAACGCGAGCATCGCGCCTAATAACTTCGAGAGTGCAGCGGTTAAGCCTGGCCTGAACTGACTCCGGTTCTTTGTTGAGCGCAAACTGCACCTCTTTGACGATGTACATGACGGCACTACCTAAGACCATGCCGATTAGAACGAGGAAAAACTCGACGCTCATTCTTTCTTGACCGGCACCTTAATGCTGGCGGTGTAGTCGAGAAACCAGGCAAACGCCTTGTAGCCTTTGGAGGCTTGGAGTTTGGCGAATCTTTCGTTGTCCTCTAAGCCTGGCGTCGCCTCAACGTAAGCGAGCAGGAGATTTTGGATCGGCTTGAAAACGGCTCTAAGGACGCCGATCACAACGACCACGCTTGCGAGTTTTGGATTTTGCAGCACAAGGTCTAAAATCAGTTGTTCCATTTAGTTACCCCTTTTCTCTAGTTCGCGGATCTTGGCATGAGCCGCGTCGTTATCTTTTCTCAAAGTTTTTTGTTCTGCCTTGAATTCGCCGACCCAGAGGGCAACGCGGATCATGATACCGACTGCCCCAACAATTGAGCTTGCACTCATCACGACGAGCACGCCGACGACATAGTAAAAGCTCTCTGGGATTGCGGCTTCCATTACCTTGGACCCGTAATGCTCACATAAGCATCATAGTCGGCGCTTGCTCCATAAACAGTACAAGCCGTTGCGCTGGAACAACTGCATGAAGTCGCCTGTACCGTTGCGGCTTTAACAGTGACTTGGCAACTGTACGGCGTCGCAGAGAATACGCCGCCAGCAATCGTAAGGGCACAAGAGGCTGTAGATCTGTTTCCAATGGCCGAAAGCCAAGAACCTGGGTTTTGAGTGAGTGCCGAGGCGGCATCACAGTTTATCTCAGCGTGCTCGGTTCCAACAACGCCGGAGTATTTGCTCACCACCGAATTCACGAGCAAAGGCGCTGGCAGTTGTTGGTCGATGGCGAAAATGTTCCAGTCGACACTTCTGGCATAAGATGCAGAACCTACCGTTGTAGATCCGGACGTTGATGCTGTTTGAATAGCAACCGTCTTGGACGATGTACTCGATGCCGTAACTATACCGCACAGCATGTTATGTATTGGGACTGAACTGCCCGGATTTCCCCCGGTAGCAATTGTAACTGATCCGTCTACTAAAATATTTTTCCCGGTTGTTGTGCTTGAATCCATAAAGAAGTGAGCGCATACGAAATACTTGCCCGCCCTCTTTGGCGTGAACACAATACCAGGAAGATTGTTGCCGCCGCTTGTGTAGCTGGCGACTGTGCCAAAATTTTGATTAGTAATTTCAGAAAACGAACAAGTGGCATCGGCGGTTGGGTCCCCAAAAGCCGTGTTAGTCCTTGCCCACGAGCAAGTATTGTCATGGTATCCAGACCAGGAGTTAGCGAGCGTATCAGCGCGGTATGCAGTTCCTTGCGCGGTGTCTATTAGCTCGATGTTCACAAAGTTAAGGGTGCCGTCAGTGCCCGAGGCGCAAGTGCTTGCAGAGGGCCGGATATCAATGGTGTCCCCCACCACAAGATCTAAAAATCCGTCTACCCCAGTGCGCCCACCAGAGTTGCCGGTTGAATAATACCCCGTTAAGGCGATGCTTCCGTTCTTGTAAACGGATAGGCCAACCACGGCCGTGCCGCAGCCAGTGCTGGCATTGATTCGGTACTTTCCGGGAACCTGAACCGTGGCAACGCCAGTGCCAGTGTTGTAACTGATGTTGGTAGAGAAAACCAGATCCTCATAAATCTTAGGGGCGGAGGTCGTTGAGGTTTGTGATGTGTTGCTCGTGGCGCTTAAGTAAGCCACTGGCTTAACAGCCGATAGATTTACCTCGTCAGCCAGCCCCAAAAAACAATCATCAACCTTGATCTCAGGAGCCGCCGCGTCTGTAGACTTAAGCCGGAGCGTGATGGTCATCGGAGCGTCATTTGTTGATGTCGGGAAAGCAAAGTTGACCATGACTTTTTTGGTCAACATGGAGCTGGTGTTGTTATCCAACACCTGTTCGGCGATGACGTTGGTGCCGTCATAGACTTGAAGGGTGAAGTCATCAAGGTAATCTCGGAATGAACAATACCCAACCCCATGCTTTGCCGCTGGCAAACTCCAACGGTAATAAGTGACCGTTCCAAAGTTTAGGTATTGGTCCGCAGCAGACGGGTCCCACTCTGCCGTCACTCTCCCGCTAATCCCGTTGTTGATGATGTCGTTGGTTTCTAAGTTGTACGTCCCGCCGGTCGCCGAGGTCCCGGCCTTGCCGTTTTCAAAGCCGCCGTTTGAAAGCAGGTTCTTGGCTGCCAAAAGCTGTTTGTCTACTTCGTTGAGAGTGCCAAACGCCAGCGCGGGTAAAGCCAGCAAAAGATAGATTAAATATTTCATGTTAGTGCCACCTCTTGTTGCTTGTACATAAACCTTGCATCACTCGTCGCCGTGTCCGCAGAATCCCGGTAAAGCCTCACTAAAATAATATCTCCGGCAGCCACAGCCACGGCGTTGACCTCACCACTGCCATCGGTCAAATCGAACTCCACCTCTTGGGGGATATTGTCGTTAGCCCCCGACATAGTAACAGCCGTATTGGTGGACGTTCTCTGGTTCGTTGTATCCGTAACCTCAGAAGCTGCACCAAGTAGCGTGCTCTGGGTTTTAAAATGAACCGTCCCAGATGTATCGGGAGAATAAAACTTGGCCTTTAGCGTGATCGGATTCCCAGCTTGATACGAGTCTGGAACCCTAAACTCTGAGTAAAGCTCTTGTGCCAAGGCGTTGGTGAACTTGTAGCCTGCGATGTTGTTTTCAATCTCTTTAACAGGAGAGTTAGCTTGCTCTTCCCATTCTAAAACAATACCCCCGCCACCCCCTCCAGCCGGGGCGGCCTCAAGATCCGCAACCCTACCCTCTACTTCATCAATAGCGGATTGCACTTCGGTCGCAGTCATGCCGCTGGCCACGTTATCAAAAGAGATCGCAGAGGCATCATGAGCATCTGTGCCATCGGTTATATGATCATTCGCAGTGGTCTGTGCTGTGCCTGCATCAGATAGGGCTTGGGTAGCATCGCCCTGTGCCGCCACTACATCCCCATCTAATTCCTCTATTGCCCCTTGAACATTTGTCGCAACAATAGTCCCAGAGGGACCAAAAGAAATTGCCGAAGCATCGTGAGCATCGTCTGTATCGTTTAAGTGATCAGCAATTGATGCGGCGGCGGCCTCTGCCGCTGCCTCAGAATCTCCAGCTGCTGTCTCAGAGGCTGCCGCTGCCGCTGCCGAAGCTGCCGCTGCCGCCACTGCGGCATCAATTGCAGCAACGTCATCAATAATGTCTTGAATCTGGGCCGTGGTAAAATCAGAGTTTTCTAAATTCGTGCCGGCATCATTCCACCGTAAGAATTTTTCAGCCTCGGGCTCTGGCAAAACAATCTGAACCTCTTGCTCAGTAACCCGCATCACTGGAACCCTAGAGAATCTCTCATCCAGCTGCTGAATCATGGCAACGATTCTGTCCAAGGCCCTGTTCACGTTGGCAGAGCTAAAATTAGAATTGGTAAGATTAAGAGTCTGCGTAAGCGGCATCACCCGAATGATGATGACCTTTTGATCCGCAGTGGGGATGCTGCCAGCGTTGAATACGACATTCGTGTGAAAGTCGCCAGGCAGTACGGCTCCCGTTAAGGTGTACTCGTTTAAAGCCCCCTCCTCCACGAGTGTTTCAGTTACGGGGTCTACACCCTCGTCTCTGATGTACACGAAAGTCTCGGCACTATCGTCAACGATAGGGTCAAAGGGGATTGCAAACGTATCATTTGCACCGTCGCCTTGATACGTGGCCTTAACCGTAAGGTTTGAAAGCGACATTACTTACCCCTTCCAAAAATCGTTGCCCTAGTACTCTCTGGCAACCTTCGCTGAAGCCTCTTCTCGCGCTTTTGCCCATACTCTTCCATAATGTCTGGTTGAGCACTTATCAGCTTCCAAGCCGTAGACCTGTACTCAGAGATAATCTCTTTTAGGATCACCTTCTGTGCATCGTTTGACTGCGCCTTGTAGGCGTCCGAAGTGATAGCGGTCTTTAAAGCCTCTTTTAAAGTGGGCCCCGGAAACTTCAAATCCCCCACGGCCATGCCGGCTGAGAGCTTCACGTAGTCATGGTACTTTTGGGGCGAGAGCTTAATTGGAACCGTGGCCCCATCTCCAAGCCCTATCCCCATACGCTTCGTTCGATCCGGCATCCTTACCGCCAGCGACTCCTCGTTCTCAGAGCCTGTGTGAAAAACAGGGCCTGTCATATCAAGGCGTAAAATCTCTTTTACAACCATGTCGTCTCTTTGATCGGCATTGGAGAAAATGGCAGACTTAATGGAAGTACCCACCCCCATTGGCGGATGGATTTCTTCGCCAAACATGTTAAGCTCTGGCGGCATGTTGTTAAACCCAAAGATATCTACCGTCTGAAGCCACTCGTTCTTGACCTGCTCAAATGCACCAAGCAAAGACTTGCTTGAAGATCTGGTGTCTCGAAGTGGAGTGTCAGAGATAACCTCTCTAACCGATCTTAATCCTTGTGCAAACGGCACAAAGTTTTTAGAGAACAGAGCCACTTCCTTTTGAATGTCAGGACCCGTCATATCCCCAGACGTGATGCGCTTAATGATGTCAAACATCTTGGGCACACCGTTTGCGAGCTGCTCTGGTGTAAAGGCCGTTGCAACGAGCATACTCGATGCCGCGATAAAATCCTCCACAGCACTGGCGTTCTCGTCATCAGAATCAATGCGCCCAATAAGCTCGGCCGTCTGCGACCCTATGGCCATCACCTCACCAATAACCCCAAGCTCTCTTAAAGGCAGGAAGCCTCCGCCCGGAAGCCTTAGCGAGTTCTCCTGCCAGCCAGCCGACTTTAAAGCCCGCTTGGCTTTTGGATCATCTGGACCTGACCCGGTTGTCAGATCGGCCATGGCCAGGCCACCGCTTGCGGCAAGAATAGATGTTCCAAAGATCATCTTTCCCATCTCTTCTTGAGCTGAAGCCCTGGTCCCACCAAAGATGTTTTGCCTGGTCTCGGGCCTTAGGAAAGCAAGGGGGGTTCTTTGCGCCACCCGGTCTGCGATGTTTGTTCCAACCCGCATAAACGCGCCCCAATACCGGCCAGTTGGGTACTTTTCCAAAAACCCTTGTAAAGATGCCATCGTGTCGCCAGTGAATTTCACAGGCCCAATCCCAACACCCTGCTCTGAGGATAGGGGGGACATCATCGTGCCCTCACGAGCGTACCGCTCAGACTCTTTCAGCATCCCTGGCGTGGGCTTTTGCTTTAGTGATGTCACCATGTCGTTGTATTGGGCAGAGCCTGGCTTTAAACCCTTTTGGATAGCGATCCTGTGGGCCAGCTGGCCCTCTCGGCCACGGCGCAAAACCGTGTTGAAATAAGCGTCCTGGGCCGAAAGAACTCTGGTTGGCATATTGATCACATGCCCCGCTTGATCGGCAAACCGGCCAATCTGAGACATTGGATCAAGGCCATAGTTTTGGCTACTTATGGCGTTTTTTCGCTCCATCATAAACCGGGTTCTTTGTGAGGCAGGAACAGCCGTCCCTTTTTTAAAAATCTGCCTTGCCGCCTCAAGTGCTTCGTAGTGGGCGTCGGCAAAGGCGGCTCGTAGGGCTTCCACTTCCCCCGGCACTACGCCTTTACCCAT
>CAZBOT010000015.1:0-16691 GCA_964493575.1 uncultured Candidatus Saccharibacteria bacterium | reverse complement strand
CCCTGCTTCATCGCCCAGTTGGCCACGGGGTTGGTAAAGAGCATGGTCTTGGGGCCGGATAAGGCCGCATTGATCCATACCTCAAAAGCAGAGTCGGCAAATTTCTTGCCGGCCGAATTTAGGTGGTGCTCGAAAGCTTCGTAAAGAGGTATTCCCTGGTCTTGAATCTGCTTAATCGCCCGAAGCGTTTCCTCAACCGACTGGATGCCCCCATGCTGCTTGATGTATTCCTGCACCCGGGAATGCTTCTTTATGGCGTCGCCGCCTTCTTCCAGGATTCCTTTCGGAGTCATCTTCGATGAGCGAAGTGCACGGCCTGATTCAGAGCTTGCGGCATCAATGCTTGCATAAAAGGCCTGTAAACTATCCAGCCTTTCTTGCATCAACGCCATCTCAGTTGGAGAAAGGTTAGCGATGTCATCGACACCCTTGACCATGTTCTCCACTTCCAATTGCTTGGTCATGGCTTCAAGCTTTAAAGCAGTACGTTCTTCTTGAGAGAGCGAAGTTCCAAACTTTCTATCGAAAAGTTCATCAAGCCTCGCCTCACCCTCTTCTCTGATCTTGTTGGCGAGTTTTAGATTTTCCTCATCGGAAATAGTCCCACGACGAGCTGTCTCATGCAGATCTTTTGCCTCAATCGGCCGGCCAGTTGCTTTATACTCTGCCACAAGCTCTGACATTCGCTCGGCTTTTGTGGGAGGCCTTGTTGGGGGCTCTCCTCCACCTGAGGGAGCTGCCTGGGCTCTCGTGGACGCTGGCGTTTCTGTATATTTTTGAGCTGCTGCAACTTCTTCCTGGATTCCTTGATTGATCTTTGCTTCATTGGCGGCAATCTGCTCCTCAGGTAAAACACTAGGCCGGGGCACGGCCGTCTCGGCCTTTACTTTCCTAGCCTGTTTATATGCTTTAACCGAGGATACCATTTTGTCAGCCAAAACGGATACCCCGTCACTGGCCTTTGATACTACCTTGGTGCCGCCTTTTAAAATACCTACCCCAAGGACATCCGCAATCACGGCCTCGGCCGCATTCTTAAGTCTAGATTCTAATCTTGAATCATCCTTCTCACTTGCAAGAAGTGCTGTGATTGGGTTAGCGAGCGCAGGTGATGCCTGCACGAGATCAGATAACCGCTTCTCGTCTGGATCCATCACCACGGCCGATACCGCGGCCGAGGCCCCAATATTTGAAGCTACGCCAAACACACCCTTTGCTTTATTGAGCCTGCTCACCAAGGCAAAAGGTCCCCAGTACTGACCTAAAATTTTTCCGACATGCTCAGCGGCAGTCGTGGGCTCTTCAAATTTCTTTTTAAAATAATCAAACCTGTTCTCAGTGACATTATCACCTGAGCCAAAGCCAAGTTTTGCAAGAGCATCTTCAATGCCGTCACCAACATCTAGGGCCGTGTTGGCTGCTTGTTCCAGGGCTAAAATAGCACCCTTGGCAGCACCCTCACCCGTCTCAAGAGCTTTCCCCATAATAGGGTTTACCTGCTTAAACTCCTTGATCGCCTTATCAAACCACGAGTCCTCGGGCGTAGCTTTTCCAGGCACCGAAGGTGTCTCCGGGGCCTCAGGAGACAAGATTTCAGTTGCGGCCGGCGCTACATCATCCCCGCCTAAAAGCCTTCTCTCCCGCTCATCGTCAGCTTCTTTTTGCTTGGCCTCATCATACGATTTGTATGCAGCGTTTGGTTCTCTATCTGGAGAGTTCCATTGCTGCATCTCTTTGATTTCATCCTCTTGAATCTCGTAGTCGCCCGTGGATTGGTAGTCAGCGTCCAGCTGCTGTTGGTTCGGATTATTCACGTTCTGTATTTTGGACGCTTGGATCTCTAAGGCCCGCTCTTCGGCAGTCTTCATTTCTTTTCCTCTGGCTTAGTGATATCCAAGATCTTCTTTGCTTCTTCTTCGGCTTGTAAAGCTTTAATTCTCAGATCAATTTGCTCCAGTTCGTCGAGCACTTTCGTGCGCGTAGCGCCTTCCCATTTCCCATTGGCCTTGGCTCTATCAACGCCAGCTTTTATATGGGCCTTGTACTTAAGAAGATCTGGAACACTCTTATTCACAAGGGCCACGTTATGGTTTGGATTTTGGGCAAATGTCTGCAAGCCAATGACCTCTGCTCCAGCTCTTTTTGCGGCCATGAGGGGGTCCATACCTTGTTGCTCGTACTCAAAAGCCCTTTGGTTGATCTCGTTGATCATGGACTTTTCATCTTGCCCATGAACAGCCAACCCAAACGCTCCCTTAGCCGTGGCCGGCACAAGCGTCTTTATATGATCTCTGGCCAGGGCCTTCTTTTGTTTATACGCAGGATCCACTTTCTCGCGCTTGGCTTGGGATGAGAGGCTGGTTAAAACACCCACACCGTCTTGGTGGGTCATTCTGCCATCACCCATGGCGGCCACAACATCGCTCTTGATTTGATCGAAGGTTTTCCCCTTATAGTACTGCACCACAAAGTCACGGCGAAGATCAGAGCTTACGTCTTTAGAGATGGCTGTCTGCTCTGTTCTAAGTGCCCTATGTACCCCGGGAGAGATAAGCCCACGGGCTACGTATTCGTCAGCTTTTTCCGCCACTGCCTGTAGTTCTAAGGGAGCGCCGGCCGCGGTAATTTCTTTGTAAAGCTCAACCTCATGCTTTTCCTGCATGTCGGCTTTTTCTTGCTTAAGCTTTGTTCTCTCCATCTGATCAATGGTGTACTTATCTTTAATGGCCTTGATCTTTCGATCATCCATCTCTTTAGAAAACTTCTTGCGCTCCTCAATGGAGAATAACTTTCCAGCCGAAGTCTCAGAGATGATACCTTTTGCAGAATCAAAGTCGCCCTTAGAGGCGTAAGACTCCATGGCCGATAAGATGATTGAGCGCCTTCCGGTTTGCATGAAGTTCTTTTTGTTCTCACCTTCGAGTGGCATCTGCCCAGATAAAGAATCAAATTCAGCCAGCACTTGTGCTGTTTGAGTTGGGTCCGTCTGTACCCTAAAAGACATCTCATTTAAAATATCGTTAGACTTCTCAAGAACGAAATCATTGTGCCTTTGCACTTGGTACGTGATCAATTTCTTACGATGACTTGATTCAACCTGAGTTAAAACTTTGAGGCCAATGGCTCTTTTCTCCCGGTCCTCAATTCCATTAACTTCATCCTTTAAAGAATCAAACCTTTGCCCAAAAAGATCTTGTACATTGCTGCCGTCCCGTGCGGCATCGGGTGCAGTCTTAGCGTAAGTCTCGGCTTCTTGTGCCGTTATCGCAGCCCTGTTCTGGAGGTCCGCTGCATACAGAGCATTGTCTATCCTGGATTTTTCTCTGAAGTAATCATCAATCTGGCCACCAAATTGCTGCACAGATTTACCAAGGGTGGCTACGGCTTCTCCCTGGCGTCTTGCATCTGACGTGTTTAAGAGCTGAACCGGAGATTGGTCAGAAAGCCTGGTGTTTGGTTTAAAGCTTGGAATCTTCATGAGTTTATAAGCTCCATGCTGTTACCAGGACCGCTGTAGTAAGAATTCCTGGCCTCCATCGTGTTACTGCTAGAGCCACCGCTTGAGCCACCTTTTGCCTTCATCGCTCCGCCTGCCGCCGATAAAGCCGGCCCTGCGGCTTGGATAAGGTTGTACTCAACACTTCGTAAACGCCTAGCATTGGATTCGGCTTGCGAAGAACGCAGCAAAGCCAAGTTCATGTTGCGTTTTCCTGTCTCCAAAATATTAAAGCTCTCGTTTGCCATCTCTTGCTTAGTGCCGGCCAACTTTAAAAGGGCAGAGCCGGACATATCCACGCCCCCTTTGGCGAAGGCATTCACTTGAGAGCCAAAAAACTGCTGGCTCTCTCTTTCAAATAGCCGTTCTTCACGCTCGGCGGCCTTCATGGATAATAGAGCCTGCTCCCTGTAAAAGGCCGCATTGGCTCTTTCCGCCTCAGCCTCGGCCGCGTTGGCTTGGAAGTTACCAACAATCTGCATACCGGCACCGGCCACCATCATTACAGCTGCGGCTTCTGCCATTACTTCACCCTCGCCAAAATGTATTGGTTCTGGCCACGCCAACCGCTCTTTCTCATAGTCCCCTCAATCTCAAAACCGCATCTCAAATGCTGGCTCACGGCCTGGTCGTTGTCTACATCCACAACAGACTGCGTTCTAACCACCCCCAGGGCTTCTTCCCAGTACTTAAGCTGGCGCTTAAATACCTTATGGAACCCAACTGGATATTTGGACACGTTCTTATCCGTGATTGCCCATATCGACATGGCTTTAGCGTATGGAGAAGAGAGGACCCCGAAAACCGCAACCATTTCCCCTCGGATGGAAAATAGTGTACTGATAATGCTCCCGGGGACCCCATTAAGTTTTAAAACGGTTTCAAAAAGCCCTGGCGAGCCCTTGTAACAATCAAGCGGGTTTAATACTTCAAGATGGCTTGGTTCAAATTTCACCACCTCAATCATTGGTGGCACCCCTAGCTACGAGACAAGTAATGTTGCACGGAACCGGAGCATTTCCGGTTATAACCAAGCGAGAGTCTGGATCATAGGCCCCATCAAAGGGGAACACCTTATCCCCGGTAAAGAGCGGCACTGCCGCATCCAGGGCGTCTTGGGGAGTTCTAAACGTGATCTCCTCTTGATTGTCCTCATCGCGCCCAAACTTGCACTGGGCCGTGGAATTAAACCGTAAAGCCAAGGTGTCCACGCGAGTGGGGCGTCCTTGGGCCGATCCAATGCCGCTTCCGGCTTCAATACTCTGGGTCTCAAGAACGTGCCCGTAGGGAAGACCAACGACAATCGTATCGTAAGTATCCTCAAGCGTAATGATGCCACTTGCAACCGTGAATGTGCCAAGCTCAATGCCGTCGCCAAGGACTGTTACTTCTTCGCCTTCCAAATGCTCCAAGCGAGAAACGGTAACAGCTTTTTTCAAGTACTCGAAAACCTCGTGATCTTCTGTGTGCTGAACACTGTTAAAGATCACAAGATCAGAAATCATGGTGTTGGCAGCCACAGGGTCAGTGGCGTCGTACTTAGCTCCAAGCCTGATTAGATCAATGCTCGTGTCCCGAGTACCCGTGCTCGAAATAGTACTTCCAAGCTGCTTCCCATTCACGAACACGCGAGTAGCACCAGTCGTTAGATCATAGTTGATCTCAATAATGTGAGCCTCTAAACGATTCGTGGCCCACTCTGTAGCCACGCCAAGGCTTACGGCATTAATGATGGCGGCCCCAGTTGAATCGTTGACGGTGAGCACCAGGTCTTGGCTTGCACCTATCTCCAGCTGAATTAAATTGTCGGCATCGCTTGCGGCCTTGCAGATGGCAATAAGCCCCTGCTCAGTAAAAGTATTCGGATGAAGCGTAAACCGAATACACCCCGTTTGCGCCACATCCGCGTTGCTCGTGCCGTCGTAATCTATATACGAAGAGCCGTCGAACAAAGCCTTCTTGTATGCATACGTAACCGTTCCAGTTACCGTAGCCGTGGTTGAGCCGCCGGCTTCAGTGGCAGTGGACGAGGAAAAAAGTCGAGCAAAGAAGTTCGCACCAGCGTGGGTTCTGAACATCTTGGCACAATCAGAAAATAGAGGGATTCGTCTTCGCTCATTGGCGTCTGCGTGTAAAGTAAGCTCATAGTAATCGTTGGTCATGCGCTCGAAACTAATAACGGTATTGCCGTCAATCTCGCGCTGAACAATCATGAACAAGTTATCGGACACTCCGTTTCTAGCCGGCACGGATGCGATAGATAAAACCTTTGGCGGCTCATCACTTCCAGAGGTTCCACCAAGTGTATGTCGATGAAAAGCATTGATGCTATTTTCCCGGCTCTTTGTGGTTCCAAAGAGATGGCCGTTATTGTCTACAATCCAAAGGACGTTATTATCCAGAGGCTGATACGCCAGGTTTTTTATTTTGGGGCTCTCAGCGTCAGCATAGAACCCTTGCGAAAGCCTTGGCATGTGCTCGGCAAAGAACGTCACCTCTGGGCTTACGTAACCAGCCGTTCGGTCATCGAAGATGATCTCACGAAGCTTGTTAAAGCCCCGCTGCACATATACAGGAACATCATCCACAATCGTTGGCTGAATATATTCAGACCCATATCCAGTCTGGGGGCGCACATCAATCTCTTCAATCGTAAAGCTTCTGATTGAATATTCTCGGCCTCTTGTACCGACGAGAAAATCGTTTTTGGATCCGAACATCCAGTTGATGACGTTGGCCCGGTCACTCGCAATCGTGAATGATTGAGGCATGTCCTCGGTCAAAGTTGCGCCTGGATCAAGCGTTGTCTCAGTCGTCATCTCAAAGATGTCATACGTCTGAGAAGCCCAAATCGTGTCCACATCCGTATCTGTTCCGCCAAAGAATATGCGCCCGTTCCAAAGAGCAACGGTCCGTGGGAACCCGCGATACGTTGACCAGGCCCCCTCAATCCACTGTGCAGTCCCGCTTCCTGCTGAGGCAGCGGCTGGCAAAGCATCCACCACTGTAAAATCAACTGACGTGGCGCTGTTGTATGCAGTTACATACCCCCAACCAACTGTGCCTGCGTCTTGGAATGCGAAAAAAGCACCGACATGATCTGGATCAAAGAACGATGTGCTTGATGTCAGCGTAGTGTTCCCAACCGTCACGGCCCCAGCATCAATCAAATGGGCAGTGTTGGTATTGGGCGTTCTAAAAGCCTGTCCCTCAATTCTGGTACCAGTTCCCCCGTGAAGAGAACCAGCAATTGTTGTGTACGAAACCCAAGTAAACCCATTTCTACGGGTTCTTGTAATAACCTGCGGGGGAAAGGTGCTGTGAACAAAAATAAGCCTGTCTCCAGTTTGCACATACTGAAGTTCCCGCAGAACTTGGGCGTTGGTGAATAATCCAGCTGAGTTACCGTTGGGGATCGGCGTAATGCCCTCTGAGGCAAAATGAGGCAGGTTGATAAAGCGATCCTCATTTACATTGTAAATGTAAACGAAAGGAAGGTTTGCCTCGGAATCAATGCCAGGGAAAATGATTACGTAAGATTCGTCCTCAGATACCACAAACGGAATACACCTGGCTCCAGCTGCCATCTCCTTAATCAGATCCGTAGCACCCGATGAAATATCTGTAACTTTGTCCGTGATAAATTCAGTTCCGACTCGTCTTGAAATCCCGCCTTGCTGCTGAGGGATCATGTTCAAAACTTTGCGGCAAGATCTTTTGTATATGTCGTAATCGGTGCGGCCGTGAAACTTAGGACTTACTTCACCGTTTTGGAAGGTCTGGATAATGTCATTAAAACGAGGCACCCTACCACCTCACATCAACCCAAGGATCGCTTGAAAACTCCTGATACCCAGCCTCTTGTGCATCCAAGCTTCTTGCCTCTCTCACCTCGTTTTTGTAGCCGGTGTACATGGCCTGCGCCACAGACACGGACTGAGTAATCGCATAAGCACAGTCAGACGCTATAAGCCAGGCTAGGGCTTCCTCGAAGTATGCGGGGAATTTTGTTGGGTCAGTTATGTCCTTAATGTACTTGATCTTCACGGCCGAAGAATTACAAAGCAGAACCTTGTTATTATCGACATTGAACTCAACCTCCCACGGATCCAAATGCGGGAGATCGGTATCAAGTACCCTAAGCACATCACTGGGCAACAAAAACTCTGCCGTAAACTCGTAAGAAGGAGTGTTGGCAGTTAGCGCCAGGGCAACTCTACGGGTCGCAAAATTCCAGGGGTGTGAACTTAAAAGCTTCTTTCTCAACGACTCGAAACGAGCGTTTATTAAAACTGCGGCCCTTCCCGTATCGGTAAGAGCCACAATCTGAGGGGCCCCAAGTTTCGCCAACGCCGAATTAGCTATGTCAACATTTGCAGTTGCCATTTATGGGGCCCCCTTAAGGACTACTCAACCACCAAATAAGCTTCAAGGAGGATTGTTGCACCGCCTGAATCAGTCGTGGCCTCTTGGCAATCCGCCTGCACCTGAACTTCAGCTGCAAACTTCTTGCGGTACCCAGGGCGAGTGTCTGCCATCGCCAAACGAGCAAGAGCGTCTGCCCCAAAATCAGCCACTTCCTTCACGTAGAAACCATCGGGATCGGCGGCTTCCAAAGCCGTACCGTCTTCATCGACTTCAGTCGAAGCCAACCACCCAATGTCCAATTGACCAGTGGCAGGCGAGCCGCCGTCAACGGGAGCAGTGACCATCATCTCGATGACCCGGGCTCCTTTGGGGATTTTGAAGAAATTGATGAGGGCACTGGTTCCCAATTCATCGTCAGTGGGAATAGTGTAGGAGTCGGAAACGTAGCGGATTTTACCGTAATCCAAGGTCACGTCCACCTTGGAAGAAGGCTCCGCTAGCTTTGCGGTAGCATTGGTTGCATACAAAGTTCCTGAAAGAACAGCCATTTAAATTCTCCTGTTAAAAATTAAAAAACAAAAACCAAAAGGCCAGCTTGTGAGCCGGCCCACATTTTTACGATTCTTTTGCCAACCCGATAACGACCTTGGCTTCTTCCATTCGGGTAGCGCCAATGCCCATGCTCACAAATACTTGTGTCGCATAGTTCTTGTCCGGGCGGGGCTCGATCTTCACTTCCACATCGTCTGCGGTAGCGAGGAGGAGTCCGTCTTGCGCCCAGAACACGCAGCGACGTGATCCGATACAAGAAGTACCAGAACCAGCTGCACCCGTCGTGGTATCGCAGCTCAACGCATCCACCTGGGTATCGAGCAGTTCGGTACGAACAAACTCAAAGCCCATGTACGTGTTCAGCTCACCCATAACCAGGGCACGCACGGTATTGAAATCAGAGCTAGTGATTTCAGTGGTACCAAGGAGTGCTTCCAACTGGCTTGAGGTGATAGCGCCATACCGCTTGATGCTTTCGTCAACATCATGGGCATCGAACTTCTTCTTAATCCGACGCAGCCACTGGATGTTGGCGTTGCCCAAAGCGGGACCGGTGGTTACAGCGTGCATCTTTTGCGAGTTGGGGACCACTACTTCTGTGGACCCTTCTTCGCCACCGTAGGCAGAGCCATTGGCTGCCGCAATGATCTTGCGATCCTTTTGGCGGCCCATTCCCCACATTGCAGCCTGTGCATAGGGGCCGGCCGGGTCCATCAAGAGGCGACGAAGATCTTCTTTATCGATCAAGTCTGCCCACACGTAGTCGGCCAGGGTCACGCGCCGTCTGGAGTGTTCAGAGTCAATCTGAGGGGTGTCGCTGTGGCGCTGGGTTTTCTCAACCGCTTCGGCCTTGCCGAGACGGTCATAAAACGCAGACTTGCCGTTTTGCGACTCTTTACGAACCTTGTCCTGGAGCTTGGAACCTTTTTGTTGTGAAAGGTGAAACACTTCCGCTTTGTACTGCTGTACAAACGCTGTGGTAATTTCTGAAGACATTAAAATTCCTCCTTCACGAAGAATTTAAAAAAGTTAATTTAAACAAATTAGCTTTGATGAACTCCCCACGAAGGATCGTGGATTCATGTCCGAGACAAAAGTCTCGTAGGAACCTTAAGCTTTGAATTGGTCTGCCCCAGAAGCAGGTTACAAAATCATAACCTGCTGTCAATGGAAATCGTGCAACGTCTCAATATGAGACAGTTCACTCTGGGAAAGCGATTTTGTATAGGTTGGCCACTTCTTCTTTTGCGGCCTTATGGTTCGGGTGAGACGGGTTTCTGTACGGGTGGCTTGAATCCCCTTGAATAGCCCTCGCCTTATTGAGTGCATCTTCTGGGGTCACACCGGCAAGTCTGCCCTCTCCCTGACCTACGAAATCATCATTCTTCAGGAGCTTTGAGGCATTGGCAAGCATCCGAATCACGGCCGGGTTACTTCCTAGACCCATGTCGATTAAAGCTTGCTGATCCTTGGCATCGGGAAGAAGATGTCTCATAGCCACATTCGCACGCTTCACCTGAGTTTCAAACTCGTCCCCCCACGCCTTCTTAAGCTCACTAATCTGAGCCTCTCTCGTGGCCTTGTATTCAGTCTCCTGGGCCGAGGCCATCTCTTTGGCCACGTTGTTAAACTCCTTCACAACCGCCTCAAACTGCCAAGGCAGCACTCCCTTTTGGTGGGCTACCGCTTTCACCTTCTCCAAGACAGCTGAATCAATGGTCGAATCCTCGCCAAGGTTTAGCTTGTACTCCTCAAGCTTCTCCGGCACCCCAAGTTTTGCAAAAACACCCTTCCAGTCGTCCGGGGTCGCATGCTTATCTGGGATCACAATCTTGTCCCGACCTATTGCCTTTTGGCTGTGGATGAAGGACTTAGCCAGCCCCTCTAAGCTCGTAATGGGCCCAAGGCTTGGATCCTTTCTGATGTCCTCAGGCAAGGACTCACGCACCTGATTCCAGTCGATAGCAGGCGGTGGCGTTGTCCCACCGGCAGCCGCGGCCGGCGGTGTGCCCCCACCACCAGGGGATCCACCTTCGGTGTTTAGCAGGTCTTGCTTAAATGCCGTATTCCGAATCATCGTCTTCTACCTCCGAGAGTTGTTTCTCTAATTTCCGTACATCAATTTTCAACTTCTCAAAAATATGGATCACGATGCTCCGACCACCTTCGTAAAACGCAGTGGCGTGAGAATCCCCGTGAATGTGGTTGGTGCGTAAAAACCCACCAAGCTTCATGAGGTCGCGCAGTACCCTCTTCCCTTCGGGAGAAGAAAACGTCGCTTGATAATCGTGAATCCGGGCTATGGCCCGCTCTTGCCGCCGATCCGAGGTCTTGGGCATTCGTATTTCCTTTTTATCCCTGCATGACAGGGGCTATTTTACTTACCGTCTCAGCAGTCGCCATTTCCTTTTGCTGCTGCACAAGCTCTGCCTGAGCCTCAGCCCTGGCATCCTGAGCCGCTCTTAGCTCCTTGGTAGTCTTAAGCACTCTTTGGGGAGCGCCATAGATCTTCCAGTTTTGTCTGATGGCTTCCACAGAGTCGATAACATCAGAGGAGGCTTGGTCAATATTTATAAACGGTGCCGAAGCCTCAAGGGCCCTAACCATGCTCTGGCCTTGTGTAACCAGCTGCGCCCGTGCAATGGGGCTTGTGTATTGGACCGCCAAGGATACGTCTTGGATCTCGGGCGGTATTTGCCCTAAAATCTCGCCTGACCCTGCGTCGGCGTCCACCATTACGTCCATCAGGTTCTCAGTCAAAGGGATCAATACTTCAAAGTACTGGCGGCCGAGCATGGGGGCCATAAACCTGAGCTGTTCTTCAATCCGCTGATGCACTTCCACAGTCGTGGCTCTGTCACCAAGCGGAAGATTTAGCTTATCGACAAAGAAGGCGGCCTTAATCTGAGCCTGTCTGTCTCTGATCAGCTCAAAGCCAATCCGCGGGTTGATGTCCTTAAAGATAGCCTCAATCCTATCCGGCGTCCCCGCCCGGTAATAGTGGTGGGATCCAGGCGCTGTCTTAAGGGGTCTTAAAAAGCCGTCATCAGGCCCTTGGGTGGGAGGATCAACCACCTTCTGGGCTGCTTTGATGACGGCCTTCATCATTTGATTCACAGTTTTGGCTTCGGGCAGCGCCGACATGGCTGGCGATCTGCCATAGGTCTCCCCGCTCATCTTAGTCCACCGGGATACCAGGTAAGGAAAGCGCCTGTATCCATTAACCCGAAGCTCTTTTGGCTCATTCTTGGACTTTAAAACATACTGCGACAAAAAGGGCTTTCCAGCATCAGCCAGGAGTTTCTCTTTATACACAGAATGGATAAGCTCGAACTTATCTGCCCGTTGGTTCTTATATGCCTTGATCACGTCCTCTGAAAACTTCGTAATCAATTCTTTCTCACTCGACTTTATCAAAGCATCCACGTCTTGGGCTTTACCAAACGCGTCTTTTGTGAACTCTTGAAGGATTTGCTGCGCTTCCCACTTAAAACAACGGCCCACGTCTTCCACTTTTCCCAAGTGGTTCTCTGCCATCACGCAGTCAGAAATGTGCTTTGTCGAAAAGTGGATGATGTTTTCATCATTGGGCTCAATCGTCATGATTGCGGTACCAATGGTGCAAAGATCTAAATAGAACTGATGGATCTCTGTTTGAAAATTTGAATTGTTCAAGATTCGGTGGGCAGTTTCTGTCAAATCCTGTAAATACGCCCTGACATCATCGATCTTGTTGATCTCGTTATCGCGGGTCATCAACTCAAACCACTGGGTATTTGGGTTGGTCAGCATCCCGTGAAGGGCTGCCGCCAGCATCTCACACGCCACGGTGGCCGTGTTATCAAAGAGCATCTGCCCTTTTTTAGAGCCTTCGGTTTTCTTCCGCAAAACGTCTTGCACGTTTGGCAAAGTGTAATCCAGAACTTCTTGCCAGTGGGTCTCCCAAACGCCTCGGCCCTGTTTTAAAGTATCGAACCGCTTAATCACTTGTTCGGGAGTGCGTTTCATCTATACACCAAGAATGCTTTTTGAAGAGTTAGACCTAGGTGCTAGCAGTGTTTGCGTTCTGCCCGGGCGGTCTTGCATAAGCTGAAACATCTTTTGGGTGGCCAGGCGGGATCTCCCCTCGATGGATGAGCCCTCTACCTCGCCCCTAAAGGCTTTTTGGATGTCTTCCAAACGAGGGCTCATAAGATTAAGCTCAGCATTCGACGCAAACCCGTCTTTACCTGAGTATTCTTTAATCGTTTTGTTTTGGGAGGTCTTATCATTGGCGAGCCTAAGGCTTAGCTCTTGGAAGGTATTCTTGGAGAGCTTTCCGGCTTGCATAGCTTTAAACATCTCCGCAAATAAAGATTTTCGTCTGCCACCTTTTATCTGACCATACAAAGCATCAGACGACCATTGCCCAAACGGATCCCCAGTCATCTGGTCAAGACTAGGCACTAATAAATCATCCACCCTTTTACCCCTCTACATCCCAAAAATATCGTAGTCCATGTCCGCAAAACTAGGCAAGCTTTCCTTTCCCACCCTCTCGTGGTCCCCTTTAAACCCCATAGCCAGGGTTTGGAACGCATCAGCACCGTGAGACGCCCAGTTGTGCCTTGGCCTTGCTTTAAAGACCCCCTCTTTCGCATCGTACAATCTCTCGTAAGACTTTAGGGCCTCGATCCCATATGCACAATTATCTTGGTGAAACACGCACCTAGGAATCAAAAGCCTTGCTGCGTGGATCGCGTCTTCCTTCTTCTTTACCCTAGGGATTGGAATCATTTGCTCCTTGTTCCCAAGCCGAAGCTCTACCAAGGTCTCTAGCCTCGTCTTACCCCCGCCCACTGAAATATCCCTGACCGAAATATCGTGGGGCAAATAAAAATCACGGTACGTGTAGGGTTTCTCCCGAAGATCCTTTACGATATCCGGTAAACCTTTTCCCGCCACCTCATAGTAATCAATGATCCTGATCTCTCTTCCAACCTGCTGGCAAAACCAGATGGCCGTTGAATCATCCATCCCTAAATCCCAGCCGGTATCGACCGGGTAGCCCTTCTCAAATGGAAAGGTCACGATCCTCTTTTCTGAAGCCGCAGCCCCCATCTCTTTTCCAAAGTATGCACCAACGAGGGCCGCCGTAAACGAGCACTCATATTCTTGGTCATACTCTTCTTGAGACATCGTGGCTTTGGCCGCATCCAGCTCTTCTTTTGGTAAGATGTTGGTCTCAGACGCCTTAAACACGGCTGAATACCAATCCTGGTTTTGCTCCTTCTCAGCAACTAAATACATTTTGTGGAAGTGGTTAGAGCCCTTGGGCGTGGATATGAAAATCGCCCACCCTCTTCTATCCGATAATGCAGGCCTGATCACTTGCGTCCATGCAGTGGGGTCCATTGTCGCAAACTCATCCAAGATACAGCCGTCCAAATAAATACCGCGTATTGAATCGGGGTTTTCGGCACCAAGAAGCATGTACCTGATAAAGTCATCCTTCCTTGGAATATCCACCCGAAGCTCACCCTCGTTGATGTTTACCCCAGGGATGTTTCTCACCGCGTCCTTTAATATCTGCCACGATACGCGCTTGGCCTGCCCGTATGTGGGGGCGATGTAGGCGTATTGGGGATTACGCTTCGGGTTTCTAAGCCCTTGGTCAATCATCTCGTTGATCGCAAAAACGGTTTTTCCGAAGCGATCAGCGTCTATGGCAGACTAGTACATTAAAGCGCTTAAGCTTTTGATGTAGTATTTCTTGGTGTGGTCTTGGCAAATAGCCAGTGAATACTTTTTTAGCCGTCATAGATTTTTACCCCCTTTCTAAAGCCGCTGCTTTCCTGCGATGTTTTCTAACCATCCTCTTCCCCCGTTGGGGAATGGGGAGCGTCCGGGGATAAAAGATCAAGATGCTTCGTCTCGTCCCTATTAAAACCGGCGTCTTGGGGCCTCCTGATACCAGTCTCAATCACAAACGAAGTCGTGGCCACCCTTGCATCCAAGGTGGTCTTCTCCGCATATTCATCAGGGGAGGATACCTTAGCCGCAAATTTTAGGAAATCAGCCCTGAGCCTAGCTAGTGCCACCTCGTCCCTATCGGCCCTAGCGTTTTTAACTTCCTCTAACATTTGGTGGAAGTAATACTCAGCCCTGTCCTTTCTTGCCTGCTTGTACATTTCATCAAATTCAGGGTACCGGATGCGCCACTTTGCAATCGTCGCATACGACGGCATACCAGGTGTTTTGGAGATCTCTACGAGCGTTTTCCCTGAGGCTATCTGCTCGCATATCCGATCAGCAAGAAGTGGAGAGTAGGGAAAGGTTCTCGCCTTCCCTTGGATTTTATCCAGCTCCTCCAAAGGCAGAGTGGAGGACACATAAACCAGCTCCCCCGTCTGGGCCCTAACCCGGTGAAATTTACTTAAGTCTAAGGCTTTACTTGGGTCAATTAGAGAGGACTCAAGTGGGCGAACCTCACCTGTGTGAATGTTTACGGCAATCATGAGCCCGTGCTCATCCAGGGTGAGGTACTCTTCCGAGGTTTCTGTCAATTTAAAGATCCTTAATCATGCACGAAATACTGCACCCACACTGTGCCATTGCCGTCCGAGGGAACGCAGGACCCACCATCCGCAATTGTCATCGTGATCTCACACGCAGACCCTATCGAGGCCTTAAATGCAGAGGAGGCCCCCGTTGATTCGCCCTCAATAAATGCACCTGAAGCAGATCCTGAAATGTCGGTGGCCGTTTTAATGTTGTTCGCATCCTCGCAGTGAAGAGCCACGGTGCAAGTTCCGGTGTCAGCAAACTGCGTGTTCACCCGAATAAAAGATCTGGTAATCACAGCCTTGGCCGGCAAGCTTACACCCAGTGGATGTGCACCTATGGTGACTGCGCCACCTATGGCTGAAAACGTGGCCCGAGCCCAGTGACCAAACGTAATCCCATCGTCCGACATCGCTGGAACCTTGGCGCTTGTAATCGCCCCATCCGCAACCTTTGCCGTCGTTACGGCACTGTCTGCCAGCTTTGCCGTTACAATCGCGGAATCATCAAGACCTTCCCCAGTCTCTAGCTCATGGAAACGAGTGTCGATTGCAGGGGGGAAGGGAGTGCCCTTCTTAACCGCATATGCAGGGGGGAGGAACGTAAAGAGAGCCAGTGCAAACAACAGTGTAAAGCGCATGGAGGGCCTTTCGTATGATGGTTAAACAAAGCGTATAGTGCGGCGGCAGTGGCTGCAAGTTCAGGGTTTAGCGGTCCGCGTCAATTTTTAATAGATTTTTGGTGCCGGGTCCGGGTACCCCCCTAACCCGCCCGACCCCGGCCTGGGGCTGGGGGTCAAGGGGGGCGCTTATTTACTGATCGTGCGCTCTGTTTATTCCTGCCGCGGGTGTTGGTCTCGTGGTGCCAGGCTGCAAAATGTGCTCACCGTCAAAAAAATAGACATGCCTCTGCCGGCGGGCCCTGAACCTAGCAGCCTAGATATCTGGCCCGATATCTGCATTAAGGTCCGGCATAACGAAGGGAGCTATCATGCACAAGACACATCATAACGCCACCTGTTCGATGGCCTTCGGGCGTCCTAGTAAGCACGCTCAGTGCCCACGCTGTCAAGAGTTAAAGGCTGGAGCTCCGGCGCGGCCCGGGTGGAGCTCCTCAAAACGGCAAAACGATATAAGACGCTCAATTGAAATCAAAAACCATAACTGCCAAGTCTCTGGGTGCGGATCGGTCTGCACCTTCGGGGATTGGTAATTAACCAAGGAGATACCAATGAAATCATTAACGCTTGTCCTGTTGCTGGCAACAGGTCCGGTCTTCGCCGCTGAAGGCGAGACCTACACCGAAAAAGTCGAGGGCCAGATGTCAAAAGTCGAGGCTCTTTATAAACTGATTCAGGCCAAGGGTGCAGGGAAGCCAGAGCCACGAATCTATAAATGCGTTCTCGTCGAGGTCTCTTCCAAGGGAACTATAAAGAATAAATAGGCCTATCAAGGTCCACGGACGGACCTTTTCTTTTCTTTTCTTTTCTTTTCTTTTCTTTTCTTTTCTTTTCTTTTCTTTTCGTGACGCGCTGTCTACTCTCTAGACAGCGGGATATCTAGACAGATATCTCTCGGCGCATGACCACAATACCCCAAAAATCTGATGTCCGTGGCCGGTGGCCGAGTCTCGTGGCCGGTGCCCGTGTCTCGTGGCCGGTGCCCGGTGCCCGTGTCTCGTGGCCGGTGCCCGGTGCCCGTGTCCCGTGGCCGGTGCCCGTGTCCCGTGGCCG
>CAZBOT010000014.1:8368-38395 GCA_964493575.1 uncultured Candidatus Saccharibacteria bacterium | reverse complement strand
GCCTTTTTGCGCGTAATCTCCATTGGTTTGATATTTATTTCAGTTAGGAACTTTTATTAACTTTATTATAGCACAATCTGTGTGTAAAGAAAAATAACACCTAAAGGTGTTATTTAATACTTAGAATACTCTTCTTGTAACTATCTAAGTGATCCAAGGCAATAGCTGTGCCTTTAGCAACACACAACAGTGGTTCTTCGGCCACGTAACACGGTACACCGATTGCTTTAGCAATGTATTGATCCAAATTGCGTAGTTGAGCTGTACCACCGGTCATAATCATGCCTTTATCGATAATATCACTAGCTAGTTCTGGCGGGGTTTCTTGCAAAACCGTTTTTACTGCCCGAACAATGGCTTTAAGTTCTTCTTGAATTGCTTCCACAACTTCATTAGTGGAGATTGTTACAGTTTTTGGTAAGCCAGTGATGTTGTCCCGGCCTTTGATTTCGGCGACTTCTTCTTCTGGTAAAGCCAGAGCGCTACCAATTGAAATCTTAATTTCTTCGGCAGTACGGTCACCAATAGCCAAACCATGCTTTTTACGAACGTATTCGATGATAGCTTGATCAATCCGATTACCAGCCACGCGCACTGAAGTTGAATTCACAATTCCACCAAGAGACAATACGGCCACATCAGTAGTACCACCGCCCATATCAATAATCAAGTTACCACTGGCAGAAGAAATCGGAATGCCTGCCCCGATGGCTGCAGCCACAGTTTCTTTAATAACAAAAGCGGTTTTGGCACCAGCGCTTTGCGCGGCATCAATAACTGCGCGACGTTCCGTTGAGGTAATTCCACCAGGAACGCTAATCATCACTTCGGGACGAAAGAAACGTACCTTACCCAGAGCTTTGTTAATAAAGTAACGAATCATGGCTTCGGTCACGCGATAGTCAGCAATTACCCCATCTTTCATCGGCCGATGAGCCACAATGGTTTCGGGAGTGCGACCAAGCATTTCCTTGGCTTCTTGACCAACCGCTAAAACGCGGTTGTCATCCACAGAGATGGCAACTACAGTTGGCTCATTAATAATAATGCCGCGCTTGGGCACGTGCACTAATACATTCGCTGTTCCTAAATCAATTCCAATTTTATTTTGTAACATATTATGTGGAAATTCTTTCTATCTTGGCGCCAATTGTCTTTAATCGATTCTCGATATCTTCGTAACCACGGTCAATTTGATAAATGTTATCAATTTCGGTTTGACCGTCGGCAATCAGTCCTGCAATGACCATAGCAATCCCGGCACGGATATCTGGGGAAGTCAGCTTCGCGCCACTAAGTTTGGTTGGTCCAGTAATCATGACCCGATGTGGGTCAGCCATAAAAATATTTGCGCCCATGCTGTTAAGCAAATCAACGTAAAACAACCGGCCTTCGTAGATGGTTTCAAAAATTAGTGACTGGCCTTTAGCCTGAGTCATCAACACTGCCATTGGAGCTTGTAAATCAGTGGGAAAACCCGGATATTCATGCGTAATTATATCCTTAGGGATAGCTGTTAGTTGATCGCGCGATGGGTTTATCTTAACACTATTATCCCCGAGTTCAAACTTAACCCCTGCTTGGGCAAGAAGCTGCCAAAATACCTGCAAATGATCGGGCTCAATGTTTTTTACTAATAATTCTGCATTGGCAGCAGCTGCCAAAATAGCAAAAGTACCAGCCTCAATCCGATCTGGAGGAGTGAAAAAAGTACCTCCAGCTAATTCCCCTACCCCTTCAATCACCAGACGCGGGGTACCTAATCCAGAAATTTTTGCTCCGCAAGAATTTAAAAATTCGCCCAGAGCAACTACTTCTGGTTCCATGGCTGCATTAGTTATCGTACTTTGCCCGGAGACTCTACTCGCCAGCATCATCATCGCTTCTGTGCCAGTCACACTGATTCTGGTGAACACAACATCAGCTGCGTGAAGATTTTTGGCACGAAGGCTGAATCCATCGCCCCGCTCCTCTATCTCAATGCCAAATTGTTTATAACCATTTAAGAAAAAATCGATCGGCCGTTTGCCAATGACACAGCCACCGGGATATGCAAATTCAACTTGACCATGTTGGAGTAAGGTTGGTACGGCCAATAAAATCGAAGAACGGGTTCGCTGGTGTAGAGTTGGGTCCAGCTTTGATTTGTTGATGGTTGGATTGATTATCTTAACTTCATGGTCACCATATTCAAGTTCCACCCCTAAGTCTTCAATGATATCGAGGAGTCGTTGAATGTCTTCTATTTGCGGAACATTCTTAATTATTGCTGGGCCATCCAAGATTAAGCTTGCAGCCAAAGCTTTTAAAGCCGCATTTTTGGCGCCCACCACAGCAATTTCACCGCCTAAAGGCTGGTTTCCAGTGATTAAAAATTTGTCATCTTTTGAGGTCATAAGCTATCCAATTGTAGCTAGATTAAGGACTTAGGTCTAGGTCTAGACAACCCATAAATTCTGATATAATATATACACTTCCTCTACCAGAGACGTTTCTTTATCACTAACTTTATAATTTTGGATTCCAAAACTCGCTACTTAATAATCGGCTTACTAATCTTGGTGTTTGCGGTCCTCTCTCCGATCATAATTCTTTATGTAACTGGTCGCACTCTCCCATTTTTTGACCCCAATCCAACCAACACTGGCATTATTGATGTTCAGTCAGAACCTAATGGAGCGACTGTTTTTTTGAACGACGAAGAGTCTGGTTCAACCCCTGCCACCATCAGGTTTGTTAAACAGGGCTGGCAAAATGTTCGGGTTTCCTTGGAAGGTTACCGCCCATGGCAAAAGCAATTGTTTATTGAAGCTGGGCAAGTAATTTATGCTGGAAGTATCAATGATGCAATCAGATTATTACCAGAAGCTGAGCCTAGCGTTGTGGATACCAAAGTTGGGGCAACTGTCTTGCGAGATAATCAAATACTGTACGCTAAAGATCAACAACTGATTCTTTACGACATTGCTAATAAGCAAGCTACTAGCCAAACAACTTTACCGTTTTCTATCACTTCCTTACAAAGCACTCCAAATCGGGACTTGTGGATTGCCAACACTTCCCAAAACCAAAAATATCTTATTAACTCAACTAATTGGCAAACTGCGACCCTGCCAAATATCTTTAACAAAGCCGAGCAAATTTTCTTAGTAGACAGCACCACAATTTCTGGCTTAATTGAAGACAAGCTGATTATTGCTAAACTTGGCAGCAATCAACCACAAACTTCACTCAGTAATGTCCTGGGGTATACATTCAAAGATGGTTTATTTTATGTAGCCACCAAAACTCAAACCAATGCTCAATTAGCAACTTATGGTTGGACAGGAAGTGAGCTTAATCAACAATTAGTAATTCTTTCCGAAGGTTTACCAGAAAACCAACTCCTACAATTCTACATAACTAACCAAAAAGAATTATTTCTGTTAGCCGGGGAAAGTTTTTATCGTGTCAATCAAAGCTTAGAACTCTTAAACAATTTTGTAAAAATAGTTGACTTGGATACTAATAGCCAAAGACTAACCTTTGTGACCCCAACAGAAATCTACTTCTATAACTTTAACTCCAACCGCAGTGAATTATTAGCCCGCACCACTGAAAACCTTACTGCTGGTAGTGTAATTCCAAGCTTTGGTTACGGTTTTTTTGCCGGCCCTGGTGGTGCCGAAGCCATTGAGATTGATTCTCGCGGTAACCAAAACCGTTATGTTTTATTCCCTGAACCTAGTCAGCAACTCCTTATTACAGCCAACCAAAAATTCGTGGTCGTAAAATCTAATAACAATCTCTATACAGTAGCTATCCAAAAATAGACATTTGATGCTTTGCCTTGCTGCCAGGATAATAAATCACGCTGATGCGTGATTTATTTTAGCCCCAATGCCTGATCTATGGCTTTGTTGACTTGTTCGTCAGCGGCTTTATTTAAATGCCGTAAGACGTGTTTAAACTCAAAGTAATCAAATTGTTTAAGCAAAGTTTTAACCTCAGCCGCTAGTTCTTGAAGATGTGGCTGTTTAATTTTATACTCTCCACTCATTTGCTTTACTATCAATTCTGAATCCATCTTAATAACTATTTCTTTGGCCCCCAATTCTAAGGCTTGTTCTAAGCCTAAAATTAACGCCGTATATTCTGCCACGTTATTAGTATTTTCGCCAAGGTACTTTCCATCGGCAACTATGATTTGACCGGCATCGTTATATAGCACAAATCCTGCTGCTGCTGGGCCAGGATTACCACGCGCTCCGCCATCAGTACTAAGAAACAGACGCTTGCTGGATTTGTTTGGTTGATTCATCATTAACTTTACTTTCTTCACTCACCGGCTCTTGGGCAAGGATTTTTAGATCAATTATTCTTAATTTTAATTTCTTGGTTCCGTTCCAAGAATCCACTAACAATTCACCTACGACGCTTAGGTTTTGACCCGCTTGTAACTGCCCGGCCCAAAAACCTAACCCAAAACCAATAGTTTCTACTAAAGTCTCGCCGTACATTAACTGCATTTGTAAATGATTTTGACTGGCACCTACGGTGCGGAAACTAGCCAAGGTTAATTCAGAAATCAAAAACTTTGGTTTGGGGTTTCCAACTCCATGCGGTTCTAAAGATTCAATCTCATCGTACCGTTCAAATGATAAATCAGCTTCACCCAGCTCGGCATCAACCTCCAAAATTGCTTCTGGCAACTCTTCTGGCCAATGGGTTTCCGCGTACTTTAAAAGACTTAAATAAAAATCATCGAACTTCTCATTGGGTAAAGTGAGTCCTGCAGCTTCTTTATGTCCCCCAAAGCGCGATAAATGCTCACTAGTAGCTTTAAGTGCCGCTACGATATCAAAGCCTCGCGCGCTTCTGGCACTCCCCGTGCTTTCAGTTTCCCCGCGCTCTAGCACAATCACTGGCTTTTGATAAAAGTCAGATAATTTACCCGCAACAATCCCTACCACGCCCTTTGGCCAGGCCGAATCAGATAACACTAAAATTTTTCGATCAGAAATATTTTCTGCTTTCTCCTTAGCTTCTGATACTAAGCGGGAGGTGATGTCTTGGCGACGCCGGTTAATTTCTTCTATGCGGTTAGCCAACTCAATGGCCTCCGCGTAATCTGTCGTGGTGAGCAAATCCAAGGCAATATTCGCGTGCTCCAACCTTCCGGCGGCGTTAATACGGGGTGCAATGGTAAAGCCGAGCGTTACCGTATCAGGAGATTTTTTATTCACATCAATACCGGCATTCTCCATTAATAACCGGAGTCCCAACCATTTGGTTTTTTGTAAGACTTTTAATCCAAATTTAACTAGAATGCGATTTTCACCTAACAAAGAATGGCAATCAGCCACTGTACCAATCGCAACCAAATCTAATAACCATTTGTCCCATTCGGGAATGTGCTCTGATGGTTCAATGCCGCGCTGAGTAATCACTTTATCATGATCAGTTAATAAAGCTTTGGCGAACTTATAGGCAACCCCCACGCCAGTAATTTGCTTGTCTGGATAAAGCTCTTCAGGATTTTTAGGATTAACTAAAGCAAAAGCTTTAGGAATCTCGCCAGTAATTTCATGGTGGTCAGTAATGATTAAATCAATACCATTGGCTTGGCAATACTCTGCCTCCGCTACCGAGTTAGTCCCGCAATCTACTGTGATTACTAAATTTACACCCTGCTCTTTAATCTTTTGGAAAGCTTCTAAGTTTAGACCGTAACCTTCACTGAACCGATCAGGAATGTAACTCTCCACTTTGACTCCTAAGTACCTAAAAGTCTGGGTTAGCAAAGCATTAGCTGTCACAGCATCAGCATCGTAATCTCCGTAAATTAAAATTTTTTCATTTTTGGTAATCGCCTGCCAGGTGCGTTCTACTGCAGTCTGCATTTGACTAAACAAAAACGGATCATACAAGTTGTGATAATCCGGATTCAAAAACCAGTCTACCCGATCCGGGTCAGACAAACCTAAATTATAGAGTAACTGGACCTGTAAACCAGATAATTCTGGAAATTGCTCCAAAATACCTACAGGAACTGGATTTTTTAACTGCCAGTGTTTTGCCATAATGGTGCTTTACTCTTTCCATCATAGCACAACAACCAAAGCTGCCAACCAATTTACAGTTGAGCTTTAATTTGATCCACTAAACTAACAGCTGTCATCTCTTTTGGCTTATCTATACCGAAAAATTCTAAAATCGTCGGTGCGATATCAGAAATTACCCCAGAAGGTACCATACTGGATAACGACAAGTAGTTACGCTGTTTAGGCTTATTAAAAGCCAAGTCTTTGGCCACTATTACAAATGGTACCGGGCTCGTAGTATGCTCTTTATTTATATCGCCAGTTTTGGCTTCGATCATATATTCCGCGTTACCATGATCTGCGGTAATGATTAACAAAGCCCCTGCATCCATGGTTGCCCGCCTGATTTGTTCCAAAAATCTATCCAGATACTGAATAGCTTTGGTGGCTGCTTCAATGCTTCCAGTATGACCCACCATATCCGCATTAGCAAAATTAGCTAAGTAAAAGGAAAAGTCTTCGTTAGTTATCTTCTCCACCAACTTGGTCGTAATTTCCAAACCAGACATTTCTGGACGGTCAACATAATTTTTATCATTAACTGGACTTTGTACAATCGTACGCTGTTCGCCCACTAGCGACTCACTAGCCCCACCATTAAAAAATGAAGTCACATGAGCATATTTTTCGGTCTCTGCAATATGGTATTGTTTGAGTCCATTTGCTGCCAAAACTTCCGCTAAATTATTCTGCAAATTAATTGACGGGAACGCAACATGTACAGGCAAGTCTTCGAAGTATTCAGTCATAGTGACGAAGAATAGATTGTCCAAGTGAACCGGCCCTGGCTCTGTGGGAACTTGTTCAGGTTTCATGAACGCCTCGGTTAACTGTAAAGCTCGGTCCGAACGAAAATTATAAAAAATAATTGCATCATTTGAGCTGACAACTGCAGTCGGCCTAATCTGACTACTATCGGAACGGTCAACCATCACTGTAGGTGGGATCATTTCATCGAACACATTTTGATTGTAACTATTGAGCACTGCATCTTCGGCAGTCTCTGCTGCGGAACCACTGCCCAACACCATTGCCCGGTAAGTAGCCATAGTTTGTTCCCAATGCCCGCCTCGGTCCATAGCGTAGAATCGTCCTGTAATCGTCGCAATTTTGCCCACACCGATTTCTTCTATTTTACCTCGGAGTTTACGTAAACTCTCCAAAGCCACTTTTGGTCCAGTATCGCGGCCATCAGTAATTATATGAATAAAGACGTCTTTGACCCCCTGTTCGGCGGCTAGCCCCAGTAAAGCGTAAAGGTGTTCGCTGCTCCCGTGTACACCGCCTTCACTCAATAAACCGAGTAAATGCAGTTTGGAATTATTCTTTTTCACATGCTCAATTGACTCAAGGAAAGCTGGGTTAGAAAAAAAAGACCGATTGGAAATCGCCGTATTGATGCGAGGTAGATCCTGTCCCACAATCCGACCAGCGCCCATGTTGAGGTGGCCAACTTCTGAATTTCCCATTTCACCCCAAGGCAAACCAACTACCGGACCAGACGCCAATAAAGTTAACGACGGGTAATTAGCAATCATGCTATTAAGAGCCTCAGGATTTGCCATCGCGATGGCATTGCCATGACTATAGGTTGCCACCCCAAATCCATCCAGGACCACTAAAACGATTTTTTTATAAGTCTTGGTCATGCTTTTCGACTAATTTAAATCTCGGTACCTTTACTCCATCCAATTCTACTTCTGATAAAAAGTCCTGTTCGGTTCTGATCCAGTATTCCGATTTACCATTCTCATATAAAGCACGGTAAACCACGGCAGGCTCTTCTGTGTTTTCTAAAAGTGCGTTTATTACCACCTGATAACGACCGCCTTTATAATGCTCCCATACTCCTAACTCCACCATTTAAGACAACTCCTCTTCGATAGCAAGCAACCGATTGTACTTTGCAACTCTTTCACCTCGCGCTAAGCTCCCAGCTTTAATGTAATCGGCCCCAACTGCTACCGCTAAATCAGCAATAAAATCATCGCAAGTTTCTCCGCTGCGGTGTGACACAATTATTTTGTAACCATAACGTTGCGCCAGCTTAATAGTTTCCATTGTTTCGGTAAGCGTACCGATTTGATTTGGCTTGATTAAAATTGCATTGGCCACGCCAGAAATAATCCCGGCTTGCAAACGATAAGGATTTGTAACAAACAAATCATCACCAACCAAACAAACCTTATGACCTAGCTGTGTGGTTAATTTTTGCCAACCCTGCAAGTCGTCTTCACTACACCCATCTTCAATTACTTCTAAATGGTATTTCTTGATCCAGCGGGCATATAATTGGTAAACACTGACAGGTTTAAAATTTCGTTTATCGGCTTTAAAACGATAAATTTCTTTATCCGCATCAAAAAACTCGGTCGCTGCTGCATCAATCCCTAAAGCAACGTCTCGTCCTAACCGTAAACCTGCGTGGTGCACAGCTGAATGAAGAAACCGCAAAGCTTTCTCATTTGAATTCAATTTCGGTGCAAACCCCCCTTCATCACCAACAGAAGTGGAAAGTCTCTTTTTTGCTAAGTCAATCTTTAAAGCGGCGATTACTTTATGACCAACGTCCAATCGGTTCCACATACTTCCTTTTTTGGGAATCAAAAAAAATTCCTGCACATCAGTCCCACTATCTGCATGTAATCCCCCATTTAAAACATTAAACAGCGGGGTGGGCATTTTCTTGGGCTTGGAGAAACCATACTGCTTGGCCAAAAACGTGTACAACGGCTGGTTGTTTAACTGACTACCTAATCTGGCCAGAGCTAACGACACACCCAAGATTGCATTGGCACCCAAACGACTCTTAAACTCCGTTCCATCCAGCTGAATTAATGCTGAGTCAATTTGGTCTTGGGCAAAGACATCCAAACCTTTAAGTTTTGGAGCAATTTTCTTCTCGACATTGTTTACAGCTTTAGCAACCCCTAAGCCGCCAAAAGTCTTAGCATTATCTCGCAGTTCTGTAGCCTCGTGGCTTCCTGTTGAAGCCCCGCTAGGGACACTGGCAACAGCGAAGACTTTACCCGAATAGGCCCGTACTTCAATAGTCGGGTTACCACGGCTGTCTAAAATCTGTCGAGCCTCTAATTTAGTTAACTTAGGCATGATTTTCTTTTAGATTTTTATTTCTGGGACGGTTATTTCAAAATTAATTATACCATTTTAACAAACAAAATAAAAACGCCTTGCGGCGTTATCTGATTGCTTCAATGCCTGGTAATTTAGTTCCTGCCAGGTACTCAAGCATAGCGCCTCCGCCAGTAGAAACATGGTCAAAATGATCGAATTGCCCAGATTGGCGTATTGCAGCCACAGTCTCACCGCCTCCGGCGACAGTAAACGCTTTTCGCTTACCCAGTCCACCAATAACTTTGGCCATACTCAAAGTTCCAGCACGGTAAGGCTTTTCCTCAAAAAACCCCATCGGCCCATTCCAGCAGATTGTTTTTGCGGATTGTAAAATATTGGTAAATTCCAAAATCGTTGCTGGACCAATATCATAAACTTTATCTGCTTTCACCACCTCTGGAATTCGTTTTACCACTACTTTGGTCCCGGTTCGTTTGTGAGGACTAAAACAAGTTACATCAATTGGCAAAATTAGTTTATGTTTAAAATTCAAAAGAATTTGCTTGGCTGCAGAAATACTGGCTTTATCAACATCTTGACCAATTTCATAGCCTTGCGCGACCAAAAATAAATTCGCTAAACCACCGCCAATTAATATTTTATCAGCGGACTTTCCCAAATTCATTAAAGTTTTGGATTTATCGGAAATTTTAATTCCTCCCATCAATAAAATAAACGGTTTGTTATAACGACTGGATAATAACACATCTAACGCGGAGAGTTCTTTTGAAAGGAGTGGTCCAGCATAACTTGGTAATAACGTTGGAAGAATGGTCACGGAAGCAGCTTGGCGGTGAGATACACTGAATGCATCATTCACATACACATCACCGAGTTCAGCAAGTTGTTTTGAAAAACTCTGATCAGCAGATTCTTCACCACTGTAATATCGAATGTTTTCGAGAAGCACAATATCTTTAGGAGACTGTTCAGTTAATAGCTGTGTAGTTTTTTTATTAGTCAGATCTCCAGTATGAAAAATTAAATGCTTGATTGCGTAGTCTGGCAACTGACTATTAGTTTCGACAAACTTAAGTTTTAATAATTCCGCCAACCGCTCCGCTATAGGCCGTAAGGATAATGAACTAACGATTCTCCCATCTGGTCTGCCCAGATGAGCAATTATAACAAGCCGATTATTATTCTGAAATAAAAGTTTAATTGTCGGCAGAGCTGCAGAAATCCTAAAATCATCCAACAATTTTCCATGCTCATCAACTGATTCATTTAAATCTAAGCGCAAAATTATGCGCTTATCTTTAAGGTTTTTTTCGTTTGAAATTTGCTTTATTGACAATTATCTTAAATTATGGTTTAATAATTATGTTCATTTGAACAAATTTTTTTCTAGGAGGGTGACTATGTGGATACTAAGGGCGGTATCGGAGTTACACATCGAGTCCGATGACTCGGAAAGTGTCATCCGAATTTACCTGTCAGCGCTGTTCATTGGAGGACTCTTGATATGGGTCGCATCGTAATCAAAGATCCAGCATTCAGAGTGTTACTCTGTTTCAATCTCGTTGGCATTCTAATCCTCGGCGTAGGTCTCTATCTACTCCCTTAACCAAGACCGGTCTCATTTATGAGGCCGGTTTTCTATTTGTGCAAAGTCTGCCCAACCAATACACACTGCTCAACTAACCGATTAGAATAACCGAATTCATTATCATACCAAGCAATCACTTTAACCATATCGCCGCCCACAACTTTCGTTAAAGATAAGTCAACGATTGCTGAAGCAGGATTACCAACAATATCGGATGAAACAATTGGATCATTAGTTACAGCGATACGGTCTTTATATAACGGATGTGAAGCAGCCTCCTCAAATGCTTTATTCACTTCTTCGGCAGTAGTTTCTTTGGCTAAGAGAACAGTAAAGTCGGATAAACTTCCTACTGGCGTTGGTACCCGAATAGCCATACCATCAAACAAACCTTTTAACGCCGGAATAGTCTCGGTAGCAGAGATTGCTGCGCCAGTTGTAGTTGGAACAATGTTCACTGCAGCAGCTCGGGCGCGGCGCATATCATTTGAGTGTCCGCCGGGAGGAGGTCCGTCAACTAAATTTTGCTCCGCAGTATAGCTATGAATGGTCGTCATCATAGCTTTTTTTATTCCAAACTTTGTATGAAGGACATGGGCTACTGGAGCAATACAATTTGTTGTACAAGAGGCGTTGCTAATAATAGCTTCGTCTGAGTACTTATCATCATTCACCCCTAAAACAAAAGTCTTAGTCATTCCCTCATCTTTGGCTGGAGCGGAAATAATTACCCGCTTGGCGCCTGCACTGAGATGGGCCCCTGCTTTTTCACTATCGGTAAATCGGCCCGTGCTTTCTATAACAACGTCGACCGCTAAATCTTTCCACGGTAATAAACTTGGGTCCTTTTCGGCGTAAACTGGAAACTTTTTGCCACCCACGATCACATGTTTTTCGTCAAAATCCACTTGTTCTAAATATTTCCCATAATTAGAATCGTACTTTAATAAACCAGCCAGAGCTTCTGGGCTAGTTAAGTCATTAATGGCAACGATTTCTAGTTCAGGTTTTTGGAGAGCGATTTTAAAAGCTTGCCGCCCGATGCGGCCAAAGCCATTAATCGCGAGTTTGGTTTTTGACATTTTGTTTTTTACTAATTAATTAATACTCGGCGAACTGTCGAAAGTTTCAATTTGGTATCGATTAGAGCGTAAGTTATTTTCCAATTTACCAGCTTTAGTTTTTTTTGGTGAAGCGAATTCCACATACTCCGCAGACTCCAAAGCCGCTGTCCGCCAATAAAGCAGCGAGCCAAAAGCGATTACGCCCACAAAGATATAGAGCAAAAATCGCAACCTGGCGTTTTTATCATGTAGCCCACTTCCTTGGATCATATGCTTATGTTACTTGGTTAATGGTTTTAAAAGTTTGAAGTTTGGTTTTTGCAGCTTGTTTAACACCTAGAATGGCCGGGGTAAAATATTTCCGAGGATCAACCTCTTCTGGACTCTCGGCTAGTGCTTTACGTAATTCCTTCGTAAAACCAATTCTTAATTCAGTATCAATGTTAATAATACTAATGCCCGCCTCGATAGCTTGATGAATCACCTCCGCTGATACACCGCTCGCTCCATGAAGCACTAACGGGACTGGCACAACGCCAGCAATCTCTGAAATTCGATCAATATCAACTTTAGCCTCCGCGCCTCCTGTTATCTTTATAATGCCATGAATTGTCCCTACAGAACAAGCCAGTGTATCCACACCAGTTGCTGCCCAAAACTTTTTTGCCTCTTCTGGTTCAGTTAATAAACTTTCTCGGTCAGAAACAGAAACCCAATCTTCACTCCCCCTGATGCGGCCAACTTCACCTTGCACCCACGCACCTTCTTTATGAGCAAACTCAACCAAGGCCTTGGTATCTTTGATATTGGTTTCTAAATCGGACGCGGAATGATCAATCATGGCCGAAGAATAGCCAAGCTCAATTCCTCGCTTTAACTGCTCGACATCTTTGCCGTGGTCCATATGCAAGGCAATTGGTACCTTAGCTTTAATTGCCATTGATGCCATCATTTCAAAGATGGTTTCAAGTCCGGCATACTTAATCGCTCCTTCACTGGTTTCTAAAATTATTGGTGTATTTAGTTCTTCAGCAGCCTCAATAATCCCACGCGTGGTTTCGAGATTCATGGTATTAAAGGCAGGGTAAGCGAACTTACCCCGGACCGGTTTTTCGAACAGTTCTTTGATGTGGACTAGCATTTTATTTTCTTTTTGAGATCAGTTTGTGAAAAAAGTTTACAATTAAATATATGATAGCTGTATTTATACCTATAGTAACTAAGTAGGTTATCAAAACATCAGGTCCATAAATATAATAGTCGCCATAATTATATGTCTCTGCTGAAAATAATGAATCTAAATTAACAGGATTCGCTTCCACAGGAAGAATAATCAGTTCAGGCACAACTAAATATCTTTCGATGCCACATAAATCTAGCCAGCCACCATGACTACAAGACAGTAGATACCATTCTATAAGCACAACCAAAATTAAATATAATACTGCGACAATTACTGCTGGTTTGGAATAGAGTCTTTCCATACTAGTCTTTCATTTTGCCAACCATAGCGGCGATTTTTGATTTAGTTTTTGCGTCAACCATAGCTACAGGTTTGTAACTCTTACGGCGGGATAATTTAGACAAAATTTGTTTCTTAGTAAGCAATCCTTCTTGTGGGCCAATCGCCATTACCACACTGCCCGCATTAACCGGACCCCAACGCAAAGCGTCCACGTGAGATAGGCCTAAAGCCAAGGCTCCTACGTAAGCTGTAGTAAAACTGTCCCCTGCTCCTGTGGCCTCAATGCGAGGTCCTGGGAACTCTGTAATATAGTAGTAACCTTCTGGCCCATAACTGTACGCTCCTTTGCGACCATCTGTAATGACTACAGTTTCTGGCCCAAGCTGTAAGAGTTTTTTTGAGAGTACTTCGAAATCTTCGGATTTTCCGACCCAGCTTTGAGCCTCTTCTTTATTTATAGATAACACTGTGGTTCGTTCTAAGATTTGTTTGTTAAACTTGGGGCCTTTGCGAAGTTGAAAAGTTCCAGGGTTGAAAGCTAATTTGGCACCAGTCTTGTCTAGATATTTGGCTAGGTCTTTGTAAATTTTTTCAAAACCATCACCCATACTTGTGAGATAAACCCACGCGCTTGGAGCGAGTTTCGGCAATTTATATTTACGGTGTTCGTGATAAACAAAAATGGTTCGTTCACCATCATGGCTTAATACCGTAGAAGCATTGGTAGGATGGTCTTCATCTATGACAATATAATCAGTAGCTACTTTTTCTTTACGCATCTTATGAATAATTTCCCGCCCACCTGTATCATTAGCCAACACAGTATAAAACGCGGTCTTCAACCCAAGGCGACTAGAACCAACTGCTGCATTAGCGGCATTCCCAGCTACGGTTCGAGCGAATTTTTGCACTGGGAGTTTATCTCCCCAACTAATAATGGCTTTGAGTTGTCCTTTAATTTTCTTGACCTCAATCTCTTCTACAAACAAAAATGTATCTATCGTTGGATCACCAATGGCAATCATGTCGTACTTTGGTTTAAGCATAACTAAATTATTTTTCCTTTCCTGTTAATTACCTTTTTTATTGCTTGTTTAATTGCTTCGGTGCCCATACCGTACTTTTCCCACAACTCTTCGGGTTGACCGCTTTCTCCAAAGCTGTCTTGCATTCCCACCATTTCAATTGGCACAGGATAATTCTTAGCGTAAAATTCTGCTACAGCACTACCCATACCACCATTCACTTGATGCTCCTCCAAAGTTACCACTGCGCCGGTTAATTTAGCTGCCCAAATCAAAGCGGCATCATCAAGCGGCTTAATAGTGTGCAGATTTATAACTAAAACATTGATATTTCCTGGTTCTAGCTCTAAAGCAGCCTTAATACCATTATACAGGACTGGACCGCAACCAATCAGCGCCACATCTTTTCCTTCCTTAATAACATTAGCTTTCCCAATTTGAAATGGTGAATCTTCGGTAGTAATCAGTGGAGTTTTTTCACGGGTGAGGCGTAAATAATGAGGGCCATTAGCATGAGCGATAGCTGATGTTGCCTTAAGAGCTTCATGAGCATCGCAAGGTTGAATCACTGTGAGGTTCGGTAACACGCGAGTGATAGCGATATCCTCTAGAGCCTGATGAGTTGCTCCATCAGGTCCTACAGAGACACCTGTGTGAGCACCGATGACTTTTACGTTAGCTTGGCTATAACAAACAGAGACGCGCAATTGATCCCAATTGCGGCCTGGACTAAAGGTTGCGTAACTCGCAGCAAAAGGAATTTTACCTGCTAGAGCCAATCCTGCCGCTACACCCATCATGTTTTGTTCGGCTACACCACATTCAATAAACCGTTCTGGAAATTTTTCGGCAAAAGGAAGCACGCGCGTAGACTCGGCTAAATCGCCAGTAAGGGCAACAATACGATCGTCTTTTTCGCCCAACTCTAAAAGCGCTTCGCCAAAACCATCGCGCGTTGCCTTGGCTTCAATCTCGCTCTTTCCTAAATCAGGATTTAATTTTTGTTTCGGGTTTAACATTTTATCCTTGAGTAATAATTATTTTTAGAACGAACCCGCAGCCAGAATGGCGAGGACTAGTGAAAAAATAATTATTACGAATACTATTCATGCTCGCTCTTTATTTTCCCTTGCAAAGTTCTCAACTCTTTCAAAGCAATTTTAGCTTCATCTGGCTTTGGTGGTTTGCCATGCCATTCATATTTGCCTTCCATAAAATCAACGCCCTTACCAGGAATGGTATGCGCAATAATTACAGTTGGTTTTTCATAAATGGCTTCTGCCTCACGGTACGCATTAATCACGGCCTGAATATTATGCCCATCAACTTCAATCACATGCCAATTAAAGGCTTCGTACTTTGCTTTAAGATCATCTAATGGCATCACCTCTTCGGTGTAACCATCAATCTGAATGTTGTTGCGATCAATCACGGCAGTAAGATTATGAAGCTTTTCTTTACCTGCTAGCATCACAGCTTCCCAAGTCTGTCCTTCTTGCTGCTCGCCATCGCTCATTACTAAGTACACTCGATTTCTCTGCTTATTCATGCGGAAAGCTAAAGCGATGCCAACGGCCTGCGATGAACCTTGAGCCAAAGGGCCACTGGTAGTTTCAATTCCTGGTAATGATAAATTATGTGGGTGGCCTTGCAAGCGCGTACCAAGTTTACGCAAAGTTTTGAGTTCTGAGTTTGGAAAGTAGCCACGTTCCGATAAAGTGGCATACAGCACCGGACAAATATGACCACAAGACAACACTAACCAATCGCGCTCTTCCCAATCCGGTTTTTTAGGGTCAATGTTCATCAACTCAAAATATAAGGCAGTAAATACATCCGACATACCCAAAGGACCAGCACTGTGTCCACTGCCAGCTTCAACCAACATCTCAATAATGTTTTGACGAATATTATTGGCGGTAAGTTGTAACTCTACGGAAGAAAGTTTAACCATTATTAATTGCTTCTAATAAGTTATTGTAATTTTCTTTAATGTCACCGGAGACTAAGGCTGAACCGACTACACAGTCAGTAGCACCTGCATCAATCAGTTTGGCAATATTGTCGGCATTCACCCCACCATCTACTTCGATTACTGTGCCTGGCTTAGCATGATCACGTAACTCCATTAATCGTTCATATGTATCCGATAACATCTTTTGGCCCTGTTTACCCGGCACAACGGACAACAATGTAAAGTTTAAAATATTGTCGGAAAAATAGCGCAACACCGAGACAGCTGTGGTCGGGGAAATTGCTAACGCAGGTTTCATTTTTAATCTTCTAATTTCGTCTAAAGCATCTTCGAGATCGGTTTCGTTCTCAAACGACTCGTAATGCAAAATGATTTTATCAAAACCTGTCTTTTTATAATCAGCAAAGTTGCTGGGATTACTTACCATTAAGTGAGCTTCAAACTCAATCTTATTCTTCGGTAATTTTATTTCTGTTACATCAACAGTTTTAGTTGCAACAAATTCGCCATCAGCAAAATCAACCTGAATTGTCCTAATCCCATTTTTTAGAGCTACTACCTCTTTTAATTTTGCTTGAAATTGCTTGGCGTTGGTTTCTAAAATTGCAGGTATAATCACAAACTCTCCTCTAGTTTACTAATTTTCTTTATTCTTCTCATGTGACGATTATCCGTTGAATACGGGGTTGCTAACCATGTTTTGACAATAGCTGTAGCTTGCTTGCTGTCTAAAAAATCGCTAGGTAAGCAAAGTATATTAGCCATGTCGTCATTTCTACTCAACTTGGCGGCAGCCGAATTCCAAACTAAAGCTGCTCTAACACCCCTAAATTTATTGGCCACAATACACATCCCCTGACCACTTCGGCAGATTAAAATCCCTATATTACTCACCGGATTTTTTGAAACTTCTTTGGCAACTTTCACACCGAAATCAGGATAATCATCGCCGTCTTTAAATTTTGATGGGCCCATATCTTTAAACTCAAGCTTCTGCTTTTGCAAAAACTTTACCAAGCTTTGTTTAAGTTTGAATCCGCCGTGATCGGCTGCGAGATAAATCATGCTTTTATAATCTTATTAAAATCATCTGGCAACAAAGATGCTCCACCGACTAGCAATCCACTAACATGGTGCTGCGATAAAAAGTTTTCACTATTGGTGCTATTCACACTTCCGCCATACAATACTTTTTTTATTCCAAATTTGGTTTCAACATATAAAGCAATTTGTTCGGCATGCTCTGGGGTTGCCGGACGACCACTCCCAATAGCCCAAACGGGTTCATACGCCACAATAACTTTCTTGGGATCTAAACCATCCAAATCTTGGGTTAATTGCGACCCTAGGACATCAGTTACTTCTAACTCATCCTGACTTACAGTAGTACCATAACCAACACACAAAATTGGAGTAATCTTATAATGAATTAAAGCTTGGAGCTTTTGATTAATTAAATCATCACGCTCACCCATTGCCCGGCGCTCGCTATGGCCAACAATACAATATTCAACTCCTAAACTGGAAAGGTGACTTGCGGAAATCTGGCCAGTATACGCGCCTTTAATTTGTGGTGACACATCTTGAGCGCCCAGGTGTAAATATTTTACCGAGTTCAAAAAAGCTAGTGGTGGACAGATGACCACTTCATAAGGACTTACTTGTTTTATTCGTTCTGCTAAGGAAACCGCCTCGCGTTCAGTTAAAGGATTAAGTTTCCAATTAGCAATAATCAATTTACTCATTACATTTCCCCTCTTAAGAATTGAGCGGTTGTTTCTGGGGACATGGGATTGACAGGAATACCAGTACCATATTCAAACCCTGCCCAAATCGTTAACCTAGGGAAAATGGTTAAATGCCAATGATAACTTTTTTCTTCCTGGATAATATGTTTATCCGAAGACTTCGGCATAGTATGGAAATAAAAATTCAATGGTGGATCAGACAATTTTACATACAAAGAACCTAGAACTTTTTTGAGTACGTGGGAAAGGTGGAGTAATTCCACGTCGGAGGTGGCTTCAAAGCGGGCGTGGTGCCTTTTTGGTAAAACCCAAGTTTCAAATGGGCTACGAGATGCATAAGCCGACATCACCACAAAGTAATCATCTTCGTAAACAATACGGTCTCGGAGTTTTGACTCCTCCTTAATGATATCGCAATAGATGCAGTGTCCAGTCAGCTGGTAATGATGATAACAACCGCGCATTTCATCGTGAATATGCGGCGGGATCATTGGCGTAGCTAATATTTGGTAATGTGGGTGGATTAAAGACGCACCAGCGTCGCGCCCATGGTTGTGAAAAACTTGTACGTAATTAATCCTTGGATCCTGTACAATGGTCTTAATCCGATCCTGGAACATCTTTAAAGTTTGCTGAACCAGAACTGCCGACTGGAGGGCTGGTGGTTCATTGTGCTTTCGAGTAATGATCACTTCGTGATCACCATAACCTGCTTGGGAGTGATAAAAATCACGGTTGCGATACAATGTTGCATCGTCCAGGGCTGAATACTTATTCTGGATGACTCGCAACTGCCAATTTGTGTCATTTGGAACCCGACAAACATCCTCACATAAATCAGGATTCTTATGCTCGTTACCAGGGCAAAAAACGCAAGCAGGGTCTAAATCTGGTAAACCAAAGCCTACACTGTAAGTGCGGAAATCTTCTGGGCGCTTACTACGACTCGGCGCGATGAGAACCCATTGTTTATTGATTGGATTTTGTCTGAATTGAGACATTACTTTTTATTTTTATCTAAATAATTTTGCAAAAAAATCTGAGCCGCTAAGCTATCTATATTACTACTTTGGCCGGCAATCTGTTGAGCCATCACGCTTGATAAACGCTCATCAACCACCTCAACAGGTGGATTGATTAATTTAGTTAATTCATCCACAAAACCTTGGACCTCAACCGACTTCTGCGTTTGTTCGCCAGACATATTTAGAGGTAATCCTACGATCACCCGTTCGATTGCCTGTTCGGCAATCAATTCAGCAATCTGTTTCCAAAATTTTTCTGGTGACCATATATCCAACTCTCTAGCCAGGGTTTGAGTTTCATCACTAACAGCTAAACCAATTCGTTTTTCACCATAATCGATCCCTAGAATTTTCATTGCGTGCGCTCTCCGATCTCAATTGTGACTGTTTGTTCACTACCATCCCGATAAATTTTTGCTGGAACTCGTTCCCCTGGTGAAAATTTCCGTAAAGCACGGGCTAAAGAATTATCTTCATCTAAACGCTGGCCACCTAACTCTAAAATTATATCATTCTCACGCAGGCCTGCTTTATCACCAGGACTGCCTGGCAACACCCCAAAATCAGTTGGTCCCGAACCGCGCACAATTAAAGCACCGAAATCTTTAGGTAACTGTTCGGTTTTCGCCATGGCTTGAGTAATCATGATATATCTCACTCCCAAATACGGTCTAAGAATTTTCCCATTCTGTTGATAGCTGTCAAAAGCAATCCTGGCATCATTGGCCGGAATCGCAAAACCAATTGATTGGCCACTGATATCAACCGCAGTGTTGATACCTACTACAGAACCAGCTAGATTGAGTAACGGTCCCCCAGAGTTACCTTGATTAATCGCCGCATCAGTTTGAATCACACCTTCTAGTAATTCCGAAATCCCCCCACCTCCAGCACGAATACTCCGACCAACACCAGAAATGATGCCAAAGGTCACAGTATTCTGATACTGTCCCAAAGAATTCCCAATTGCTACAACACCTTGTCCGAGTTGTAAACTATCAGAATCCGCAAACCGTAAATACGGGGCGTCTTGAATTTCGATTTTAAGTAGAGCAATGTCATTACTTGGATCACGCGCCATTACTTTGGCTTGGTAAGATTCGCCATCCTTCGTTACTACTGTATAGGTTGCAGTTTCATCCAGCACTACATGTTTGTTAGTCATAATCCATCCATCCGAGCTGACAAAGAACCCGCTCCCTGCACCAACTTCCTGGATGTTTGGTTGTGATGGCAGCGACTCAGGGATTCCGAAAAATCCAAACGAATCAAAATTTAAATCCCCACTTATATCCTTTGAGATGACGATCGATACTACTGCCGGCCCAGCTTCGCTCACCACATTAGTAACCGCCGAATCTTCGGTCACAGTCACTGTCTGGCTAAAATTGCTGCCTTGCGGTCCATTCCCAAAGATATTTTGGAAAAAGGGGCGTTGTGCTAGATCAAGAGCACCATACATACCGCCTACTACCCCAGCCAGCAATGCCAACACCACCACCCAGTAAGGTGTGTGGTGCTCGGTGCTACCCTCAAGCTGTTGGGGTAGCTTTGGAGAAATGTCGGTTTTAGGAGTTTGTAATTCGTTCATAAACTTTAACGAGGTGGCAATCCTGTGCCTGGGTAACTTCCTGGGTCGCTAGTTTGTGGAGGAACGGTTGGCTGGGTTGGATTTTGATAACCGCCTTCAGGAATCGGAATAATTGGTTTAATTTGGGCAGTAGCCAGACAAACATCACGTTCAGCAATAATACCAATACCTCCTGGACCAGAAGTTGAACCACCTGCCAGCGGAGTAAAGATAAACTTATTAACTAAATTTTGAACAATACTAGCAACTAACTGGCTAGCAATATTTTCTGCATTATTAGAACCAAGTTGCATTGCCCCACTGATGGCTGATTCTTGAACTCCCAAAATCGCGGAAACAGTTTTTTGAATCTGTGAATTTACAATGTCACGGCCGGTTTTAACACCAGGGCTAAGAACTTCCTTTGTGGCAGCCTTGTCTGCTTCAGCTTTAGTCTGAGCTGCCAAGGATTGATAATAACCTTCCCACCATAACGGATAATTCTTTTCGTCCGCACCGAGCCGAGCTAACTTAGACAAAAAATCTGGATCGGCCGGATTAATCACCAAATCTGTTCCGACATTTTCCCTGGCTTTCGCCACAAAAATGTCGCGTAATTGCCTGCCATCGGGATTCACGCAGAAATACTCAGGAATAAACTTTGTAATAATATCCTGATCGAGTGGGTCAGCTACAAATTTCTTCATATACTCAACCGAATAGAATCGGCCGAGGTCATTTGAATAGTATAACTGACTAGCGATAGCAAAATTCTTTTCGATGTGGGCGACTAACTTATCGATCATATTTATACTAAACTGGGCAAATGATCGCGCTAGCCCTGTACGAATACCTTCGTATAAAATTTGCTGCCAATCTACTGTAACAATCGTTCCAAAACCAAACTGAGCTTGAGCGGTTTTAATCAAACTAAAGTCTGGCAGTTCAACTTCTTCTGGAGCGAAAGCAAAAGTAGCGTTAAGTTTTTCGAGCTCAGTCTTTACAGAAGCTAGACGATTATCAATAACTGAGTACTTATTATAGACAGTTGGCCAAGGGTTATCGGTTTGAACAGCAGCATAGTCTTTAGCAGCTGAAAAAACATCGCCATATTGATCTAAAGCCGTTAGGCTAGCTTTATGTAACTCTGCCGCAGAAGGAGGAACACTAACATTTTTCCAGTTAGTGACAAAGTCATTGGTTAAAGTCTCTGCTCTGGCTAAATCAGAGGCGCTCCCTGTGGGTGAAAACAAATCATCAATACTCCCTTCTACTGATTCTTTATAATTAGCCATCATAGAACGCGTGTCGTTGAGGTAATTAAGCACAAAATCACGATCATTCCGACTGGCTATACTAATTTCCGAATTAGCTACCACTGGAATGGTAACTTTTTGATTAGTCTGTAAAGTAGTCTCTACTTCTTCGCGAACCAAATCTTCGGTGGCAATTTTCTGAAGAAATTGTTGACTGGCAGCAATATTCGGTTCAATTGAAGCCAATAATTCCTTATATTGCTCCAATTCTTCCTGGGCTAGTTTGGCCTGCTCATCATAATCAGTCGGGTCGCGGAAACTTAATCTTCCAGGTTCCCAAACCGTCACGATAATCAATGCTAGAACTGCTAAGCCGATAACAGCAGTCATGATGGTTTTATTTTTATCTTCGAACATATTGTTTTAATTAATTTTTATTTCAAAAATTTTGATAATCTAGTCTATAACTTCCCCACCAAAAATTCGCAAAGCATCCGATACGACTGTGGCGGTATCATTAATTTGCTCACTGACGGTTAACCCTTTATCAATCACAGCTGAAAATGCTACAGCACCACCAGCTTGCTTGCTCAAATGTTCATTAATAAAGGAGCGGATTTTTGTGCTCTCCAATTGCTCCTTATGAAATAAATACTTTACCGCCACAACTACTTTATTCCCCTCAACAGAAGCAATGGGACAATTTCTTAACAAAGTCGCCAAAGGACCATTAATCTTCCGCATTTCTTCAACTAAACTTGGCCACCATCCTGTGACTTGGGATTGATCTAAAATAATAGCTGCACCAGCCACTTCTACAATAGCTGACACCGGGCTATCCACAGACTTAGTGTCGACTATTACCTGCTGAACTTTTGGGGTAGCTTCTTGACTAGAATTACCTAAATCAAGAGTCTGATTATTAGTTGTTGAGCCACGTCCGCCTGACATATACAAAGCTGCTTCAATGCTAGCTAGTAATAAAGGCAATTCTGGACTCAATGAGCGTTCGATTTCTTTGTAAGCCCGCAGGTATAAACGCATCACATGAAGTAGTTGTGGAAGTAAAAATTTATCTGCCAATTCATTATCCCCGCCAGTTTTTGTTAAAGTATCTTCTAGTAATTCTTGGAGGAGCTGTAAAACTTTACGCGTAAAACTAGTTGGATCAAAATTTAACTCTGTTTGTTTGGCAAAGAATTCAGGCATAGCCGAGCTGTTACCCAAAGCCACAAAACCTAACAGCTCAACGACTGTGGCACGTGAAGTCGTTCCTAACAACATATGAATATCTGCTTCGGAAGAACCCTTATCTAAAACTGCAATCATGGATAACTGAGATAGAGCATCCCGCAAACCACCTTCGCTATTTTCAACGATAATTTGCAAAGCAGAGTCATTCAGTTTAAGTTTTTCTTTTTTTACAATTCGTTGCAGGGTTTCCAAAATCTGCGCTGAAGTGATTTTGCGAAAATCGAAACGCTGAGTGCGAGACACAATCGTATCGGGCACCTTATCAATATCTGTGGTGGCTAAAATGAATAAAGCATGTGAAGGTGGCTCTTCCAAAGTTTTAAGCAGTGCGTTAAAAGCAGCTTTGGAAAGCATGTGCACTTCATCAATTATAAAAACTTTGGTCTTGCCCAATGTTGGACCAAAATTAATCCGTTCAATTAACTCTCGGATATTATCTACCCCAGTATGAGAAGCAGCATCAATTTCTACAACATCCAAAAAAGTCCCACGCGCAATGGTTGTGCAAACATCGCAAGTTCCGCAAGGGTCACCATCCGTTAAATTTGGACAATTAGTTGCTTTTGCCAAAATTCTGGCCAGAGTAGTCTTTCCTACTCCCCGACTACCGCAAAATAAATAAGCATGACCAACTTTGCCCAATTTCGAAGCCGAAAGCAGTGCTTTGACGATTGGTTCCTGACCAACCACTTCACTAAAATTTTGGGGTCTGTATGTCTGATAATAAACTGCCATAAAGATAACCTTGGAGGAGAAAACCCAGAAAGGGTTTTCCGCGGTTAGCAGTCCAAATCAAGTTTGGACTTATCCCGGATCCCTTCCAACGGCCGCAAGCGGCCTGCCTCCCCTTTCCAATGTTGCCTGAGGCCGGGCAAAGCCCGACCCTTCGGCTATATATTAAATAATTCCATCTCTACTTAATTATACCATAACAAAACCGCTCTTAATTGGGCGGTTTTAAGTAAAAAAAGTCAAGGGGTTACTTCTTGAAGACAATTAGCTTGTAACCTAGGAAGTTCCAGATCAGCGACACTCCAGTAGCTAAGATTTTGGCTGCGTTTTTAATACTGGCAGCATTTATCAGACTAGATAAAGATGGTGCTAATGCAGTCGATGCTAAGGCAACGATTCCACTATTAATCAATAAGCCTATCAAACTAATAATCAAAAATACTGCAAACTGCTGGCCAACACCACGATCATCCTTACTGCTCAATTTAAGACCAAAGGCGTACCAAATAATAATTTCGGCAACTATGAAAACTATCAAAATAAACAAATAGTAATTTTCGGCAGCATTCTGAAAGCCACCTACGATTACAAAAAGAAAAGCTGTAAGACCCAATGTTCCTACAACAACCAGCCGAACTGCGTTCTGTAAGGTAGAAACACTGGAACTAGCAAAGGTCCATGCGCGATTCCATAAATAACTTTGAATAACCGCTGCACTAAAACTAATCACATTCAATAAACCTAAAGATACACCGCTGACGACTCCAAAAGTCTCTGTTACATAGTTGAGAATAATAAAATCAAGCGCTGTATTGAGCGTGCCAATGGCCGCAAAGCGCAAGATTTGAAGAATAACCGGTCGAGCTGCCAATAAAGCAGTAATCTTTTGGTTGAGAGTAAGTTGAGTAGTGTTTTGCATTGATTAAAATTTTGATTTAAAATTCTTCGGTTTCAGGTTGTGCCAAAGACTCAGCTTCCATATCTTGATCCATCTCTGGAGCAGCGCCAGAAAATTCCGTGTCACCACCAGCACCATGTTTTATAACATTTTCTACGGCGGCCCATTGAGTATCGCCTTCTTGTGGTACAACTACTGTAACTTCATCACCTGCTTCAGCTTTAAAATAGGTTAATGAAGCCAAAAGCACACGGAAAGTTTTTCCATCAGCGATAACTTTGTAATCACCATTCTCATCTTGCAGTAACATACCAATCATCTTCTTGCGATCAACTGGGCCAATCTGTTTGTAAATAAAGGAGCCATCGTCAGCAATGGTTAGTTTTAACACATCACCTTCTACTAATTTTGATTTAGATGCATAGTTAGCAGGAACTGGGTATTGCTTGTTGTCTGGACCAATCATGTTCTGACCATCAAACACACCTTCGATGATTTTACCGCCATCCAAAACTGACAAACCAGTAACCTTTTCTGCAATGTTACTGCTACCTCTTGCCGGAGCTCCCCCAGCCATTTCGCGCAATAAATGCTTAGCAGACTGAATGTTTTTTTCAGCCGCTTCAATCATCTGCACGATTAATGCTAAGTTTGAGTGTTTATCCATAAATTTAATTGAGTTTTTGTTTGTATTCTTGAGGGGTTTTGTTTGGGTTTCTGACCAGAATACTTTGAATTATTATAACACAAGTTTATTTTTTGGCAAATAAAAAGAGACGTCTTTTAAACGTCTCTTTAAGGAGGTGAGTTGCTCCGAATAATCTGATTATTCATCGCACTTTCACCTCTACCTTGAATCCCCCTTGATTGTTTTCGAGCCACTCTGTTCGAACCGTTCCGTTCTCCGAAAGTTTCTCGTTTACAACAAAATACAACATCCCATCTTGATCAGCTGTAAACCTCAGTCCCCGACCGATTATAGTCCAGTTCCCATCTGTTAATGACGGTTGACTGGTACCGATACGGGCGGTCAGCGCCATATAAGAACGGCCTTGTGGAAGCGGTCCAGCTAAGGACTTCTTGCCTTCGGAAATAAATCGAGGGTCAAGAGTTCCCCAGCCTTCAGGACCGACCCACTTGTATGTGCCGTCATAATATTTGGTTTCCGGTAATGAATTAACTTTACCAGTTGCCCTTACTATGATTTCCTGACCTTTCTTGACATAGATTCCGCTCGCGTAAACTGCATTAGCGGGAACTGTGAAAGAAGTGTCAACCGACTTCGGTATTTCCTCAGACTTCGGTGTTTCCACCTTAGTTTGAGGAGCTGATTGCTCAACCTTTTCAACCTTTACCGACTCCATTGATGGAGAAGGGTTTGGTTTAAGTTCTGGGACATCAGTCTTTGAAACCGGAATCCAACAAGGTCTTTTCTCCTGAGTGTTTAGCCAACTTCCATCGCTATTCGCAGGGAAAATCTGAACCAACGCCTCACCTGCATCCACAAAGGTACGCAAATTGAGAGTTTTGAACGATTGCCCTGCTGGGTACCGAATTTGTTGTCCAGTAGCATCTAGACAAGGCTCCACTTTTGCAAAACCGTATTGGTCCTCGACTACTGTGCCGCTTTGATAAACAGCTAGAGTCCAAGCCAAAGTTTCGGTTTTGAGCTTATGCTCGGGCCGATTATGCAACTGTGCAAACCAGTTTTGGAAAGTTACACCTTGCTGGTATGCACTCACAGTCACTTGGGTGATCAAAACTAATACGCCCAAAATCGCCGTAGTGACGGTCAAGCCCGTGAAGATCTTCGCTGCCCAGAACACTTTCGAGTTGAAGGCAACAATGAATTGAATCCCAATCAACAGGAACAGTATCAGGAAAAAACCGTAACTGTGATAGAAGAAATTGGGAAACGTAACCGCCGTTATGGTTGCGTATATTGGCAACACCATCAACAAGGTTATCATTTTTGGTTCGGAAACAGTTGGAGGTGCCGGAATTAACCGTTTCAAAAACAGAACCAACGATGAATCACCAACTTCTGGCCTGAGCACTGTTTTGAACTCATTAGTCCGTTCAGATACCCACAACAAAGCCTTTTGTATTGGCCAAAGTGCCAACACAAACGTCAGAACTGTAGCAGCCAAGTAGACATTGAGCTCAAAGTAGATGAAGATAACGCACAAAGTCGCAATCCCTACTAACAACAATGAATAACCGACTGCCATCCAAAGGACCTTTCGATACCACTGCTTAGCAGTATCAATCGCACTCCCTGCAGCACCTGCCACAGCGGGATAGTGCGTCGAGGCGACCGTCAAAGCCACATAAATGACCGTGCCGACCAACACTCGAAGCGAGGGGATTGCAGCGATTGCAATCAAAGCAACAAATACAACAATAAGCATTATCATTAGATTTCCTCCTCTTCTTCAGGTTCAGTACCAGCTGGCACAGTGTATCTGGCCTTATAGTTATCAGCCCAAGAACGCCAATCGGTAGCTGTCTGTAAGATGTTAGCATCGGCTTGCTTCAAAACGGAAAGAACCTTCTTCCCACTCTTACCTACAGCTTCAGCGACCTTTGGCTGTTTTTCTTTGAGCCATTTTCTGGCCGCGTCAAGTTGCCGATGTTCATATTTATGTGCGAGATCGATTGATCGATAGACACTCAAACAAACTTCGGTATTTAGTGACCCGAGCCACCGGATTGTGTTCGCTGTTTCTTCAACCGTGTCGCAAACACACATCAAACGTACGAACTCACGAAATCTTTCTGCACGCGTTTCGTCAACACTACCATCTGACCTCTTCGCGAACTCTGCCACCAAGGCGAGGTTATCGTCAAAACCCTTAATTTCCACCTCGCTTACTAGTTTTTCCGCATGAATGAGTTTATACTCATCCTTGTGCCTCTTCTCAACATATTCGGAAGCCCATTCTACTGCCTTTCCGGCAAACTTTTCCGTGCCTTTATCCGCCAACGACTTAGCTAGCGGTCCAAACAGAGCCTTCAAGCCCTTGCCTACCAGTTTCAGTGCTTCATCTAAGAAGACACCGATGGCTAAACTCTTCAAAATCATATGTTCCTCCTATATCTATTTTTTCGGACCAAGCAGGAGATGTTTTACTACTTCTCCTGTTGCTTCAACCCTAAACCAAAACTGTTCTTTGCGTTCCAGCGGCTGGATTTTCACTACCAAACCGTGGTTTGGAATTTCAAGTTCATGTTGGCCATTGACATGGTCATCGTTCATATTGAAACTTTGTCCAGCCATGACCGTGATCTTCCCAGTCTCTGGTTGACCTTGTTCATCGAATAGCCGAATGTTCACAAGGTGAACAAACTCACTATCAGGATAGCTAACCTCAACAAGAATCCGATTGCTACCTACTTTACTAGCGGCAGTTTTCGGAGTAAGCCGATTACGCTCTATCACCAAGCTAACACCAGACTGCTCATCCTGATTGCTAACCAAAGCCATTCCAACGCGAATGTCACCATTCTGAGCTGGCTTAATTTTTTCAAAGAGACTGACGGAATCAGCTTTGCTCAATTGAACAACCCCTGGCAGCTGTTTGCCGTTAACAAACCGTACCACAGGGTAAGTGTTCTTATCCTGCGGGTTGAGTAACCCTATCTGGACAGTTACATCATAACTACCATCGGCATTGGACTTAAGAAGTCCCGACTCCGGCTCAACCATATAGAATGGTCGTTTCGGACCTCGCTCCGTTTTCTGATTTTTCTGATTATTGTTCTCATCTGCCATGTTTCACCTCGAGAGTCTTGAAAGTAAGAACAGAAACGCCAGCACCTCTATGAAAAATGAGATACCGAACCGTAACACCAGAAATGGCCCAAACTCAAATTGTGAAACAAGCAGCGGCATTAAGCCTACAGCAGAGATTACAATCCAAATCTGACCAAACCCGGCACCAATAAAGGCAACAAGCCAAAGTGCTCCCAACAATAACATACGTCTTGCAACAGACAATCTGGCAAAAAAGCCTTCGGCCTTTTCTCCAGCTTTATCCTTGTTCCTCTCTGGCGACACAGCAACTCGTCTACGAATCCAAAAGGCAAGCCCAATGAACCCGATTAACAGTAGAATGCCAAGCGTGTACCAGCGGTACGGCCAAATTTCGGCCAACCAAGCTGAACCCTGTGCTACCCAACTAGACAAATAGTCATATTGGTACAGAATATAGAGCAACCCGACGATCGCAGCGATAAGCGCCATAACCCCAAAGGGCTTACGCTTGTCAGACAGCCAAGTTTGCACTGATTGCCATCGGTCAGTTTTCACCAGCCAATAAACAATTAAGCCGAGCAAAGCTATCAACAACACACCAATGATGATGGTTTGGTTTGTCTCGACAATCGACAGAACTTGGTTCAGCCAAGTCTGACCGATTTCAGTCGCGTACAAACCGTAAACGAAAAGCAGGAAGAGCAATGCAGCAAATAGTTGCCGCACGCGTTTACTACTCGCCGCCTGACTGAATAATGGCTTCGTAGCACCCCAGAGAGATTTAAATTCCTCACTACGGTTGGCCCAAAAGGCCTTACGAGCTTCGGAACGCTTTTGCTTATCGCGCTCTTTCCATTCTCGGCGTTCAGCTGCCTGCTTCTCTTTTCGTTCGCGCTTCTCTTGAACCTGAGCTGCAGCTTGTTCGTTGTTAAGCCGGAATTGTTCCTGCTCAGCAATAAACTGTTCACGCTGAACTCGAGCTCGAGCTTCATCATCTTCACGCTCCTGCAAGCGGCGCATCTCTTCGGCTTTCAAATCCAACTGCTTTTTTTCAAACTCGAGTCGAGCTTGCTTATTAGCAATTTCTCCTTCGACTTTGCGTTCGGCAATACTATTCGACTTATGCAAAGATTCAATCTTAGCTTCAATCAGCTTTGACTTAATCCCTGCTTCAACGCCAGAAAGTTCTTCCGCCATCTCGATAATACGATCAGCAGAAACCGGCGGACTGCCAACACCTAATTTCTTAGGCGCAACTAAATCACCTGTGTCGCGATAAGGCGGCACAACCGAACTTTGCTCCGGTCCTTTGCGACTAAACAGACGTTTAATTAACGTCGTCAGCCACAAAAACCACTCTTTCAACCATTTCATCCCTTTCACCTCCATTCAGTAGGATAGATATATTGTATTGTTAATGTACAAATGCAAGCATATAGCTTACAGGGAAGTCGCCTTCCCAGCGAAACCATCATAATATATAACAGTTTC
>CAZBOT010000014.1:0-8268 GCA_964493575.1 uncultured Candidatus Saccharibacteria bacterium | reverse complement strand
TAGCTTACAGGGAAGTCGCCTTCCCAGCGAAACCATCATAATATATAACAGTTTCGCAAGGAATACCACTTGTGCAGATTAAAGCAAATTATAGCATTTTTTAGAGATTTTGTCAATCTAAATAAAAAACCGGACTTAAGAAAAGTCCGGTTAAATAAGAGGAATTAAAGAGTTTTTTCTGTATTCGCTGGTCCGGCTGCCATCATATCAGCGATTTGGCTGGCTTTCAGAATTTCCACCTCTACCTCATTTTGCGGCCTCCCGTACTTAAGACGAGACAATTGTTTAATTGCCTGAGCGATTTGCTTCTGCTCAGTGTTAGCTTTTTCTAGCGGATATGTAGCCATATTAAATGGTTTACTCGCAGTTCCCTGAACCATTAACTTTACAAACGCATTGTAACGATCAATGTTAAGCAAATCGAATTCGTTGAAAGTGGGAGCGAATTCTTTTGCCATGATTTCGGAATCTTCTACACCTATTCGGAAACTCATCATACTACCAGTATTACCAAAAACCGCGTCACGTAAATCTGTACTGGCGGCGCCATGGGCGCCAGCGCCTTGCTGTAACTGTCCTAAAAATTGGTGAGCAATGATTAAATTAAGTTTGTACTTTCGGGCTTCACTCAAAATAGAAGAAAACGCATCAGTGATAAAATTTTGAAACTCATCAACATAAAGATAAAAATCTTGGCGTTGGTCTTCTGGCTGATCAGCTCTAGATAAGGCTGCCATTTGAATCTTGGAAACAATGATTAAACCAAGGAGCCTTGCATTCATCTCCCCGATTTTACCTTTAGCTAAATTCACCAGTAAGATTTTTTTGTTATCCATAATGTCGCGGAAGTTGAATGAGCTCTTGGCTTGACCAACAATGTTACGCATCATACTATTTTCCACAAACCGGCCAACTTTAGAAACTAAGTAACCCAGCATTTCCGACTTATGAAAATCAGAAGTCTTAGCCATTTCTTTTTCCCAAAATGCTCGCACCACAGGATCAGCAACTTTAGACACTTTAAACTTTTGGAATTCTGTATCTGTAAAAATTCTTGGAATCTCGACAATAGTTCCTGGGCTCTGCTCGTCCGCCATCAACGTTAACATGGCGTTGCGCATATTATGCTCAAACATTGGCCCGAGCATGGCTGGGTCAGTGACCAACTTATAAAAGATGGAAATCATTTCCTGAACTGCAAAATCTTTTTGCTCTTCTCGAGTGACCTCTAGCATATTAAGTCCAAGCGGCCTTTCGATGTCAGAAGGGTCAAATAAGATAACATCCTCAGCGCGATGCTTTGGTACATGCGGCAAAACATCCTCTATAAAATCACCGTGAGGATCGATAATACAAAGACCTTCTCCATTAGCAATATCCTGAGCTGCCATATACTTCATGACTTCAGTTTTTCCAACCCCAGTGCGACCTAAAATATACATATGTCGGCGACGATCTTCTCGGGCAATGTGAATCTTAGTTTCCACTCCTCGATAAATATTGCGCCCCAATAATAATCCCCCCTGCGCCAAATTTACCGGTGCTGGTGCTTTTTTGGACAACAACCATTTAATATTTGGTGTTTCTAAAAATGGCGTTGGTAAATGCCAAATACTAGCCAGCTCTTCGGTATTAAGAATCATTTTCCGTCCGTAGCGACGGTAAATTCTAAAGATATAGTCTTTAACAATCCGATTCTTTTTTCGGGATTTAACCCGAAAACCATTGAATGGTGCCATGTTGTATTCCAGAAAGGAAGAGGTGATGTTTTGCAAATGTAAAGCTGCCTGACCAGGCACTTCGGAAGAAGTTACTACCCGGATATTGGTATAAAACCCAGGGCGACTCGCCTTTTCTTCAAAACGCTTCACCATCTCCTGCTGCATTGGAGTTAGATTTATTGCAGAGTAAGTACCACTCAAATCACTACGCAGTTGCGCCTGATCAGATGTGGGCTTGTTGCTACCGAGAACACTAGTTTTTAATCCGCTCCCAACTTCTCTAGCCAACTTGCCACCTGCAGTTTGGGTGACAATATTTGGGTTCTTTCCCTGCTGAATTTCCAAAGCCATGTGACGAGGTTTGTGTTGCCAATATGTCCCGGCTGGATAAAGAATCATTTGAATCGCTGCCCCATCTTGCTCGGATAATTTAGACATCGCATTAGTTAGTGCATTGAGTGGGTCTGATTCCATATCTTTATAAGAACGAAGTGGGTACATGTATTGCTTGTTGAGCTGTAGTTCGGCAGCGGCCAGCTCACCTGTTTTTGAAAAAGGATTATAACCTTTAATTTGTTCTATAAAAGCGTGCGGATACTGTGCTTGGATTTGCTTTTCAATTAAATCCTGCAGGTGCTTCGGGCAATTGATATAAAAAGAAATCTTTTTTTGCGCGCAAGCGATTTCAAAACTAATATAATCTTTGGGTTGCCAAGACCAGTTTTCGTGGCTAATCCCCGAAAGCGTTGTATAAAGTTGTTCGGCAACGGCAATGAGTTTTTTCTTTTCGTCATCCTGCAGTGGCCGATCTTTATTCTCACTGTTTTCCTTGGGCATTTGAATTTCCAAAAACACCCAATTTTTAGTGCGCGGCAAAATTACATGTTTGTAATACCAGTAGCGATGAATGTAATAAATCGCAGCCAATACAAAGACTACTACTAAAACCGCTAGTAGTAGTGTGGCTATAAGTATCGTACTGAGATCAAATCCGAATAACATCTGATAATTTTTCTTTTTGTTTCTAACTAATATTAATCCCTAATTAAGACCCGCTATTCATTAAATCATTGATGATTTCATAGGCGTCACTATCTTTGATTTCTCTACTATCTCCTTTTAAATGCTCATAGGCTTTATCTGTTTCCACTGATCCAACAACCCGCTCCTGAGGAGCCACAGCTTTAACTTCCTCAGTAGTGGTGGTAACTTCTGCTTGGCCAGACAACTGTTCGGTAAGTTCTTGTTTCTCTTCGACAGTCATTGGCTGTTCAACAATAAAGCCTTCTGTTTCCAGAGACGGAACAACTTCTGGAGTTGCCATTTCCGTGCTCGGTTGTTCGAATTGTGTAGGAATTTCTTTATTTTTTTGCTCCATAATGGCTATATTATACCACAAAATATCTTAATCTTCTAACTCCCTTCTGAAAGACCGGGCTTGCAAAGCGAAAGGCTCTGGGCCCAGTTTCGCAAAGCGAAACGTAGCCCATCGGCTTGAGCGGCAAGCTCGGTCGAACATACAAAAACCCCCGCTCTGCGGGGGTTTAAATTTGAAATAAAAAATTTCCTTACTTCTGATAGTCATGCATAGTCAGTTGTGCCTCAACCTGTTTGATACTTTCAATCACAACAGAAACCACAATCAACAGCCCAGTTCCACCAAAAGTTAGAGCTTGGGTACCGGTCCAGGTTTGCATTAAAAATGGCAGGATGGCAATAAACCCTAAGAACAAGGAGCCTGGTAAAGTGATTCGATTCAAAACTTTATATAAATAATCAGCTGTTTGGTGACCAGGACGAATCCCTGGAATAAAACCACCGCTACGCTGCATGTTCTTCGCAACATCATCTGGGTTGACCACAATATTAGTGTAGAAGTAAGTAAACAATACAACCAGCACAAAATAAGCGATACCATACCACAAACCTTGATTGTTAGTAAAATCAATTGCTTTTTGTGCCCATTCAGCAACCAATGGAGTTTTGGCATTTACAAAAAACTGGGCAATGATTGCTGGAAACAACAACAAAGAGATGGCAAAGATGATTGGAATTACCCCTGCTTGATTAAGACGTAATGGTAAGTGAGAATTCACTCCTCCAACCTGGCGCTCCCCTTGCATGCGTTTAGCATACGAGACCGGGATATTCCGCTGCGCTTCTGTGACATATACCACCCCAGCGATAACTAACAAGGCCACGGCAGCAAACCCTAAAATCGTTGGTAATTGAGTTGGATCATACAATTCAATCAATGAACCAACGCTGGATGGCAGTTGCGCCACAATCCCAGCAAAAATCACCAAGGACAATCCATTACCAATACCATATTCAGAAATAATCTCACCAATCCACATCACTAACATGGTTCCGGCTGTAATCGCGAGTAAAGTTAGAAACCACTGGAATGGTGTGAACACACCAAGTAACTCAGCGCCACCTTGGCTTTGCAATAAACGAATTGTCCCAAATCCAGAAAGAATTGCCAAAGGGATAGTTAAGAATCGGGTGTATTGGTTAATCTTAGTACGGCCAGCTTCCCCACTTTCCTTCTGCAAATCTTGCAACGAAGGCACAATCATGGTTAATAACTGCATAATAATTGAGGCAGTAATATATGGGCCGACACCCAACAACGCGATTGAGAAGTTCTTTAAGCCGCCACCCGAAAAGATGTTTAACAAATTAAGAAACTGATTACCTTCAAAAAAAGTTCTTAAACCTTCAACACTAATTCCAGGAATCGGTATATGCGCCAAAACGCGAGTCATCAACAACAGAATGAGGACCATAGCAATCTTCCAACGCAAATCTTTAGTTTTCCAAATTAAACTGAGTTTATTCATATTGATATTATACAATAGATGCCATCTTAGGCACAGGCAAAGATGGCATCAAAAAAGTTATTATTTTACGCTGCCGCCAGCTTTTTCAATCGCTTCTTTTGCGGTTACAGATGCCGGTACACTTACTGTTAAGTTACGCTTTAAATCACCTTTGAGTAATTTAACGCGATTAACAGTATTGGGAATCAACCCAGCTTTCTTTAAGCTAGCAATTGTTACCTTATCGCCATCAGCAAACTTGTTAAGTGCGGTAACACTAACAGCCATTGCATTCTCGTGAATACTCTTGAATCCACGTCCTTTTGGAACTTGGCGAATTAATGGTTGGCGTCCACCCTCAAAACGAGCTGGTGATTTGGAATGACCCGTGCGGGACTTCTGCCCTTTAGCACCACGAGTGGAATAAGTACCGTGACCACTTCCAACACCACGACCAACTACTTTGCGGCGCTTGGTTGATTTTGGATGACGTTTTAAATCGTGTAGCTTAATCATATATTTTATTAATTACGTCATCCTGAGCGAAGCGAAGGATCTATGGATAGATCCTTCGTCCCTTTCGGGACTCAGGACGACCTGTGGTCGGTTATTTGCGAGCGGCTAAAATATCTTCTTTGCTACGCATCATTTTGAATGCTTGATAAGCAGCGCGAACATTATTAGTCTTATTATTAGAACCAACTCTCTTACTGATAACGTTCTTAATGCCGGCCATATCCAATACGCTTCGAACAGCACCACCAGCGATTACACCAGTACCAGGGCGAGCAGGCATCATAAGGAGCTTACTAGACTTATACTTTACTTTTACTTCGTGAGGAATAGTGTCATTAACAATCGGCACAGTAATCATATTGCGTTTTGCAGCATTCACAGCTTTGTTAACGCTTTCAGCAACGTCCATCCCTTTTCTCAAACCAATGCCAACCTTGCCTTTGTGGTCACCAATTACCACCAAAGCACGGAAACGCATGCGCTTACCACCGCCAGTAACACGGGTGACGCGCTTAACTTCCACAACCTTCTGATCAAATTCACGAGGTTGTTGTGGAGTGCGATTATTCGGTTTGCGAGATTTCTTATCCATAGTTATTTAAAATTAGAATTAAAATTGCAGGCCAGCTTCACGAGCACTATCAGCGATTGCTTTAACGCGACCATGATACTTATAACCACCGCGATCAAACACAACAGCTTTTACCCCAGCAGCTTGAGCTTTAGCAGCAATATCTTTACCTACCGCTACAGCTTGTTCTACTTTGTTACCACTAGCTTTCATATTAGTAGTCGAGGAGGTTGCTAAAGTCTTTCCAGTTTCATCATCTATAATCTGAGCAGAAATATGTGTATTCGAACGGAAGATAGACAAGCGTGGACGACTAGGTGTACCGGAAATTACGCTACGCACTCGTCCCTTGCGGAGTTGATGCTTTAATTGTTTATGTTGAATCTTATTCATATTATTTACCTACCGCTTTAACGACTTTACCAGCCTTACGCAAGATGTTTTCGTCACTATAACGAATACCCTTACCTTTATAAGGTTCTGGCTTTCTTAATTCACGAATGTTGGCAGCGACCTGGCCTACCAACTGCTTATCAATACCAGTCAATGTAATAGTGGTCTGGTATTGCTGAATAGTTACTTTGGCTGGATCCTTTTCTGCCTTTACTTCTATACCTTCAGGAATTGGGAATTCGATTGGATGAGAATAACCTAAAGCCAAAACTAAATCTTTACCACGAACCTCAGCTTTAAAACCAACTCCAACCACATCTAATTGCTTAGTGTAACCTTTTTCTAAACCATCAACCATGTTCTGAACTAAAGCTCGAGACAAACCCCAAAGAGCTTTTTCGCGCTTATCTTCTTTCTTAGCTACATCAACTAGTACTTCCCCATCCTTAATTTCTACAGAAACTTTAGGATGAACTGTCATAGTCAAAGTACCTTTACCACCTTTGATGGTTAGGGTCTGGTCTTTCAGAACAGCCTCAATGCCGTTTGGAAGAATAACTGGTTTTTTTCCAATTCTACTCATATATATTTGATTACCAAATTTGGCAAATTACTTCTCCACCGATGCGATCCTTGCGGGCGCGCTTATCTGTAACTAGACCTTTCGAAGTTGAAACAACGGTAACACCATAGCCACCATTAGTACGAGGAATCTTCCCAACTGGCATATAAATTCTTTGTCCTGGAGTGCTAACGCGCTTAATCCCAGAAATTACTGGACTACCACCATTATCGTACTTAAGGTTGATCTGTAACATCTTCACGCGACCTGGTAATTCATTTACGCCGGAAAGAAAACCTTCTTCTAACAATACCTGGGCCAAATTATGCTTGTACTTGGAGTAAGGCATTACCAAATCCTGCTTGCCAGCTGCAAGCCCATTGCGGATTCTTGTTAACATGTCGGAAATTGGATCTGTATACATAGTTTTACCAGGATGCCTTTACTACGCCAGGGATTTCTCCGCGGCTAGCTAATTCTCTAAAACAAATACGGCACAAAGAGAAATCTCTCATGAAAGCAGCTTTACGGCCGCACTTCAAACAACGTCGAATTACCCGAGAGGAAAATTTCGGCTTTTTTAAACTACGATTTGCTTTTGCGATTAAACTCTTTTTAGCCATAATAATTTAATGTTAGCGGTTTCAGATTTGAGTGAAATCCGAGGCATTTTCCGCGGAACACTGGAGCCGTAATGAAAGTTACGGTGACAGGGTTCCAAGGAAAATAACGACGGAGTTGGCCAAATCTGGAAGCGCGGTTAGTCTTTAAAGGGAAACTTCATTGCTTTAAGCAGCTCGTAAGCTGGCTCGTCTTTGCCTGCATCAGTTACGATTGTAACTTGGAGACCAAAGATATGTTCGAGGGCGTCTTGGGAAATTTCTGGGAACACCAAGTGTTCTTTGAGACCCAAGTTGTAATTCCCGCGGCGGTCAAAACCTTTCTTAGAGAGACCACGGAAGTCCTTCACCCGAGGCAGACCAATACTAATCAACTTATCGAGGAAGTCATACATACGCTGCCCACGAAGGGTTACGGTCATACCTACAACCTGTCCATCACGAATCTTGAATCCTGCGATAGACTTCCTAGCTTTAGTTTCAACTGGCTTCTGACCAGCTAAGGCGGTAAGATCTTTGCGGATAGATTCCATAAACCGATTGTCTTTAAGGTATTTACCAACACCGATGTTAAGGTTAATCTGCTTTATCTTCGGTACAGCCATAACATTGCTGTAGCCAAACTTTTCCTTGAGCGCTGGGGTAATCTCTTTATTATATTGTTCTTGTAAACGATTCATAAATAAATATTATTAGATCCCGGATTAAGTCCGGGACGACACTTCGTGTCGGTTAGACTGCTTTTCCACTTTTCTTAGCGATACGTTGCTTAGAGCCATTTTCTAGAATCTGGTAACCAACGCGAGTTGGTTTGCCAGAATTAGAATCAATCAACATTACTTTTGAGGCAGGAAGCGGGCTGGCGAAGGAAACTTGTTGAGCAACACTTTGACGAGTTCCTTTTGGACGTTCGTACTTAGTGTGGACATTTACGTTTTCCACGATAACCTTACCGGCACTTGGAAGTACGCGCAAGACTTTTCCAGTCTTACCCTTATCTTTGCCGGACAATACTTTAACAGTATCGCCTTTCTTAATTTTCAACTTTACTTGAGTCATA
>CAZBOT010000013.1:0-41428 GCA_964493575.1 uncultured Candidatus Saccharibacteria bacterium | reverse complement strand
GTGAGTATCATGTATGTGCTGTTCATGCCTTCAACAGGAATTTTCTTCATACCGGTTAATTTAAAAGTTGTGGACCTGGCGGGATTCGAACCCGCGTCCGGATATTTTCGTTTCCATGTTCCGTCTACACGCTTAAAATGGGGTGACCGAAGTCACCGGCTCCACCACCTGTTTTACCGACTAAACAGGAAGGACTTAAAAAACTTAGGCTAAGACGAACTCAGCTTCAGCGTCGGCAGTGGCGTTCACAAATCCTGCGAACTCCGGGTTGACTGCGATCCCTGCCAAGAGATCGGAGGTGGCGTCAGCGCCTTGCGCATATGCCTCCATTGCGTTATACTCGCCAGTTAAAGTTCCTGACATTTTTGATACGCAGACAGTAGGAGTCAGTCTGCGGCGTGAGAACATAGGCGTAAAATCCCGTCGATTCCATTCAGGCCCATATAATATTGAATAGTAAGATTAGAATGACTACATAAAGTAGTAGTTGTGTCATATCCGGACTCTGTAAGAAGAATAACAACTTTTTCATACTTTTATGATATTTCTTTCCAAAAATTGTATAAATTAATCACATCTTCATCTGATACATTGTATATATGGTTTTCTTCATGTCTGATAATTCTTTGGATTATTTCTTTTCTTTCACAATTCGGTTTAGGTAAACTATTAATTGACAGGTAATTATCAATCATAGTAGTATCCCAGTTATTCACTACATTTTTGAAAAAATCCATGAACTCATTACGTAGTAGGATATTCATTTAATACCTAATTTAACTTTCATAACATGTCAATTAACAGAGACACTATTTCTTGTTCAAGGGTTCCGTACCAGGCAACGCGAGTAGCTACAATACAAGCAGTATTTGAGGTATCGGGGCCATCACCAGCAATAAAAAAAAGCGCAGTGCGGACCGCAGAAAGAACTGCACGAGCATCATACCGCCCCCCATAATCAGATGCCTTCTTAGCGAGAAGAAATGCTGCTTCTAACTCCTCTCGGGTTCGGTTTTCAAAATCTTTGAGTATGGACAACGCGTGCTTTGAGTATGGGGGCAGTTCATGCTCTATTAATTCACAGCACCTGATGGCGTATTTAACACAAAATGCGGGATTCTGGTCTGCCAGGACCCCAAAGAGTCTAACAGAGAGCGGCTCTTCTTCGGTCCGTAGGATATTTATATAAATATCCTTAGAAACAGATGTTGACATTTTCATAACAATGTAGTTAAAATCACGAGCATTTGCTGTGCCCACATTTTTTACAAAGTAGACATCCTTCGCTTCGTTCAATATTCGTCGAGCCGCATTCCGTGCATAACTCTTCCTGTATGGTGTTGTATTTTTTCAAAGTCCTAGCAATAGCCTTAGAAAAAGATACAATTGGACCATCAAATGATGAGAGTTGATCAACAACAAAGTCAATTTTTGCACCATGCCTGAGAGATGTTGAAATTAATCGTGTGACCGCCGCTTCTTCACCTGTGCTGTATGCTGTAATATCAGTGTTCACTGCATTATTATCAACGAAAAATCCGTATTGTTTTTTACGAATCTTGACAAGTTTGCCAGACTGCCCATGTATACCGAATTCCCCGCGTGTCGCAAATACCTCATACGGTTTATTTTCCAGTAAGCCAACACATACCGTCCATCGTTTTCCCATTGCAGTGACGTGATACAAATCGGCATCTAATTCTTTCGGTCGTTTTGGGGCATCGTGTTGAACGAATTGTTCTTTTTTGGCATCCGCTACCAACACTCCTGACCTGCAACCATCCCTGTATACGGTAACCCCTTTCAATCCTTTCTGCCAAGCTCTGATGTAAATGCGTTCTACATCCTCTTTGGTAGCAGAGTTCGGAATATTAATTGTAGATGATATGGAATGGGAAATGAACCTCTGACACACTGCTTGCATGTCTACGCGGCGTTCCCAATCTATATCCCCCGCACAACTTCCGTACCATGGGGACTTCTCAAACCAATGCTGTACCTCGTCTTTGGATAGAACGGAGGGGTCCGCTACACCCTGCATCAGCATCCACATCTTGAACTTTGGCTCCAATACGGGATACTCCATCCACTGGTCCCCATTTTGATCCACAAAGTCCACACGGTTGAAGGTATCGTTAGGGTTGATCTTCCTTCGTCGGGTGTAGAATGGCATGAACATAGGCTCCAACCCAGAGGAAGTTTGTGTTAATATACTCAATGAACCTGTAGGGGCGATGGTACTCCACGATACATTCCTGCGTCCTGACTGTGAAATCCTTCGCCAAAGGTCAGGAAACTCCTCCTTAATCATTTTTGAGAAATTCGTATCTTGCTCTGCTTGGTAGCTCCATCCTGAAAAGGCTCGGCTCATGTCCGCCAAGTGTGCTGATGCTTCCAATTCAGCTACGAATTTGGTACGCATTATGTCTCCTGTTACCCGTAAAGCCTCATCGCTGTCATACTTTAAACCAAGGGCTGCTATGGTATCCCCAAGTGCGGTAATCCCACATCCTGTGCGGCGACCACGAGAAGCCGTCTCCATTACTTTCATCCACAGTTCCCTTTCCCTGTGCTTAATGCTTTCTGGTTCAGGGCTTTTATCGATGTGTGAAAGGATTTTACCAATGTGCTCCAATTCCAAATCCACAATGGCATCCCCCATAATTTGCATGTATCCGCAGTGAGTAGAGAATAGGTCGTGGTCGAAGCGAGCGCTTTTCGTAAACGGGTCTATGACGTAGGAAAACAGATTGATGGCAATAAGACGACAGGCGTCATAAGATCCCATCCCGATCTCGCTGCACGGGTTTGTGGTAATCGTTTTATATTCATCGTAAACGCCGTCTGGGGAATAATCATGCAGCCTATCAATAAACAACTGTCCAGGCTCTGCATTGTCCCAAGCATTGTACACAATAGCATCATACAACTCCTTTGCCTTTATCCTTTTGACATACTTTCCGTTAAGAGGAATGAGTGTATTATATTCTTCTCTACCCGCTTTCTCGATTTCTTCTGCACTCAAAATGGAATCGCATGGCCATACTTGAATGTAATCATCGTCATCTTGAGCTTTTCGCATGAAATCATCGGTGAGCAGTACTGATACGTTTGCCCCTGTGACTTTGGTGCGGTCGCGTTTCATGTTTACGAACTCCTCGGCATCTGGATGTTTGACGGAGATCGTAAGCATTAAAGCACCTCGCCTACCATCCTGCGCAACCTCCCTAGTGCTTGAGGAGAACCGCTCCATGAAAGATGCCGCACCAGTTGAGGTGCCTGCTGCATTTTTTACGGCAACACCCCTTGGACGGAGGGTGGATATATCTACACCTACCCCGCCCCGTCGCTTCATCAGCTGTACGAGCTCCTCGTCGGTTTTAAGGATTCCGCCGTATGAATCCCTCGGAGATTCGATAACAAAACAGTTTGATAAACTTGCAACCTTATCCCGTACTCCAAGGGTGGCCATAATCGAACCCTGCGGAACAATGTATTTGAAGTCCCTCAAAAGATTGAAGACGAACTCTTCGTCGAACACAGGGTCTATCTCTGACATGACACGTGAGAGTTCCCGCGCCATTCGTCGGTGCATATCGTCAGGGGTTCTTTCCCCCGGTGCAGCATATTTGGACTGCCACACCTGTGCCGCCAATTCGTTTCCATTAAAGTAAGTTAACAGTTCGCTCATTTTGATGATATTTTATGAGCGACAAAGATAGGTTACCTCTACATTATGCGCAAGTACTTAATGTTAAATTTATCGTAAATTGAGGGAATACCAAGTTTGTAGTAAGCGTGCCAATGGCGTTACACCACATGTTCCCGCGTCTATAAGCGTTCCAGATATGTGTAACCCCGTTTTTGATTCTCATGGGTATTTCTTTTCATATATTTTTATATGGGGGTGGTATAACCAGTATTCCTCATTGGTTAAGGTCCGATATTCACGCCATAAATAAGATAGAGTGCGCATCTGTAAATAGGACGTTGGGCTATATAAACCCGCCTGGTGATATACAAGTCGAGCGCATGTACCATTACACGTGTCGTATAAAACTTCACGTATGATGACGCCATTCACTATTTCTCTTATTCGATAATCCCTACCCCCGAAATCACCGATGACAGAATCCTTGATTTTCATAACGGTGTAAATATTTTCTCTGGATACCATCCGTCGCCACCAGGTTGAACCTGTATCATATATTTCCCAGGGCGGTACTCTGCCATCTTCGTTACAACACAGACTTCGGATTTCGGATATCGGATACGGCCTATGTGGACCCATTCCTCCGGGGTAGCGTCTCTGTATCGCGTTACCTTCATACCGACACTTATTTCTGGGAATATTCCCTTTTTTATTTTCATCGCGAATATTTTTTATGTAACCAAGCAAGTTTAGTCATATCCAATTTGGAAGGGGCTGACCGCATCCTGCCGCCGGACCAAAACAATCCTAAAGCTTTTTCTTTGGGGATAATAGCGGTAGATTTGTCATCAACAGATGGTCCCCAACCCATGCGAAGCATGAGATTTAAAAGGGCTTCCGGGTGATAATCAGCATAATCCACCACAGATGATGCGCCGTGTCGTTTAGACAGTTTTTTCCCATCCGAACCCATAATGAGTCCGATATGATAATACTCAGGCAGAGGTTTCCGCAAAGCGTCGTATATGGCAATCTGTTTAGGAGTGTTGGAAATATGGTCTACTCCTCGGATTACACAATTCACACCCATTTCGATATCATCCACTACCGACGCAAAATGATAGGTCGGGCTTCCGTCTGATTTGAACAATACTAATTCTCGGAGACCTTCTCTTTCTGGACCTGAAATACGTATATCCCCCGTGAGACAGTCACTCCACTCGGTCCTCTCTGTTCCGGTCATGAGAAAAACAGCCCCGTCTTTTTCCAAGGCATCCCCCTGGTCAAGCAATGTCTGCAAATAACGTCGGTACACGTCATTCCGTTTGGATTGATAGTACACGTCGTCGTAGTCGAGTCCTAGAAGTCGCATAGACTCCATAATAGACTTGGTATATTCGGGATTGGACCGCACCATATCGGTGTCATCAATCCGTAATATAAATCGTCCCCCTACCGACTTGGCAGCCAACCAGTTAAAGTAAGCGGTTCTTGCGGTACCTAGGTGCATGTGTCCTGTGGGGGACGGCGCAATTCGTGTTGTTATATCCATTGTCATTTTTGTTTTAGAATGGGGGTTCAAAGTGCCAGCGATATTCCAAGCTCGGGACAATACTCACTTGTATCCCTCTTGCTTTAATCGCATCCAAAACCTTTTTTACTGCCATAAAGTCATTACTATCATAATTTGGCCATCCCCCAGCCATTCTAGGTGGATATCCATAACAGTCAGATAATATGCGTTCAATATTTTCATTTGACCCGAAAGCTTCCTTTAAAATAAGTCGATTGGTCTCGCTAGATTCCTGTATTCCTAAAAAACTCCTTTTGACGCTATATTTATACGTCTTGCCTGAAGGCAACGTGAATATAATCAAATCCCCTTTATTCGGGACAAGATCGTTACAAATGTCTTCGCGAATTTTCATATTATGGAGCGTGAAACCCACTGATGCCTTTAGGCTCGGTGGGAGGTAAGCGACACGCTAACGCCTAAAAAGTTAAAGAAATTTAAAAATATTTTCTGATATAAGAAACTTTTTCGTATCTTTGTGCGTATATATAGTATATGAAGTTGACACTGAAAATAAAACTTTTGCCTACTGATGAACAGGCTAACTTGCTTCTCCAAACGATGAGGGAAGCTAATGCTGTTTGTGACGCTATTTCTGAGATAGCTTGTCAAGAAAAGATTTTCAATAATTTTAAACTCCATCACAAAGTTTACCATTCGTACAAGGCTACGTTTAAACTTTCTTCCCAAATGCTTATAAGACAAATAGCTAAAGTTGCTGACTCTTATAAGTTGGATAAGAAAACCAAACGTACTTTTAAGCCACTTGGCAGTATTGCTTATGATAGTCGAATAATGACCTACAAGCCTAACAACGTGGTTTCTTTGTGGTGTATTGGTGGTAGGCAAAAGATTGACTTTGTCTGCCACAATCCTGACTACATTCCTTACATCAAAGGGGAGGCAGATTTGGTTTATAAAAAAGGCAAGTTTTACCTTTTTCAAACTGTTGACGTTCCTGAACAAGATGTTGACGATATTGAAACCTTTATCGGTGTGGACTTTGGTTTGACAGATTTGGTCGTTACATCTGATGGAGTTAAACACTCTGCCGACTGGATTAATTCCTATCGGGAACAAAAACAAAAGGTTCGGAGTTCTATTCAACGCAAAGGCACGAGAAGTTCCAAAAGGCTTCTGAAACGGCTTAGTGGCAAAGAAAGAACAACGGCTACCATCTTGAATCACACTATTAGCAAATCCCTTGTACAATCTGCTAAAGAACAAGGTAAAGGAATTGCTATTGAAGACCTTACTAATATCCGCTTTACTTCTAAACGTAGAAACAAAAAGTTTAGAACAAAACTCGGACGTTGGAATTTTGGTCAATTGAGGTCTTTCCTTGAATATAAATCCCTGCTTAATGGTGTTCAATTGGTAGTTGTAGAACCTGCGTACACAAGTCAAACCTGTTCTTGCTGTAAACATATCGGCAAACGCACTAACAAGGTTTTTAAATGTACAAATCAAAATTGTGAAGTTGATGTTTTGGATAGCGACTATAACGCTTCTCTTAATATCGCCTCGCTTGGGCGTGCTGTAAATCACGCTGAAAGATGGAATGATATGTGCTGTACTGTACATCCGTTTACGTCTAAAGCCCAGCCATCTTTAGTGGTTGGGTAGTTTACACGTTATTCATAGGACGTTGTGGAATCCAAGACCCTGCGCGGGAATCTCTCTTCATATACGTCATGGCATCAATAAACGATTCTAAATCGACGTGTGGGTCGAATACCTGTACATTATCTATTCGGAACGCCTCGTGAATTTCATGATTCACAAAATCTTTACATGCCTTAAAAGCCTTAAGCATCACTTCACTATCGACAGCATGTTGGCTTATGTAGTGTTTGCCGCCTTTTTGAAAGCTTTGTTCTTTGGTAAGGACATCTTCCATTGTTGTCCCTACTTGAATAAGAAACCCGTCTCCTTTGGCCATGACTCTCCAATTAAAAGAGTGGCCAAAAAAGTTGAACGTAACTCTTCTTAAGAGGCGCTCGATGTTTTCTTTTGTTTGCATAGGTTTTTATATGTCGGAGCGTAAAACTCACTGATGCCGATAGGCTCGGTGGGATGTAAGCGACTCCTTTTACACTTACATTTTAAATAATTTTGACATTTTGTCCGATTTGTATAAATTGGTATGGTTTTTGTACTAATTAAAGTATGTTTAAAGCGTTTAAATATCTTCTGTATCCAACCGAGCCACAAAAAGAGCTTATTGCCAAACATATTGGTAGTAGCCGTTTTGTTTACAATCTTGCGTTGGAAACTAAAAACGCTGCGTATATAAGTGCTAAACATAACTATTCTGCTTTCGATTTAGTCAAACAATTACCTGAACTCAAAAAAGAACTTCCTTGGCTTAAAGAAGTAAACTCACAAAGTTTACAGCAAGCTATCCAAAACATGGATATTGCTTTTAAGAAGTTTTTTAAAGGTGCAGGTTTCCCTAAATTCAAGTCTAAACATAGGGGTAAACAATCTTTTGCAATACCACAAAATGTCAAGGTTGAAGATGACCTTTTAATAATACCTAAGTTTAAAGATGGTATTAAGATGTCCCTACATCGCCCAACTAAAGGTACAATTAAAAGTGCAACTATAAGTGTTACACCCACTGGTAAATATTTTGTTTCAATACTTTGCGATACAGGAGAAGAATTACCAATTAAAGCTCCTATTAATGAAAGTACAACTATTGGAATAGACTTAGGGATTAAAGACTTTGCTATTACATCAGAAGGAGAAGTATTTGAGAACCCTAAATACCTACGTAAAGCACAAAGTAAATTAAAATATGTACAACGTAAATATTCAAAACATAAAGGTAAGCGAACCAAAAAGAAGCTCGCTAAACTGCATGAAGATGTAGTAAACAAACGCAAAGATTTTTTACATAAAGTTTCTACTATGCTGATTCGTGAGAACCAAACGATATGCTTAGAAACGTTAGCTGTAAAAAACATGGTCAAAAACCACAATTTAGCACAATCTATCCAAGATGCAAGTTGGTCAACTTTTGTTTCTATGTTAGAATACAAGGCTGACTGGTATGGTAAAAATATCCTACGTATAGGGCAATTTTCACCATCAAGCAAGACTTGTTCAAACTGTGGCTCTATCAACAAAGAACTACAATTAAAAGACCGTGAATGGACTTGTAAAAGTTGCGGAACTTTGTTAAACCGTGATGTAAATGCTGCTTGTAACATAAAATCTTTTGCTCTTAAAAATCATTTGTCTGGGGAACACAGACTTAAAAATCAGGACGAACTGCCTCGGTTACGAGGAGTGTTGACTCCTGAAGCCCACCGATCTTTAGTCGGTGGGTAGTTCACTCAAATAAAAAACAATGTACCCCGTTAATACGGGCCGACTTGCTAAGAGCGTCAAAAACCTGGAACGTTGTCATCTTATCTTCTGCCGCTATAGCAATGCCTAAAACAACCATGAACCCAAAGCGAGACGATGTCCCTAAAGCGGTAATAGCTGCCGGACCTTCCGGCAACTCGTGAGTAGGACCTTCCACAAGTTCATATACGCGACCACCCCTATATCCGGGAACCTCTTTAAACGCATATCCTGGTCTTGGCGCAAGATAATAACGATTCCCCACCATGACAACCATTAAGTGGGGGCCGTTAAGAGTCCAGTTAACCGGGGTTACGCGTATTTCACCGGGGAATATACCACGTTTGATTTTCATGTCATATTTGTTTTACGTCGAAAACGTTTTATTTTCCGTATATCTGATATGCAATACGTTGTGCTACACGAAATGGAATAATTAGTTCTGCCATATTGTATACCAAAACGATTTCTGTTTGGGTTACTTTACGTATTTCACAATCCCGGAAAATTGTTTTCCATATAGCTTTTTGATTTTTAGATACTACATATTTCGTACCGTCCCACCTATACGCTTTTGCCCACGGGTAGGTGGTTTTTTCGTGGGGTTGTGTTTTTACTATGTCCCAAAAATCTAATGTGTATACCATTTTTTATGTTTGTTTTTCCATGTATAGTCCAGAAGTAACACTCGGGCTGTCTATATAGTAGCTAAACGACATAGCAAACCCGGGCCATAAAACCCATGCCAGCCCACTATCGATATTAAATGATAAGACTTTGCCGTTTTTATGGATTATTTGATTTTGAGGGTTTTTGAAATAAACCAATAGCCCTTCCTTGATATTACTGGTGGTAACCTTGGTATCGGCAGGGTGTTTTTTCTTCGCTTTTAATTTCAAAAATCTCGTGCGCATATGTATTTTAAGCTTGTCAAACACATCCCAATACGAACCAGAACAGAGGGTTCCATCAGGTAAAATGGCGTGATATACTCCCCCTTCACGTGCCACCAGCATCCCGTGTCGATATTCGAATTGGTCGCCCGGCAAGTTGCTTGGGATTTCAATTTCAGGAAGGTGTTGGTGGAACCTTTCCTTGTATAAAAGTGGTTTTATCATTGCTGATGCTTTTTAATTGAACAGTAATTCATAGATGTTATTATATCCAACCCATGCCTCGACACGGTCTTGGATTTTGTATTTTGAGTTTGGGGTAACGTGGGTAACCAGGACAAAACAAATACCATTGGACACCTCAACAACCTTACCGTATATACCGGTTTCGGGCATATAAACTTTATCGCCAACGATAACAGATGACGCGACCAACCCTTTGTTAGGCAAGCTGGCAAAAGGGATTAGTTCATCAAACTCAAATATATCCTCGTCGGCGGGCGGGTTCCGGTAAACATTCCCTCGTTCATCATCCCACGGTACAATAACGGAGCACATCCTGTCTTCCCTGTCTACTTCAACGATTTTGCCTATTTCTCCTTTGGATAGGGCTAAAGGATTCTTGTTGTTTTTGATTAACACCCTGACATACTTAGAGAAATAGTGGTCAATCGAACTCTGTTTTGTGGGTCGCATGATGCCGTAGATCTTCACACCTAAATCATAGGCAGCTGCAACAGCCAGAGTTATTTTGGGGAGAGACTTTCCCTTTGGGATGCCTTGTGTAAACTTCGGGGCCACAAAAAAGCCCCGTGTGGGGACTTGGAAGCAGATGGGAATTCCATGGATATTGACTACATACCATCCAGCAGGATAGGACATGTCGTAGAGATTGTTAAAAAGCTCCGACGACATGATTTCTGCGGTTATGGTTGGTCGCGTTCTGTCTCCTTGGAAGTAGACCGTCCGCATCCATTTTTTCTTGACCAAGGTCTTTTTCCACCCCTGCGTTGTTTTAGAAACAGGGAGGCTTAGATGGGGAGCTTGTGGATAGTTTGCTGATTCCATTTCTCGACTGTTTGAGAGGATAATAATTTGGCTGCTTCAATGACATCGGCTAAATCCGCAATCGCTATATAAGCGGGGTTGTGCATGGCCGTGACATTAGATAACCACTTTACGACGACACGTTCGCTAGTACTTGACAGTACTACCCCCTTGTGTAGGTTGGCATTTCTACCAATCACCGAGGTGATATAACTTTCCTTTATTCTCGGTTCTACCCATACACCGGGTACGAACACCGAAAAAAGTGGGGCTTTCTGACTTTTTTTCTTTGGGATAAGTGTCTTGGCCCAAAAATAAGTCTCGGATATTGCGTTATGAAAAGAGGGGGTCTCTTTCGATACGCCATCCCGCCCCGTACAACGGAAGCTCGAAAAGTCAAAGGTAGATATTACAAACCCTTTCAAGACAAAGGCATACTTGTCATCGGTTGACAGCAAATACGGATATTTGTCCTTCAGTGTATCCGTGGTGCAAAAGACAATAGGAAGGTCTACAATATAGTTGGGATATCTGCCGTCAGGATACGAGACTTTGACAGTATACACCATATGTATGCCTTCATCTTTCTCGAAGACACTGCCTCCAATTTTGGATTTGGAAATAGCAACAGCCTTGTAGATTGAGTTCGGCAGCATGTCTAACAGACTGCCACACGTTGTTTTAGGCGCCATGTCTTGCAATTTCAGCGTTCCACCATTTGATGTCACTAGCGTACAGTTTGCAACTGCCGCAGTACTCATCTGATTTGTCATCCGTTGGTGTGGTCTTGCTTCCGCAAAGGTCGCAACACCCTGTAATGGATGCAGGCAAGTGGTTATTGTGAGATGTATTGCCTGACGGCAAGCCCCAATCGGACCACGTGGATGCACCATAGGGTTTGCGTCCCCATCCTTTCTTTTCGGCAATGTGTTCCCAGCGGGTTGCCCCGAATTCTGCAAATAGGGCAAACATCAACTCTTCACACGTTGCCAATTGGGAAATTACCACGTACTCGCTGCTCGTGTGTGGCATGTGATAGCCGCAAGCCAAGTTGGTCGTGCAACATCCTACATCTCTGCGGACCAACTCACCAACGTCGGTGCTTGACCCGGATGCCAATTTGTACCCGAACGATTTGATAACCGGGGCGATGGCTTTTTCAAAGGCATCAGAGGTGGTTTCGACTCCGTTGGTGTAATTGATGAAATCACTGGTCGTGTGCCTGCGGTCCCCTTGTATGATGAAACACGCATCGGAAAAGAATTCGAGGTTGCACTTGGAAGAACCAATGCATCCCACCTCTTCGTCTTTGAATAGAACAACCTTGCACGCGGGTAGTTCCCGTAAAGCACGAATTGCAAGATAGATCCCGCATTTATCGTCCCCACCGACACCCACCTGACGTGCAGCGGAGCCATCAAAGGCGAATAACACGTCATCAGCTTGGAATACTTCGAAGCTTTTGCCGATTTTGTGGACTTGGTCCACATGGGCGACCACGCACGGGTAAACGTCTTTTTTCCCTTTGTGAATGTACATGTTTCCGTATGAATCATACGTTACCACGCAACTCTTAGGGATCAATCTGTTTACTTCGTCAAAGATCTCTTGTTGCTGTTTGTTGTTCCTGCTCTCCGCTTGGAGGCTCAGAACGGCTTTTAGAAGTTTGAGGTCCATCGTGATTGTTTTTATTCAGAGAAGCCGCCGCTTTGTGACGTCAATCTCCGAACGTTTCTTGTGTTTGATATGGTTTTCGCTTCAATTGATACGTACTGTAACGTATCACAATAGGGCCACTCTGAGAAGTCAGTAGTGTCCAGCGTGACTTTGGCAAAACCTTTCTTGACTGACCCATCCGGGTACACGAAGTTGAACTCCGCGTTTGAGTTTTGGGATTCCTTGTGAAGAAAGCCTTTGGATTTAGCCCATCTCATCATGATGTGCATTTCCTTGTCGGATGTGTAGTAGATCCTGTCCATGAAGGTGTCGCCGCTATCCAATTTCCACAGAAGTGCTCGGGCATAAATCTTCGGCCCGTCTTTTTTCAGAATCGCCATTGCAACCTGGCTATTCTTTTCGTACAGACCGAAGTACGATTGGCATTTGCTGTGACGCATACACGAGCTCCCCAAAGTGCCACCCTCGGCGTACATCGACCCCGAGTAGTACTTGCGGATGTCCTTGCCCGATACAATTTCGATATTGGGCTCCGCGAAAAAAGATGCGATTTCATGGGACAATTTTTCAATCTCTTGATCGTTGTCCCACTCGATGGGCAATTTTTTCAGAACGCGCCCCGTCTTACCACTCTGGCGGTTTACTTCAGCAAAGCCCCCTTTTTCGGTGGCCCCTTCTTTGCCTTTGGGTAAGAAAGATATCACCCCTGTATCGTCAATCTCGAAGCAGCGGTCGAACTCGGGTCCCCACTCCTTCGAGTTGAGCCTTTGCAGAATGGCTGCGAACTCGCTGTTGACACTCTCGGCTACCATCTGTAGTTTAGGGCCGATGAGCGTCGTTGGTTTCACACTCATTTTTTTTAAGGATTGATAGTTGGTGAAAAAAAAGGGGAGGCTGTGAGCCTCCCCCCTCTCGGTGGGTTACCACGTGATTCCACTCCCCGTGAGGGGGGACCGGAACTTCGGCACGTAACCTGATGGAGCTACCGAAGTCGGCTTTGCCGATGGCTGCTCTCTGCATGGCTGGCAGTCAGCCGTCTGACATGCGGACCGGTAGGTGGTCGGCTTGCTCAGATGCTTTTTCTGCGTCTCCCCGGTTTCGGTGATAGTACAACCTGCGTCGCACAACGCCTTTAACAGACGTTTGAGAGCCGCGAAGTCGTTCTCCCGGAACCATGGCCAGTTGCCCTTGGTGGGTCGGTATCCGTACGCCGTAGCGCAAAAACCCGTTTTGTCACAAATACCAAGTTCAACGAATAAATCGTTGTTATTGGCACCGTCTTGCAACGCAACGTGGTGTGCGCGAACTACAGCACGAAATACTCTCCCCGTAGGGGTCGTGATGAACAATTCTTTGTTCTTCATTTTGGTCAGAGTAAAACGGTTTGGTAATGCGCAAACCGATCCCTTTTTTGGCGAAGGGCGTCAATTTGCTGATCCAATTCCACGAGACACCGCCACGGGATGTTTGACCGTTTTGATAGGTCAACCCGTTGTGTTTCGAGGTCGGCGATTTTTTTCTCCAGCTTAAAAACCGTCGAATAAAAAAGCGCACGCATCCACCAGGAGCGCACAAGTCCGATAATCTTCATGATGGTTGATTTTGTGGTGAGGACCGACTATCCTCTTTCTGGCAGGGAGACGTTGCCTGCCACCAATTTAATCAACCGAAGAACTCGGCTTTGTAGGCGTCGAGACGGCGCAGAACCTCTTCGAGCTCTGCGATCTGTCCCTGGTTCTCGTCGTACTTCTGCCACATGTTCGTGGCGCAGCCCCGGAGAATCTGGACACTTTGTGCCTTCAGTGCGGACAAATTCCGCTTTGTGGCCACGGCGTACGCGTCCAGGTTGACAGCCTGCTGTTCGACATCGATTGCGGCCTTTTCGGCGCTGACGTCCTTTTGATCCTTGGTCAGGATTCCAAGCAACTTGCTCATAATAAAGAATTAATTGGTTAGCAGCCCGTATAGGAATCGAACCTATGTGACAAGACTGAAAATCTTGCGTCCTAACCACTAGACGAACGGGCCGGGGAGAGGGTTGTGAAACCCTCTCTGCGCACCGTGAGCCAACCGCTCACGTTAAGGGGGATTGTTGCCCCAATGCGCGAAACATCAACTCAAAAACTCCGTCCGGTAGTTGGACAGCCGTTCTGCGGTTTGGCCGAGCTCCTCGATCTTTTGATCAATTTCCACCAGTTTCTGCCACGTGTTGTCGCACGTTGCACGGAGTACGTCCGTGCGCTGCTTTTTCAACTGTGACAGTTGCCGGGTGATGTTGACCTGTTCGCTTTGCAGGTTAACCGCCTGCTGTTGAACGGTGATTTCCGCGACTTCCTGGTCGATTTCCTTCTTGTCTTGCGTCAGGATTTGCAGCAACTTGCTCATTGATGAGACTTTTAAACGTGATAAAATGAGGTTACACAGGTTGGGACCCCTTTACTTCTTCCCACACGGGGAGCAGGGCGCGGTATACAGAAAGCCGGGTCAGCAGACTTCCGTCCGGTAGCCTGTAATACCCGTATTTCCGCATGAAGCGGTTGGTGGCAGCTTTTAGGGTGCGACACTCGTGGATTGCGCCCATCGCCGCGTGGTAGAAGCGGGAGTTGGAGCGGATGTGCTTCCGCACCTTTTTTTGATTAGATGTCATAAGATGAGGTTTATATTACGTGAACATTGCAATATTTTGACAATTCCGTTACAATACGAGATGCGGCAACCATATCGCCTTCTTTAAACTCAGGCCACCAAGGGGGTTTAGTAGTAGGTTCATATCCGTAAGACATGAAAGCGAACTCCGTTACATCATCAATTCCGATCAGCTTAAATATTGTATCTGGCATAAACCCCCATTCGACGGGCTGAAGAAATGTGTTTTTGACCTCATACACCATTTCCTCACCATCGGTGGTGGTGAATATAATGCGATTGCCTTCTCGAACGAAATAGGGAAGGTCCTCCTTGATTTTCATAACATGCCAATTAACAGGGACACTATTTCCTGTTCATGGGTTACCCAGGCAGCGTGGGTAGCAGAAAGAGTAGCCTCCTGCGCGACACTGGGGCTCACAGGGACAGAGCCAACAACATTACAAAAAAGCGCAGCGCGGACCGCAGAAAGAACTGCATAACAATAATAACCCCGCGAACTATAATATGCCACCGCAGCGTAATGTAATGCTGCGTCTAACTCCTTTGAGGTTCGGTTTTCGAAATCTTTGATTACGGCCAACGCCTTTTTTGATAATGGAGGTAGTTCATGCTCTATTAATTCACAGCACCTGATGGCGTATTTAACACAAAATGTGGGGTCCTTTTCTTTCAGGACATCAAATAGCCTAACAGAGAGCGGCCCTTCTTCGGTCCGTAGGATATTTATATAAATATCCTTAGAAAAAGTTGGCGGGATTTTCATGGTGTGTCACTATCGACAAGTTTGACAGTGTCAATTTCTTTTTGTGTGGCGTGTCTTAAAATATTTTTAGAAAGTCCGCCCCCCATGGTGCCAGACCTAGCTATTTGTTCGTTACTATCAATAATTTTGTTTGGTAACACATAAAAGTCATATCCGTCATCATACAGAGTTCCTTTTAAGTGGTCGCCTATGTCGGCAATTTGAACTGGTAAGTCAGTTAATCTTGGCGACCATCCACGGCCTCCAGCACCGAGAATTACCCAATCACCGGGTTTATAGGATGGAAAAATGCCTTCTTTGATTTTCATAACATGTCAATTAACAGAGACACTATTTTCTGTTCATGGGTTACCCGGGCAGCGTGGTTAGCTGCACTATAAGCCGCCCATGCGACATCGAGGCTCACAGGGACAGAGCCAACAGCATGAAGAGTAATAGCAGCGCGGACCGCAGCAACAACTGCACGAGCATGATATCGGCACAAACCATTACATTCCTCCGCAGCGGAATGTAATGCTGCTTCTAACTCCGCTCGGGTTTGGTTTTCAAAATCTTTGAGTATGGACAACACGTGCTTTGAGTATGGGGGCAGTTTATGCTCTATTAATTCACAGCACCTGATGGCGTATTTAACACAAAATGCGGGATTCTGTTTTGTCAGGACATCAAATAGCCTATCAGAGAGCGACCCTTCTTCGGTCCGTAGGATATTTATATAAATATCCTTAGAAAAAGCTGGTGGGATTTTCATAAATTTTAATTGGTGCAGCTTAATGCCCTGTAAATCAGGGCCAAGAAAGAAGCCTCTTGGTATATTTGATGGGCGACAGCCACCTGTGAGCGGCTACTCATCTGAGGGTTGAGGATAGTTTTACGCGCCGCTATTTCGGCTTGCTTATAGCGAAAGTAGGCTGCCGTCATTATTTCGTTGTGTGTGAGCATCGTCAATAGGTTTGTACCACCGGCGGGATTCGAACCCGCAAGGATTTCTCCATTGGATTTTAAGTCCAACGCCTTTACCAGTTTGACCACGGTGGTATATTAGCTGACTTCATTTATTATCGCGGGTCGTTCTTCCCGGTCATATCTTTTTGTATTGTTATAATGATCTAACTCTTCACGGGTAAATTCCCCACGGTTGTACTCTATTATAGTTCCATCATTATTGGTACGCATAAAAACACAGGTAGTACCTCTAATTTTCACAAGACTATGCAACTGCTTTACATGTGCCGTATCATATTTCATGCATTCACTCAAAAGTTTTTCTTTATTTAATGAAAATACAATTACGATTGAATTGGGGGGCACGGAATATGCTTCAAATATACCTTTCTTGATTTTCATACTATGACGAAACATTTGCGGCTTACACGATACGTGTTAATTACTATGCTGTAGGGGGTGATTATTTTTACAACATACTCTTTTCCGATCTCCAAACCATCTAATTCTGACCACCTCTCTCCATCCTCTTCCCTCTTGACGAAGCGGACTTTATCACCAACCCGGATATCAATCCCATTCAGGTGTTCCTTTTTGATCTTCATAACATATAATTGCAGCCCGTATAGGAATCGAACCTATGTGACAAGACTGAAAATCTTGCGTCCTAACCACTAGACGAACGGGCCGGGGTCTTTTTAATTGACCTGAATAAACGGAGTGGCGGCCCCTTGGTAAATGGGCAACTTACCGTCCCATCGTTTTGACCGCACGTAATCATTATACGTAGGGAAACGGGACAACTCCGCTTGAATTAAGGATATTTCTTTTGCTGCCGCAGATGCACGGATGACGATCGAAGCTGAATCAGACTTAGCGGTGATTATTTTTTGTCGGGCTGATTCTTCAACCTCGACGGTTTTGGCCTGCGCGGATTTGGCTTTTTCCTGTGCCTGAATGACGGATTGCACAGCTTTGATGACATTTTCACTCGGGCTCAATTTGTCCGTGAATGCCACCAGTTTGAATTCAAAACGATCACCGAAGGTTTCATTAAGGAGTGACGTTGTATGTTCCAACAACATTTCCCGACGTTGTCCCATTATATCCACCGCAGACATCTTACCTGCTTCGGCTGAGAGAGCTTCGAGAACAATTGTTTCAATAATACCGTCCCGCAAGTCGCTGGGGCTTTGCCTATACTCGTCAAATGTGAGAGGGATGCTGTCCCGTACGTAGCGGAAAACCACCTTCATATTACATGAAATCGGTTCCCCTTCCAGGGAGTTAAAGGAAATCCCTTCGTACTCAGCGTCTTGCCAGTAATGGGGATACTCGTACACGGATCGTGTGAACGGGTTGTAGAAAACGGTGCCCGATACCACTGCCCGGTCAGACACCCCTTTCTTGTCGGTTACCCCGTAATGGTTGAATAAGATACCGGTATGCCCGGCATCTATTCTGTTCATACAGGATGTTGCCACTAACGATAGTAGCATCAGACAAAACAGAAAAGTTTTCATGATGATGAGGTCTTGTGAAAAATGAGGTTTATTCTTGCAGGTTTTGGGTAAGTTCCTTTATGGTATAAGGATGAACCTTTTAATCCTGAAACATATTTTCTTTTTATTCTAATTCTATTTCTAATTCAAGCCCTTTGTCCATTATACCAAATTAAAAATTGATTAATTGCTTGTACTACTGCTTCTTTTTTAGAATTATTAATATACCCATCTCCCAAATAAATTATTTCATGGTAATCATTTCCCTCTAATTTATAAGGTCTTTGAAATATTTCTATTTGACCTGGTCTTATATCAACATTGACTTCTTTATTAGGATGTTCATACAATTTCTCAATAGCCTCAACCACTTCCATTATATAATTCCAGTCTGAATGGTATGGTAGCTCACTTGTTCTTATGGAATATATTTTTTGATTTGTTCTCAAAATATCCCATAAATCACCTTTTGCGTCTTTAAGATTTGGAACTCCTAAAAACTTAGTACATCTACGATTGTAGTCGAGTATTTCTTCTTGTGTCATGGTATTAAGTGTTTAAGTGTGTATTCAATGGCTTTTTCATAAGCTTCTGTTGGTGAGTTGTAATAAGTCGAGGGATACTGAGCACTTGAATAAACTAAACCAGCACCTTTTCTACTTATTTGATATTCCCACTTTGTTTGTTCAGGATTATTATCTACAACAGATACCCAAATCCCGTGTTCCTCATACAGCCACATACAAACGTCTGCAATGGTTGGTCTTTCTATCAGGTGAGTGTTACCCAATCTATCCAGAACTAAATTTGATTCATCATCAGGCATTCTTGTTTCTCCTGTAAATGATGCTAGATAATTAACCCATCCTTCTCTACATGGTTTATCAAACCCTTTTTCTTTCAGCAACTTAGCTAATTCAAAACTTACTGGTGCTGTCATACCTTTATTTTATTAAATACATTATCAAATTGATTTAGAATTGATTGTTCGTCTACTGCATTACTTCCACACAGCACACAACTGCCTTGCCAGTAGTCAAGCTCTGCATTTTCAGCAGCAACCTTGAGAGTTTCTTTGATTACAGAAGATAGTAATTCATTTAATTGTTCTTCATTGAATACAAATGCTTGTTGTTCTTTAAGCCATATTTTTACACATAAAGGATTCTCCCAAATACCTGAAGTAGTCCATCTACCAAATACACCATTTTCAAAACCTACAATACCTATATCAGTATTTAAAATATCACCATAATTTTTATCTGGTAGTTCATCTTCCACTTTTACAGGTAGATAAACGGTTCGTTTTTGCAGTTTCATTTTAATTATTTTAATGATAAATTTTTAAATTTTTCATAAAGATGATCTACGGGGTGTATAAATGTATCTACACCTGTGTTGGTTGTTAAAAATAAATCATCGTGATGTATATTTAATTTTCTTCTCAAATGTGTCATACAAAATTCAAACCAATGAATTGATTCAATTAAATGCTGATGAAAAGAATCATCATGACTGTCTATGGGATAACTACATTGTATGTGATTATCACCGGTTATATAAAATCCCCCGTAATTCATATCTGCTGCTTCTTTACTACCATAATATTTTACAGTAATATCATAAGCTTTTTTTTGCAATTCCGGAAACAATGCTTTACACATTTCTAATAACTTAGATTTGTGTTCTTCCGTTAACTGTATTGGTGTTGGGCAAATCATAATTTTATTACTTTATGGGTACTATAATTACCCCTTTTGTGATTAGGAACTCAAACACTTTGGGTAGTGCCGCATCATCATTATGGTGCCATTCAGGCCAGTCCCCATTGTATGGGTGATAGCCATAAATTTGAGAACAGGTCTCAACAGGGTCAAGACCCAGAACAAGAAATATTTTCTTGTTAAGGAAACCATCGTTTTCCAAGTAGACATCGCGCTTGGTATAAATGTATGCCTGCCCGTTGTATATCATTTCCCATTTAGTGTGCTGTGCGAGCGCCATGATCTCGTCATGTGTAGACAACACACCTTGTTTGATTTTCATACCTGTTTTTTATTTAAACACCGACATAGGTAGGGTATCCCGGCCTTTCACACGGACCCACGCTTGTCCATTTATTACTACGAGGGCATTAGCATAGAGAACACGGCCAATATTTAACAACGGGGTCCCATAAGCATGTGAAGTTATACCCGTCATTTCCGTAAAAAGCATGACTTCCGAAGCTGCCGAGAATGATATTGAGTTGCCTCTATCCAAATGAGATAGTAACTCGTCCTTGTTATTAAGAATGCCCTCTTTAATTTTCATAAATGATGTGGTCTCAGGCATGTGCCCTGTTCACTATCGACAAAGTCGTGGTACCCCCATCAGGATTTGATGTTGATGGTATTGTCGGGATTGATTTTTAATTTTGAAGGAACATTCTCAAATTTTCTATTTTCATGAAGTTTTGTATTTTCAAAATTTTTACAAATCATTGGAGTAAAATAAGTTTTATCAATCCAATATTCTTCGTCATACTCAACCATAACTTCAGTAATTTTGTAAATATTACCTTTGTTATATTCAGATACAAATTTTTCAATGAATGATTGAGGTATTTCGGGTACTACCCCAGAATAAGTATTAAAACCCCTATCGGTCAGACCTAAAATGGTCAACTGTTTATCAGTAGTAGCAATTATTTTTTTACAATTACTTTTATAAACTTCTACCCAAGTATCTTTATAACCAAATTGTTCAGCATGTTTCAAATCTTCCAACATTTCAATTTTAACAGTACAATCTAACCCACTTCTTTTAATTCTGTTATAAAGTTTTTTACCATAAATAAACCAATCACCTTCTTTAACTTCTTCATCTGATAAAATGAAGAGATCGTATGGAGTTCCTATGCCCAATGCGGACATGGAACTACACAGTTTTAATTTGCCGCCCGGCATTTTACCGAAGGCAAACCCGGCCTTTTGCTGTGTTGGTAGCAATACTACAGTCTGTTTTTTGAACATGATTTTTATTTTTGGTGTGGTACTCCCGGCGGGACTTGAACCCACAACCTTGATGGTATAAGCATCCTGCGCTAACCATTGCGCCACGGGAGCATAAAAACAAATGATTCAGGAACCGAAAACGTTCATCAACCTATCAACTCCTATCGCAAATCCAACCCCTCCCTCATATTCACCGCCGCCACAAATCTGCTTACTACTACCAAGCTTATCATAGGAAATTTCAAAACCTTTCCCGTCTTTATAATAATCTAACCCTCTTACAACGTTTCGGTTTATTTCAAACCCCTCTATCCCGAAATATTTTATCAATTCGACAGCAACGGAAATAATCTCCTCGAGATAATCCTTTGATGGATTAATTATCTCTACACCGAATTGGGTAAACTGTCTGTACCTCCCAGCTTGTGGTCTTTCCCCACGAAAGCATTCTTGAATATAAAATAATTTGATGTCTTTTTGAAATTTAAAAGTTGTATTTGACAACTTCTGTATTACTGCTGTATATTCAGGGGCAAGACAAACCCCCCTGTTTCCTCTGTCGAGAAAGTTGAACATCAAATTATTATTCTCTTCCCCGACCTTCCCGTTAAACGTTTCTTGGTATTGAATTATCGGGATTGACACTTCGGTATACCCTCTTTCAATAAGGTACGTGACCATCAGATTTATGATAGCCCGTTTCTTGTTTCCTATTAGGATACGTGTTCCCTTATATGTTGTCTCTTTAATCTCTCTCATGGTAAGTTATTTCCTCTGGGCCCGAGGTCGGAATCGAACCAACCCTAACTAACCAAAGCCGTGCGCCTTTACACTTCTCGGGCCTTCCCTGTCTTTCCAAGGTGTCAACCACTTCCGCGCTGTACACACGCGACATCACTGGGTGGTCAGCTTTGTGGTCAGGGCAGGATTCGAACCTGCAATGGATGTTTCAGTGGGCATGTGATGCACGTAAAGGCCCTGTGTGCAATTGCCTCTTTTAGATTGCCCCTGCTTTCGCAGTCCATCCTATCTATAGATTACTGTGCGTCTACCAATTCCGCCACCTGACCATTGAAAAAGCAACTGCCGCCCTCTAAGTGGGGTATCTTTTAGCCTGTTGGTTATTCCTTTCTCAAGGGGCCAACATGTTTACAATCGTAGGTAAGGCACACTCTGAAATCCTACGTGGAATACAGTAGTTATATAGATACATTAACCTGAACCAAACACGTCTTAGAACCGTGTTGTATGCAGTACCGTGGTGGTTCCATACGTTCAGTGTTAATCGGCAGTTGTTATTAGCTCCCTCTTTCTTACACCCTGATATTTGTGTGAGTACTCCGTCAGGGAACGTCTTGTAAGAGTAGGGTCAAGCCGAGAACTCATTCGTGTTGTACAAGACTTCTAGATGTATTTACTACATCACAATGTCGCTAAAATCCTTCCTTTCTCAAGGGAACAACACGTCTGGGATTACTCCATTACACCCATTATCCATAGCAAGCTATGAACATTGTCCAGATAATTACTCATCTGAACAGCTTCTAATGTAACACCCTGTCAAATCAGGGTCAGTATCTTTGTGTGAATTATCCTCACAATCCCGTAAGTAACCTCGTGGGTTTATTTCTCACAGTTAAGTCGGACTAATAATTCACACAGGTTCAATGTTTAGCCTTGCTATGCCTTCAATCCGCGTGGTACACACACTTCTCCCCCTGCCTCACACGCATTCGGCATGGTTTCCCGTCCGATTTGATGTGACCGCACATCGGGGCAGAATGAAACCGGCACGGTAATTGCCGTACCCGGCATGGTTTCCCGTCCGATTTGATGGCCCCGCATGTGGGACCGGAATGACTGTGACACAATGGTTCGCCCATGTTTCGGCACCGGGTGCCGTCTGCTTTGATGGCCTCGCATCGCTGCGAGAAAGCCACGGTTGAAACCATCATCATCATAATGATGATGACAATGCACTTGGTTTTATTCATAATATCTGAATTTTCCCTTGCGGGCATGATAGTTCGTCCATATCAAGGACCCAGCAAGTATGATGAAAGATATGGTTTCCATGAGTTATTGGTTTAACCTCTTGATACGCTCCCGACGTATCTTCGTGGCGGTTTCTTTTTCTCTTGCTATTAACCGGTGCATCCGCTGCACCATGTCAATTTCCCCTGTCCTCTCGTATAGGGGGATTCTTTTTTTGTATGAGTCGATGGCCGCCTCTAAAGCAGCCAGCTTTCGGTCCTCGTCAGGGGACCCTTCAATTATACGTGTTTTCAAGCACATCATTCAACTTTTAAAATCAGATATTGGACGGATATTTACATCTGAATATGGGCTTACAAACCACCCTCTGTACACACCGTCTTTTTTCTGTAAGATTATAGGGTGGGCAAAAGTGGCGGATAAATTCGACAAAAGGGAACCAACAACGTGCTTATTCACACCCGTGAAGGCTACAAATTTGTGTAGATCCTGCATCGTGCCAAGCGTAACAGCCCCCCCACTTAGTAAATGGTTCATTAGGTCAGATGGGACAAATATCCCTTCCTTGATTTTCATGACTTGCGGATTGCGACCACGGAAGAAGGGTTCCGAAGTATGGACACCCATCCCTTTTTAGTTGCTTCGAGCAAGGGCTCCCTTATTTGGGGGCCGCTTGCATTATGAATGATGATCTGTCCCCTTTTCATCAAGGGAATCAGATTTTTGATAAATTTGGCGCTCAACTCACGGTCTAAGATCGGGTCCCAAAAATAAATGATATTAGCGAATTTTACATCTTCCGCTCTAAGGGTAGTTATATCCTTTACATGGGCAAAATTACCTAAATAATTGGCTATGTTTACATAGTCCTGATTAATGTCGTACCCATAAGCCTTTACACCTTTTTCCGTCCAAACAACATGTCCAACTATTCCAAGTCCGCACCCCAAGTCCAAAAATCGGGCTTTCTTAACGCCCACCATGTCTATTGCTTGGAATATAGCGTCATAGGCATGACCCCCCGTTGTGGTGAAGTGATTGAAGTATGCTGGCCCACTGTGGTGTTCAGACCGATTCATTTTTAGGTTATCTTGACGGCTATCTATGGCACGGGCCATTCGGTCCATAACACAAGACAGTAATACTGCTTTATCAATGCAGTCCATATGATGAGGCTTTAGTTTGTCGTTGTTCACTATCGACAGTCCGTGCGTTTGACGCAACCCCCCTACTAATCGGGGTAAGAGGGACAACAACACCCTAATCATTACTATACCACATACCCGTTACTATAAAACCCACTTGCTGATATGGCTTTTTTACTAAATCAAAAATAACCGAGTTTTATAGCGTGGGGAGAAACCTCTCCACATAACTCCTTGCCTCTGAAGCAGTTGCGGCATTAATAATGCCCCATCCGACGATGGTATCTTGGAGTTTTTGCCTGTGTTTTATGATGGGTTGTCCGGCTAACAAGGGCTGCCTTTCGGTCGAAAGGTTTAGTTTGTCGATGACAAATCCCATCCCGCGTACTTTGCGGAACGAGAAATACCAGGACGAAACAGGGCATATTGCTGGCTTAATGTCCGGTTTGCCTAACATAATTTGGGAGTTTTGTCATTTGGCTTACACCGGGTCAGAAATATCCCGGGGATATTCCAAACCGTGCCAAATAATATTCGTTACACTATTATTTCCAATTCTGAAAGGTACATGTTGAATCCGTGGGCGCCGCGGATACCCCATATGACGACAGGGGTGTCTCCCGGCAGTGTGCTCGCCCTTTCAGGGCTGATGGTTTTATTTGTGGCGAACTCTACCACTCTCAGGACCTGTTTTCCGAGCAAGTCGGGGTCAAACCCTCCGAACTCGAAATGGGTCAAGTTTGAGCGGATATAGAATCCGGGTGGTAGAACACCTGCCTTTATTCGCATTTCACTTCCAATTCGTACAGTTGCATGGTGTATTCGTTATATCCGGCGTTCCCAAATATGTATACCGTTGTATTGGGGCCATACTCTTTCACGTCTGCGGGGAGGATTAGTTTACCGTCGCTTAACCGGAACACCGCCTCTACCCGTTGCCCGAGATACTCTTCCTTAAATCCTCCATGCCGGAACTTGGTCAAGTCCCGTCTGATATAGAAATCTTGGAACTTGATGTTCTTTTTAATTTTCATTGTTCCACTATATAGGAAATAGTTTTACTTTACTTCCAATTCGTACAGGCGCATATGGAACGATGGGAACCGTCCGTAGCTATATACAAGGACGGCAGTGTGCGCGCCGTATTTTTTCGCGTCTTCCGGTTTTATCTCCGTATATGATTTGTAATGGATCACCCTTTCTACGGGAATGCCGAGCATTTGCGGGTTATATCCTCCATAATTGAAGGATGTCAAGTCTTTCCGGATATAGAAAGACAGGGGCATAACGCCCGGCTTAATTTTCATGGTCTATGTAGGAATAGGTCACGATGGCCCCAAGTACAAACACGGATATAGTTGCCATGGTTGCGAGGAACACTCGGAACGATTGCTCGAACACAGTGTAGGTCAGTCCGACAATGACTGATATAACGGTCATTGCGACGCAGTACCCGAACAATCCGGCGTACAGTTTGTTCTTATTCATGGTTTTATTTATTTTATGACTGTCACTTCCATCCCGCCGGTTTGTTGGGCCAGGATGAGGACTTCCGAGTCGTCCTCGAAGCGATACAAGTACCCTGCATGGGATGTGGGCATGAGGGTTGCGCCCCATTCTTCGGGCTGCGAATGTATCACTGTTTGTTTCCATCCATTCACCTCGATGTCCGAGGTATGGCGCTCTTTCCAGGTTTGTGCCTGTGTCATTTTGTTAATGATTTGGTACCCTTAGTCTGGCTCGAACAGACTACTCCCCTATGGTTAAGGGTATAAAAAAGCCCCCCACCGGTTAAGATGAGGGGCTGCGCTCCATTGGTCACTCGTGCTGGGCGGATGGATGTGCCCTGCGCAGTGGTTATTTGCCTTTGTAGGCGGCTTGGACCTCCGCGGGAACGCGGTGCCAGTACGTGTACTTTTCGCGGAGCTCTTTCACCTGGTCGAGTCTGAGCGTGGTCTTCGACGCCCTCAGCAGGATGTTCAGCGCCTGCTTGATGGAAAAGCGGCGGCGCTCAGCCTCGGACTCGGTCATGAAGAAAGCCATCGTGGAAATGCTTCCGACGTTGACCATATCGTGGACAACCCGTCCGTTGATGTGGCGTTTCGCCGAAGCCTCATCGAGCACTGCCTGCACGTGCTTCGGGCGTCTCCGCAGATGCGAAAAGACAGCCGAGAGGCTCATGTACTCATCCGTGAGTTCGTTGCCGACCTCGGTCTTTACAGACACGAGGGCACGAGTTTCCGTTGCGGTTGTTTCATACCGGCTGGTATCCACCACCTCGACGGGGTCTGTGGGCACAGTGGTCTCGGCAACTGATGAGACAGCTGCTTCAATGGCGGACAGGGAAGCCTCCGCCGTGGGCTTAGGCGTACCCTGGTCCTTGACCACGGTCGCCTGTGTGGAATTCTTACTCATAGCCGGGACAGGGTGGAATCGAACCACGCGCCACCCGTACCAATTGGGTAGGCACCACTTTACGTCCTGTCCGGGACTATCTTCATGACCGGACCGATCCCGACCAATCGTTTAGGGTTAAGAGGAATGTTGCCTCAGTCGGTCCATGTGACCTTTAATCCGGCGCATCTTTTTTCGGTGAATAGATCGACCGGTTTGGCCTAAACAAGGCAAGCCCTCAACCGACAACGGTAGGGCAATTTATTTGGCCAAACGATGCTTTCAGGCATATTATATATGTGCCGTGCATAGACGTACACAGTGATTTAACTCCCTGCCTGACTTGCATAGGTATCCTAAGAATTCCTATACGAATTTAGGGTCGTCGACGTTCAACGGCTTCATACGGTTCTTACCTGTGGTGTACGCAAACGTCATCATTTATGCGTTCCATCCCGTATGGTTTTTTCATGGGTAGGTCGGTTTAAGGCTCGCGCCACAGCCATAGGCTGCCTCTCCATCCTCCGGTTTTGGCATTCCTTGGGCAGGTCAGATAGGAACGAGTCCTTTGACGGCCTTCAATGCGTCCCGCTAATGCGGTCCTGTTCCGGGCCTATGTTACCATAGCCCGTACTGAGCAGATCTCTCAAAGAGCATAAGATAGCCGGATATAATCCGAAGAATAACGCCAACCTTGCGTTTCGGACGTTGGGACACGACGGTCACCCGTCACCCGTTGTCCAATTCAGGCGCTCCTTTCCCGGTAAACCTAATGCCTTGCGCATTAGATACCCGGCATCCAATCCGTAACTGCATTGCACGGCATCCCCATTGAGGTTATCTCCGGTTCGGCTAAATTAGCGTTCTACATGGTAGAACGGCTAATCGTGCTTTAGCCTACAGGTCAACGGCCTGACCTGTATGTTATGTATATAGGTGTCAATCCATATATTTCCGATTTGATAACACAAACATACGCCGGGTCCTTAAAACAATAAATACTCAAAAGTGAAAATCTGATAAATAGTTTCAATCGTAATATATAAACGATTGAATATCAGTTCATATAATCCGAAAAAAATTATGTTTTTTACCTCATATTCTTTTTTTTCTAATGGAAAAACGGCCATCCCCATATCGGAATATTCGTAATATGAAACAAATTGTTTCAAACATTAACATATCATTAACAGAATGTTAACTAAAGTATTCGGTTTTTTTCTTATTCATGCGCGCGCGCGCACCCGCGTTGCGTATATATGGGGGGGGTGCCAGAAAAACGCAGGCAGACCCGGCGGGTTATTTACGGCTATCCCCCAGGTCTGAGTTTCTCAGAAAAAACGGATTTATATATAGTTTATGCAATTATGCACAAACTGCATAATATTGTTATAATTAGGGGGGGGGGTATTGGGGAAAAGAGGGGATGGGGGTGTGGGGTATTGGGTAATACTACCATATTGATAATTGTGCGGTTCGTTCTTTGAATCGGGTGATTGCTTGATTGTAGTATTGTGTATCAATTTCGACACCTATGAATTCTTTTACACCATAGTAGTGTGCGGCTATTGCGTTGCTTCCGCTACCCAGGTGTGTATCTATCACTCTCCAATCTTTTTGGCAAAAAGTATGATAGATCCAGCTATAGAGTTTTTCGGGTTTTTGTGCGGGGTGAATTTTACCTCCATCCATTCCCATTGGTCTCATTCTAAATGTGCGTGCCACGCTGTCGAATGATGTCCAAGCTGTTTCGCTATCTGCGAAGTCTCTGCCGTCGTTATTTTTATCCCATACTAGGTAGCATTTACAAGCGGACAGGTATGGGACGAAGTAATTCCATCCCCAAATCACTTGATGTTTTGAAACTCGAAAAAGTTCATTAAAGTATTTTTCGTCGGGTATTTCGGCGTCCCAATTTTTGCCGCCCATTCCTCGGCTTGTAGCGAGTCTATTGCTTTTGGTGATATTTATTCCATAGGGTGGGTCAACTATTGCCACGTCAAAATAATCATCGGGATATCGGCGCATTACTTCAATGCAATCGTCGTTAATATATTTTATATTAGGCATATTTCACAATATTTGACTTAAACCACATCGCACCACACTACGCTTACGTATTCTTGTGCATCGCCGTGGTCATAATTACCACGTACTGAAGTTTGCATTCGGATGTTTTTAACTTCTAGATGATAATGATTTTTGACAAAATCCTTTATGGCTTGATTTACATCCTCTTCGCTTAAAGTTACTGTAATGTATCTTTGCATTATGACAAATTAGTAGTCATCATCCAAAAGGAGTGCTCCTTTAACGACTTTAAACACCAGGAATGCTGGTGATACGATTATAAAAGCGATTATGGCGATTGTATTCCCGTATGGATTTTTAATATTGGTAAACAGTCCTATTTTGGCGGAAGCATATAGTCCGTAGGCTATCCATAGTATGGCTATTATTGCAATTTGTACGGGGGTCATATTTAATTGAGGTATATGGTAATGCTAAAGAACAGTACGAATATTTCGAATGTTTTCAGGAGTTCATAGTCTTCTGTTTCCCATTTGCGGTTCACGATTCCGAAAGAGAATTCATCAGGTGGCAGCAGGGCAAATTCTACGGCGCCGAATTTGTTAACCATGATGGTTATAATTCCCACGCCTGCGGCGATAAGGAATAGGGATAATAATACTGCGGTTATCATGGTGATTGTTTTTTAAAGGTGGGCAACATATTTTTCATACCATAAATTATGAACGGGGCGGATATACCTATGTGCATAGCCAGTACGGAATCCATTTGGAAGCTTGATTTATACATATAGGCGAATACGACGAAGGCGCTAATCATCGGATTCAATATCAGCGGTACGTAGCTGGACAGTTTTGCGAAATCAAAATTTGCTTCATCGCTAGTAAATTTAACTAATTGTACCGCTAGTCCTGATAGTCCACCTATCCAAACCATAGAGTAATCCATATGTTATTATTTTAGTAATCTATACAATGTTCCTGATATGACTAATCCGGATAGGATTATTATTAGTAACACGGCTATTTGGCTATTTCCCGTTATCATCATATCAACGATAATAAAGAATAAGCTAAGGAAAGCTATCCATTTTATAATGAGTGTTGCAAAGTGGTTATTGTTGTTCATAATCATACCATTCGACAACTACGCGATGTCCTGTACAATTGCTCCAGTGATATTTGGTAATTCCGGACTGTGTCATGTATATTTTCAGGACTTGAATTTCTTCTGATTCAAAAGGGGGGTCTGTGTCATTTCGAACTTTTACTTTATAGGAGCCTTCCTTTTCGGGCATTTGTTTTTCTACGCTTATCCACATTAAAAGTTATTTTCAATTGTTATTTTAGGCAGTGGTCCGGGTTTTTCATGTCTTGGTAGGATAATGATATTTCGTACATTGGTGTCCTCTTCGAGATGTTTAACCAAGGTGCGCACTTTTGTCCAGTTGTCTAGTTTGGTAATTCTATAACTCCATGCTGTTTGCAATGAGTCAATAGCTTTTTGCCAGCATACATAGTAACTTTCACTCTGTGCAAGTAGTGATGTACACAGGATCAAGAAAAATGATACAAGGAATACTTTAATTGCTTTCATTATTAAGGGTTAAAAAGGGGAGGTGTTACTCCCTCCCCCGGTCCATAAGGCCCTTCCTTCTTTCGGCTTTCACTTGCTTTCTTCTAGCTTCTTTTCTTCGAACCTTGCCTTCATTAGGACAGCCTTCATAAAAATCAACATCGTGTACTTTACCACAAATCTCACATCTAATATGCCTCGCGTCTTTCATGAATATACGTTTTAAAGACTGTTGTCTGTATCACCGAATGTTGCTGAATAAAAGGTACCGATAGTACCAGTTGAATTTAATTCAAATGTGTGCTCGTTAATCGTTATGGTCTGAGATAAATCAGCAGTTCCTCCTGCATCTTCTATGTTAGCACCAGGTACGACAGCACCTTCCATGAGATCAGCAGGGGCATGTTCAATGGTCGGTAATTTAAATAATCCCTCAATCATATCGTCTGTCACGGTCACAACGTCTGTGACATAATACTTGTCTTTTGAGATGTATAGGATTTTCATGGGTTTATTATACTTGTTAATAAACCGGTAAGACAGCGGAGGATCACACTTGATACATTCGTGGCCATCGTCACACACTTCTATGCCGAATTGTTCAGCAAGCGTTTCCCACGATTTTAATTTGATTACATCCTCTAATTGATACTTCATTGTTAATGGTTTTAAAATGATGGGGTGGAAAGCCATAACCACCCCGTAACTATAACGGTCGGGTAACCCCGGAAGGCTTTTTTTTAAAATATAAGTCGTTTATTACATTCCTCTACCAAGTACTGCACTAAATAGCACAACACTTCGCCTTGGTCGCCGTCGGGTAAGGCGGATATTCCTCTACCTGACAAAACAGCAGCAGCGGCATGTATGCACTCATGAGCAATTATACCTGCCGAAGGACTTTTCCCAAAATATATGGTAGCTGTACCATTGCCGTTATCTACGCATATGGCAGAAGCACCTATAAGGTGGTGGCTGTCATCCGGTTGAATTTCATATCTCAAAACATCATCTTGGATAACCAAGACTTCACTTTTGAAGACATCCAGTTTTATCTTGAACTTATTCATAGGCACAAATCTACGACACTTTTTGCTCTTAAACAAGCTTCTTGTACTTCAGACATTGTTAATGTTTTGTTAATGATGACTTTTTCTGAAAAGAAATTGCTGACATATTCGCTAACATGTTGAGAATCAGCGGGTCCGATTTCAAGGATCATGTCCATACGTCCCGCCCGCAAAAAAGCAGCGTCTATAGCATCAAGGCGATTGGCAGTTACGACAATGATAACATCTTCAGGGCTGAGTATCCCGTCTATCATATTCAGAAGACTACTCACTGTGACGCTGTTATCATTACGTTCAAACCAAGTATGAATATCTTCAAGTAGTATCAAAGAGCGTTTGCGTATACTGGATATGTAATCCTGGAACGCCTCGTCTCCGGAAAAGGAAGACATGTTGATAATGTAAATATCTCTTTTGGTATACGCCGCAATAGCAGTAGCGATGGAAGTCTTTCCTGTTCCAGCCGGACCCCACAGGAAATATGAACGCTTGTTCCTAATGCCCATATGTTCATAGAAAGACTTTCTATTCTCATAAGTGTCTATATCCGAAATGATAATATCCTTACATTGATGATAAATATTGTCGAACGTCTTGAAATTAGTTACATATTTGCCTTCATACTTAGAAGTCCATACAAATACAGAATTATTTTTTGTTTCCAAATATGATTCATACCAAACTTTCACATCTTCAAGCATATTCATTATGCGCCTCTTTCCAAAAAAAGCACTGATGACATAGCTCTCCGAATATCTGTTATCCAAATACGCACTGGCGTCCATACGCTCCCTTGATTTTGTGACTACTATGGGAAATAATTTGTCCCATATCCATGTGATATCCGTTTTGTGAGAGTAGCGAAGCAAAAAAGACTTCTGACGTTCGTTTTCATCTACTTCGAAATAAGCAATGGTGTTTCTTAATTTAGAAGGGTATCTCTCTGCATACCATAGTGTGAAAGCTTCATACAGACGACCGGAAGTAGCGTTATCAATCGTAGCGCGGAATCGTGCTAACCGGTCAATTCTACCAAGAACTTTTAGTGGAACATCCTTAAGTGCCATGAGAATAGTCGCAAATACACCAAGGATGGCACCACCTCTAAAAAAATCGTTATTCTGTACTTCCTGTATTACCTGGTCGATCAGGCTGGGGTCTGGTGTTATCATCTTGTGACAATTCTTGGATTAAGTCAGTTAGTTTTTGTTTGGAAATTATTCCACTGTATCGCATCAATTCCACATCGTCTTTATAAAATATAGTTGTCGGAACCGAAGTTACACCGAGTTCTACAGCTTGCTCATATACACCTTCATTGCTTAATATTTTTATATCGATGTTATTACCATCTTCGATTAATGGGTATAAAATACGATTATACCATAAACAAGGTGTACAGGTGCGAGATGAAAATACGACTAATTTCATAAGAGATAAATAAAGGGGAGAACGGTATCCTCCCCATTGTAAAACAATCTGACAACAGTTACTTCGCTTTGAAACCAATAACTTTCTTGATAATAAAGTCATAAACAATCCCCGTAGCTACACCATAAGCAAGTGCTAATTGAAGGATGCTCACTTGAAACGAAAGGCTAAAAAATAACCCAAGCAAAACAGCCGTAGCAATAGTACGCAGTTTGGTGTCGGTAATTTTATTCAAGAAAGGAATCTTTGTAGATATCAGAGCCGCAAAATTTAACGACAAAATATACAAAATAGGAACAAAAAAGTCAGAATCCGTGATTCCGGAATCTGATAAGTCGGATACCGTTGTAATAGTGGTATCCAATAATTCAGCCGTAGTGTCAAACAGCGAATCTGTTAAAATAGGTAACGAATCCATAAGTAATGTGTTTAAGTTTTTAACATAATTTACTTTCTTTTCTTTTTCTTCTTCAACTTCCCTTGCTTTTGCAAGGCGTCTGTCGCAATGGCATAAGCCTGACTCTTAGTCTTACCGTCTGCCATTAGTTTTTTAACCAAGTCTTCAAGTATCTTTGGCATCATTAACGCTTTTTACCACGAGCCCGCCGGTCACCAGGGGTACCGTTTTTTCGACCCCTGTTTGTTTTGGAAGATACATACCTCTTTGCAGCATGGTCGTAGTCTTTACCATCAATATCCTTACCAGCCTCGCGGTCCTTTCGCCTACGCATAGTAAGTTCACTTCGTTTCGCCCTTTGTTCAGGACGTTTGTTAAGTTCAGTGTTGTAGTCGTCCTTCTTGTCTCTGGCTTTTTTATTTCTCCTGTAATACTTTCCTGTCCTAGATAATGTTTTTACGGATTTTTTTGGAGGAGCCATTTTTCATGTTGTTTAGATTTTGATTAGTAATTATTTGTCTGGGAAACCAATAGTAAGGTACTCGTAAAGATCCGGCAATATACCAGCATTGTAAAAAGGGTCCAAATCCGTGCCCCTTACAATATCAGCAATGTTCGGATATTTCTCGTGCAAAGTATTAAAAAATGCTTGCCCGCTACGCAGAGATGGATGTTTAATTAGCGTGTCTTGAGCTATGTTAATCAACTCTGTTAACTGGTCCTCGCTTAGCCAACCGCCGTTCTTTTTTGTTAAGTCTTTCATTTCTGTCTGGATTTTTGTAAGTTCCTTGCAATCGAGAATACCAAATAGGGGTACCTGTTTTTAAATATTCTTTAATAATTTTGTTGTCCCACATCCGTTGGAGTCTCCATATTTCGAAGTCTCTGTCTTCCGGCCTCTTCGGCCCCTTATTGTGTAAATCCATGTGTTCCTTGTATTTCGTTACGCATTAAAGTATCCCAGTATTTAAATGAAGTAGGACTCATCCATATTGTACATTCCCTACTCGTCCTGCTCGACTCCATAAAAATATTACTGATATAAGCATATATTTCGTCAATAGATATATCAGCAGAATTTTGAAGTTGCTTTTCTATTTCAGGTTTTATTTTCATGACCATATTTTATTTAAATCATGGATAGATTCCAATCTCCGACATCCCACATTGTAATGTGCATTATGCTTACGCGTCTTCAAAAGACAAGGAACGCCGGATTTGTTTAGTTCGACATAGTTTTCATATCGGTCATCTATAAAAAGTTCAACGTTGTATTTTTTACAGGCGTCAGTTTTGCTTATATCGTGACCTACTGTAATTACAGGGGCCATTGGCAAATTATTAATTTCAAACAAATACCTCTCTGTTACTTCATTGGAAACAGGACGTGCAGTAACATATACTACAGGACAAAAAGACAGCGGTTTTTTCAATAAGTCCTCTACAAGAGGAATGTTTAACCAAAACGAATCATCTTTTGTAACTTCAAAGAAATACTTTCTAAATAAAGGGTCATTCCAAGAAGTAATAGTGTGTTCCGGTTTACCCATTGCATCTAAATATGCTTTTTCAAAGTCCGCTATAACGCCGTCTATATCTAATCCTATACGTGGTATAGACGGGGTAAATCGGTCGTCTTTTTCCGGATGATGAATCACGTGGTCCATCAAAGCATATATATTCCACAAGCTATGTGCTAAATGGTGCAATCCTGTTTCAGGGTCATTTTCTTCTCCCAACGCATAGCTTTCCATGTGTCTAAGAGCAGAATCAAGAGTACTCATCCAAGATAAACCGATACGCCAATTATGTGCTCCGTCATAAATACGCTTACCGCTCTCGTCGTAATCGGAATACTTCTCTGCGCCTACAGTATACACTTCTGCCAATTTTAACCTTAGCGATGGGTGAATACCGCATTCGGCAATATAAAGCCCATAATCATCACAATATTGGGAATTTACATTTATTGCAGCTACTTTTAAACATGTGATCGCATCAGAACTTACCGATTTAAACTCATTAAGGGCATTATATGCCGTACTTAAAAACGATGTGCAATCGGCAATTAAATTGTCTGCGTCTCCTGCGATGAGAGAGAAGCGGGGTTTTCCTGTGTTATATCTCCTGGCTTGCATACTGATAAGTTTACTGATGATACGTCAAATTTTTCAAAGTCTATATTACTGTCTTTTATTGCTTCCTCTACCGTAGTTGTATATAACCATATGTCATCGTGAAGAACACTCTTTTTAAAGGGCTTTAAGAACATTTCTTCATCTTCAAGTACGGATTGTTCAATTTTTTTCCTAATTTTGTCTTTAGCAAAAGAACTCATAGCATCAAACGCTAATAGTCCTGTTATTGGTTCATATATCAACACACCATCGGTGACATCACCCACAATCACATTAAGTGAAAGTCTAGTTGTTGACCCTGTTTTTTTTATTGTTGAGATCATGTTCAATTTCATTTAAAGCAAAATAAACTGCTTCTCGCTCTGCGTTAAATCTATATTTATTGCTTATTGATACATCATTTACATACACTGTAAATCGGTTTTCCAAGCAAGTGAGTTTAAAAGTTATTCCATAAGCTTCGCAAATATCCCTAAGATGCTCCATCTTATAGAATCTCTTTTCACCCACTTCGGCGAATAGTGTAGGAAACAACAATTTAAAGGTGTACCATTCAATCATAGTACAAATGTACAACGACATTATGATTCATGCAAGTACTTATCAAAAAATAAACTCAAAATTTATGTTTTTTATGATTATCTTAAGTTCAAATGTTAATGATTTGTTAATGTTCAATAAGTACTTGCGCGGTAAAAAATAAAAAAATTATCTTTGTTCTAGATACTAGACTAGATACTAGACTAGATACTAGACTAGATACTAGACTAGATACTAGGTATCTAGATGCTCCCATTACCAAGATCATAGTATATGCTGGTACTAGGATCATTTACACTCTGATTTATATGTTTGATCTAGTTCTAGAGTTGTTCTAGTCAGAATTACTAGAGTAATTCCAGTCAAACTGATTTCGTGATATAATATCACCACATAATTTAGAAATCAATAAGTACTTGCACAATATATAACTTACACATAATTTTGTGTGTTTCTTTTGCAGAAAGTATTAAAATAATGAAGATTAGAGATATAACAGAGCAAGAATTTGCAAATATTTACATGATGGTTGAGCTTTGGAATATACTGTTTATTGTTCCTAAGAATCGCCTCGTGCCTAAAGAAATGGAGTTCTTTACATACAATGTATATTTGAATTATATTGGAGTAGATATTTCATCTGCTCGGGCTGTTCAATTTTTAAGCGAGCAAATGGGCGGGCACTCAGGTAAATCTGTTGTGTATACGTATAGGGATAAATTAAAAAGAAAAGAATGGTTAATTAGCGACCGGTATGGTATAATACTTCCTGATGTTTTTAATTTGACGGAAATACCTACGGTTAAGCAAATGATTAATTATATTAGTAAATTAGTAAATTAAAAGTATGAGCTTATCTATAAAAATACTAAAAGCAAAGATGAAATATTTTGAAGAGAATTCAAAATATCCAACATTCTTGATAATCGACACTTACAATTTTGCATTATTATCAGAGGAAATTAGGACGGACGACGCTGATGTTGATGAGTTTGAGTTTAGTGATTTAGTTAGCTACGAAAATATGACAATAGCCGTGGTGCAAAAGGAAAATTTTAACGGGTTTATATTAGTATAGATGTACACAGAACAGAAAGAGTATTTAAAAGGTATATTTAAAAAAGTTGCAGAAAAACACAATGTCAGCGAAAAAAAGGTTGACGAAATCTATAACCATTTTTTTTCATCTTTAAAATCTCTATTACAAACACCAATGTTGCCTGAGGTCCGAATAACTAAATTTGGAACCTTTAAACCAAGTTTAGTGAAAGTGAATCGGCATATACGGAAAAAATTTTCGCAATACAATCAAGGAAATATAAGTAGAGAAGAATTAGCAGAAACAATATCATTATTATGGGTACAAAGACAAATGTTAATAAAGGAAAAAAATTATAGACAAAAAAATGACAACCGGTATGGAAGATGCAGAAAAAGTAAAATTACTGATTAAATGGTTGAATGTATTACAGAGAGGTAGGACGAAACCGGATACTAAAGGTAACAGCGGTATTGTTCGTGATGCAAAGGACTATATTGGATACATTAATGGTATTAATGAAACATTAGGTAAAATTTTAAATGTAACAGAAAAAGACAAACATGAATAAGGACATTGAAAAGCAGTTCATTGAGTGGAAAGACACAGTTATTGACCCAAAGGGAAATATTCCTGGTGATAGACAATTAATTATCCGTCTTTTCAGGTATGACCCCCCTGTACAAAAAGCCAATATTATTGGTATGGATGGGGAAAGTCTTTCTGAAGAAAGGCGTGCGGAACTATTTGCTATTGCTAAAGTGATTGCTGTAGGTACAAACACTGATTTTAAAGTTGGGGACTTATGTTCTGTTCCTGATTATTTATTACAAAGTCAAATAAATCCTGCTTATTATCAGGTTATGGAAGCTTTAAAAGAAAGACCTGCCCCTGAAATTAAAGATATTCCAAGCAAATATGTGCTAAGAATATTTAATGAGTGGGATAAATATGTGATGATTTTAGATAAATTCACTAGGGAGATTACACCCCATGACAAACTAACCTTTTGTATACCTGAAGTTTTAATTCGTAAATATGAGTATTTGGAGCAACCTGAAGAAAAGGGGACTAAAGGACGTGCTAAACATAAAGAAATGGAAAGCATTCCTGTCTAAGCCTCCTGAAGCAGACGGTGATATAGCAAGCCTAGAATATTGTGAACAAGTAGTATATAGGTCTATTATGTGTAGACCTTGTGTTCAAGCAGGAAATTGTCATCATTGTGGATGTGATATGCCCGATGCAATTTTATCCAGACCGAACTACTGTAGCGATGGTAAATGGTTTAGTATGATGTCTGATGAGCAATGGCGTGATTATAAAAAAGTAAGTGGACTAAAATTCAAAATAGATTATGACAGTTGAACAAATGAGAGAGGCTTTCGACGCTATCGTTATTAATATTGGTAACGTAAAGCCTAATAGTAGCACACCGTTTCGATTTGAATATCGAGGCGAAAAACCATTGTGGGGAGTTCAAGCATCATGCGGCTGTACTTCTGTAGAAGTTACCGATGACGCTGTTATTGGCGTATACAATGCAGGGGTTTCTGGCGATGTAAACAAAACTATTACCGCATATTTTGATGACGGTCAAGATATGTATATTAGAAATGATAAAAAAGTAGTTAGTTTAAACCCTAAGAAAGCAAAGATAACTCTTACCATTATTGGTAATATTATAAAATAATCTTTCCCTTGGGTACCCTCTCCTGTAGGCGTGCGGCTAGGCCCGCACCCTACTTTTTTGAAATTGTATCATCACTGTAGTTCAATGGTAGAACGACGGTCTCCAAAACCGTAGATGAGGGTTCGAATCCCTACGGTGGTGCAAGATGCCACAATAGCTCAGAGGACAGAGCAGCTGATTTGTAATCAGCCGGTCGGGGGTTCAAGTCCCTCTTGTGGCCAAACTGTGGAATGTAAAATTAAAGTTCATGGCAAAGAAATGTACGAAAAAACATGCAGGAACTGTATCGAATAAGATTAAGAGGAACAACAGACGATAACTTTTGGGAAGTAAACCCGGAGTTTAATGTGGTAAAAGAGATAAAATCGTTTCGGGAAAAGATTGGCGATGATGAAAAATCGTCAAAAATCATGTGGTCCTTATGGCTGTTATTTAATTTTGATAGTCCTCTTAAAGATATGCGCTTTGAGGAAAAGGTAGTTGATGTTTGTGAAAATTATTTAGAAGAAGATATATATAACTATGAGGCTTTTATGAATTGGTATATGGACGCCTTCAGGTCGTATGAAGAGAAAGTTCTTGCAAAATGGGAAAAAGACCTGATAGAAAGGGAGCAGTTATTTGATTCGCTATCATGGACGAAAGAAAATTTGAAAGAAAAAGAAGCGATGTTATCTAAGAGAGCAGTTTTTTTTGAAGAATATATGAAAGCAAAATCCAAAGTAAATACACAAATAGAAGATAGAGGTAACTGGGGTGATTATTCAGAGAGCTTAGCAGAATCTGGGGGATTAATTCAATCCATAGATGACTAATAAAACAGAAATATATAGCTTATATCCTTATCAAATAAAGAATAGGGAATTATTTTATGCACACAAAGAGCATCCGGATAATTTAAATCCAAAGAGCATACCTTATAAAAAATATTGGAGTAGGCAGTTAAAAAGGTGCATAGAGGGATACTGGGTTGATGATAATGGCACTTGGGTATTTATGATGCCCAAGTTATATTTTTATATCAATATATCCAAGATCATTGACATAGACAGAAGGAATAAATCCCGGAAAAAGATTCATCCTAGATTGAGGGATATCGAGTGGATATTTTTTACGTATATTTTGTGTTGTCAGGGGTTTTCCGGATTTTCCAAAGATGATAAATATACATCTAACAAAATAGTAAAACGAATTGAAGAGGGGGAAGATCTTAATGAATATGACCTTAGTTTTGTTACGGATAACTGCTACAATTCGGAAGGCAAACTTAAAAAATACATAGACCCCTGGGAATACCTTACTCGGACATATTTGATAGACGACCCTGCAAAAGAGCCATTGGGTCGACCGCTCTATGATAATTCAGTTATGAATGCGGCCATTTTAGGGACACGCGGAGTAGGAAAGACATTTAGCGTGTTTGCTGGCGACCTTCAACATGAATTTGTAACTGGCGGTGTTAAATTCTGGGAAGATGTAGATTCTATGATGACCAGGACGCTTTTGTTTAATGCCGGTGGTCCCGACCAAAAGAAATTACAGAAGGCTATAAACGCGTTTCGGATATCATATGAGGATATGCCAGGGGCGTATCTTGATAAATTCACATCTAAACGAATTCCGAGTCCTTTTTACCGGAAGCTACAAGGGTCTTGGTCTGTCCAAGGTGCCCCTTTACAACACTTCTATAAAGGACGAGACGGCAAGGACAAAGGTTCTATGTCAACTATTGAAAAGAGCGTTTTTACAACGGAAAATCCTGAAGCAGGTGTTGCCGACCGTTATGTACGTATTTATTGTGATGAATTTGGTCTTGTTGGTAATGCCCAAGATGTACATGCGGCCAATAAAAACTCATTAATAGTAGGAGACTTTAAAGTGGGTATGGCTATATATACGGGATGTGTGTGTGCAGGGAGTAGGGTTTGGAACAATAACGGGGACCTTGTAAACATTGAAGACCTAAAACAAGAGGACGGTATTATAGGGTACAGTAATAAAGATGACTGTGCCATACACCAGAGCATGGAATATTATCAGGTTAGCCTGAAGCCGTGTTACAGGATTACTACTAATATGGGCAGAACTATAGAATGCTCCGATGACCACCCATTGTTTATTAGAAAAAGATGGGATAATAAATATAATCATATGAAGAAGTCTCCTGAGTGGACTAGGACGGATGAAGTGAAAGTAGGAGATGGAATAGGGGTTATTGACGAGGTTAACATATGGAGCGATAAGACAATGTTTGATCCTAGACTTATAGGGCGGTTAATATCAGATGGAACATGTGGTCAATCGGGGATATATAAACGTCTTCCACCTTCGATATTTTCAATGTCAAAAGATACGGTTTGTGAGTTAATCGGCGGTTTGTATGATGGGGATGGGTGTATATATTACAATGAGACTACCGGATATAAAACGATTAAATATACATCTATATCAAAAGGGCTTATTGATGATATTCATATTCTTCTAACAAAACTAGGTATTCACGGAAGGATAACTACTGAAAAGGTTCCGCCTAAAGGGAAACATGTTCCTTATAGTATTTATATTAAAGATATGTTATCTTGTAAAAGGTTCTCAGAGTTAATAACACTTCATGTTAATCATAAACAGGAAAACTTAAATAAAATAGGAGAGCATTGTAATAATCAAAAAAGAGATACAAGATTAAAATCATATCATGGGCTGAGATGGGAAAAAGTAAAAAATATTGAGAGTATAGGTATACGTGAAGTATATAATATTGAGGCAAAGGGTAGTAATACTTATATTGTAAATGGAATACACACACATAACACATCCGGCAACTTTGATAAAATCCAACAGCCAAGAACAATGTTTACTCAGCCGGACGCGTATGATATTTTTTCAATACCTAATTATTGGGAAAATCCATCGCAAAGAATAGGGT
>CAZBOT010000012.1:0-43289 GCA_964493575.1 uncultured Candidatus Saccharibacteria bacterium | reverse complement strand
GCTTGGGCTCCGGCGGCTTCAACTCGCGCCACGCCTGGCCGAGATACCGGAACGCCGAACCGACATGCTCGGCCCAGTCCTTCACCGGGTTGTCGCGAAACCGCTTCAACTCGTCATCCCACTCGCGCCGATAGGTGCGCAGGCCCTCGATGCCCAACTCGCACCGCTCGGCGTCGAACAGCGCAACCTTGATCGTCTCGCGACCGGCCGTCAGCCCCTCGGCAACCGACGTGCGCTTCAGCGGGATCGGCTTGCGGCCGAACGCCTGCATCATCTGCACTCGCGTCCGGCTCGCGCCCCATGACTGCGCGTAGATATCGTGCGGCACATAGTCGGTACCGTGGTAGCCGCGCCGGTTCAACTCAGCGCACCACTCTTCGAGGTCTTCGCCTTCGGGCCGGTAGAAGTCCACAACGTGCGGCACCTTGCCGACAACCTGAAACGCCCAGATCGGGTTGTTTGCCGGCTGGCCGAGATCCCAAGCCGTGTGGACCGGAAAGCGATCGTCAATCGGCACAAGCCCGATACGGCCCTCGCGCTCGGCACGCTCGACGTCTGCCGCCCAATACGCGCCTACCAAGGCGCCCGCGAACGAACAGAAAAACTCCTGTTGCACGAGCATGTCGGCCATCTCGGCGCCGAACAGCGCCGCATACTCGCCGCGCTGCTGCTCGATCGTCTCCGCCGAAACCGCGCCGGTCACATCTGCCGGCAATACCTCGCAGAACCATCGCGGATCATCGCGAAACCGGTCCAGCATCGCCTTGACGTGGTTGTTTCCGCGCGGCGTCGTGATGAAGGACGCCCATCCGCCGTTCTCGGCCAGGATCGGCGCGAGATATGCCCATGCCTTCGGGTTCGCGAGCGCCCATTCCGAAAGCGTAAGCCCCACAGGCGGCGTGCCAACCAAGCTATCGAACGTGTCCGATCCGACAACCTGCCACGTCGAGCCGTTGATGAACCGGATGAACATGTCCTGATCGCGCTTGTTGGCGACCAGTTCGCGCGGGAATGCCTCCTCAATCCTACGCTTGCCCGTGTGCGGGTTGACGGCTTCCCAAATCGCCTTGCGCGCCTGCGCGTACTCCGGGAGCATGTGCCAATACGTGCCAACGCGGTTGAACGCCGCGACGGAGTGCATCCGAAGGTTCAGTTCGTCTTTGCCGGCCCGCCGATGCCAGACGAGTAGTTGCCGATCGCACCCGCCTAGCCACGAGTTCCATGCGGGGCGCTGGTAAGGCCTCGGCTCCCACTCGTGCGGAAGTTCAATCGCTGCCACGCTTCACGACGTTGATCACAAGGCCGGAGCCTGAAAGCGCCGTCTCGCCCTTCGGCTGCCCGAATGCCCGATTGCCGGTTTTGTCCACAACCATCGCCAGCTCGCCGAGCGAAGCGTCGGCATGTCCCTCGGCGACGCGATCGAGGCGCTTGGCAAGCAGTTCCATCGCCTTGGCGTAGACGCCCGCGGCTGCCTTCTCCGCTTCGATCTTTTCCACGCGCCCTCGCGATTTGGCTTGCGGGCTCGGCTGCTCGGCGTACGCCAGCCGGCCCGTGTGGTCGCGGTTCAACGGGTTGCCGTTGCCCGCGCCTCGTGCCGGGCCGCCCCATCCGGCGCCATTGCCGCGCGGCCAAGTCGTGCTCCGCCGCGGCATGGCGCCTCCGCTAAACCTGCTAAAGCCGCTAAACCTGCTAATGGAACCATCGCACCTGCCGGGTTCGAAACCGGCTGCCCCGTCCCTGGCCTTCGGCGCAACGTGTGTCCCGTAAGGGATGCGCGGCCCGTTCGGTTCGTCCTGCCGCTCGGGGCTACGGATTGAGCGTGTCCTTCCACGCCGAGGTGCCGAGCGCGCGACCGGGAACAGCCCCCAATCCGAACGCGCAGAGGTGGAGCCGCGAGCCGGAATCGAACCGACGACCAAGGCGTTACGAAGGCCCCGCTCTACCAGCATGAGCTATCGCGGCAAAAGCAAGTGGCGGCCCGGGCGGTCGCAATCCCGCCGTGACCAGAATGCCGCACGCCGCCACACGTGCGGCCATACGGGGCCTCCGAAAAGCGAAGCCCCGCCGGTTAGGGCGGGGCTTGCTCCGGCAGATCCAAGCCTGCCGGTCTAGGCCCTGGAACGGGCCGGGTGTCTCTTGGCGCGGGCCGGGCGCTACTCCGGCTGGTTAGGCCCTGCACTTAGGCGTCTCGCCTTGTCTCCCGGCGATCCTTATGGGCCTGACAGGCTGCCATGCCTGCCTATTCAGTCACGACCCTTGGCGGGGTTCGCCGCGTGTCTGCTTTCCACGCCGCCGCGCCAACTCGGAATCTCGCGCCGGGGCGCAAAGCCCCAGCCCAGCATTTCAGCGGCTAGCACACCACCCCTTGTGCCGTCAAGTGGAATGAACGCCAGGGGAGGCGCCCGCGACGGTTCATGCCACCCTCCTCCGGTATTCGGCGACGATCTCGTGCTTGAGTTCCCAGCCGATAACCTGATCTTCCCAAATCAGCGCACGGCATAGGTGGTTCCCCAACTCGCGAACCGTCAAGGCGTGCCGCAGCGCCACCGCGCACACCGCCTCACACAGCGCGCGGGCGTCAATGTTCGTCGTCATCCGCCAATCCTCCACTCCCGCGCCAGCCGCGCCAGCGCCCGCCTCAACCCCGCGCGCCAGGTCTCGACGTTCGCCGGCATCACGTCGTCAGCGCATACCGCCTCGACCACGGTCTGCACCAGATCGCCATGAGGCCGGAGAAGCGCGCACAGGTCTTCGTACTCCGCGCGCGCCACTCCCCACGCCTCGGCGGTGAGAACGCGCTCAGCGCCGCCGTGCGGGCCGTAGATCGAGCCTCCGCGGGCATGCGGCGACGGGCAGCCGGTCATGCTGCGCCAGCGCCGCCAGATGTGCCCGGCGCGGATGCCGGCGTCGTGCTCGCGCTCTGTCAGTTCGCAGCGCAGCAGCAGCACCCCGAGCGCGTAACCGGCGCACTGATTGCGGCCGAGTTCCACCGCGTCCACGGCCACGGCAATGCCTTCGCCCATGATGCGTTCTCCTCTGCGCCTGAGCGCGTAGACCGGCAGTCCCTCGGCCTGCGCCGCCGCGGCTTGCGACAGACGCCCGCTGCGCGTGCGCGGGCCGGGCTTCCGCTTACGGGGCATCGGGCTTCTCGGGCGCGCCCATCCGCTCGATCGCGTCGGCGAGTGTGCGCGTCGTGTGCCATTGGCCCGGAGCGCGGGCCTGCATGACGCTGACGTTCGGCGTCTCGCGCAGGAACGCGGCGAGGGCGGCGCGCGCAAAGCGCAAACACCCACGACACACGACCTCACATTGATCCGGGGCAAGCTTTCGGCAGGCATCCAGCGCCGCCGCCTCTACCGCATCGGCGAGCCACGGGGGCGCGTCACTCATGCCCGGCCTCCCGAAGCGCGGCGAGGGCACGCTTCACGTCTTTCCACTTGGGCCAGACGCCGGGGACAAAATCCTTGAGCGGCAATTCGGGATCAAGATTGAGCTTCTCGTTGACCCGAGCGAGAAAGGCGAATGGCTGCAACGCCTCCCTCGCCTCCGCGATCTCCGCGCGCAGGGCGTCGCGCTCGGCTTCAAGCTGCTTGATCACGATGTCTTTCCCCTCGCTGATCCCGCGCCATCTGCCCGCATCACGAGCGGCGTCCCCTAGACGACGGATTGCGTCGTCGCGTGCGCTCAGCGCAGCGTCGCGCTCGGCCATCGCTTGCGCGAGTTCCTCGGTTAGCGTGTGAGCGTGCGTTGTCGCCTGCGCGCACTCATAACCGCGCGCATCGGCCTCAGCCCGCGCCGCGTCGCGCTCGGCGAGGAGGGCGCGGAGCGTGGCGGTCGTCTCGCGGGCCGTCGCCAAGTGGTGCGCCTGCTGATCGGTGATGCCGTTGCGTTCGATCTCCGCCGCGAAACCGGCGTCCGCTTGGTCGCGCTTGCGGAGCAACTGCTCCACCGCCTCGCGGCTCGTGTCGGGCTGGGTCATTGGTCGCGCTTCGCAAAACTACCGACGCCGAATGCAGCCCCAGGCCCGCCAATCTGCGCGGCCATTCGTTCCGACTCGATCCTCTGCCTCTGCCCCATTCGGTAAATCTCAGCGTTGCGCCACCTCTCGCGCCAGTATTCGGCGCCCTCGGCCGCCTGTCGCGCCGCGCCGTCGGCTCCGGCCTTCAGCGCCTGAACCATCGCGGCCTCGTGGCGCTCAATCTCGGCCTCGATAGACTTGATCACGTCGTTAGTCATGACAGATCCTCCTCTCGCGTGTCGGGGAATCGTTTCGCATCCGTCCGCGCGCGCGTCTGTTTCGGGGTGTGATCAAGACACCAGTCATGGTCATACGTGAGAGGCCACTGCCCCGAACGATTGACTGGCCCTCGGCGGCGGCATTCGCCAACACGAGGCGGGCTGTCGTCTGACTCGATTTCTTTCCACCCCCTGCACGTGTCGCATCTCGGCTCGTCGGTCATGGCTTGGTCTCCGGCGGTTCGGGGAGGGGCATCCAGTGGGTTGGTCTCCCGGACAGGCCGTGCCACGTCCAGCCGCCGCGGTTGTGGTCGATCCAGCGACCGACAACTTCAACAACCCATCCATCGGCAACCGGATCGGCGGAATATCGCGCCCACCGGTGCTCGATCCGCAGCGACACGGGCCTTCCGTCCCTCGGCGCGGTTTCGATCGGCTGCCAGGTCATCACGCTGCCTCCACGTCGTTTGATACGCGCTTGCCGAGGGGGTTGCGCCATGGACCCAAGGCAGGTGACGGCGCAATGATGCCCGGTGCGCCATGGCGTTTACGCCTAGGCGCCCGGGTCATCATGGCGCACCTGCCCCGCGCCATCATGGTATGGATTTTGCGCCATGGGTTTTTCATGGCGCGCCGTCCTCAATCCACCCGGCAAAGCGGTTGCCGCGAACCCAGAGACGGTCCCTCGCCTTCCGGCTTTCGGGGTCTCGCCATTTGACCACGCGGGCCGTCCTGTCGGCCTTGAGCGCGTCCAGGACGTCTCGGTGAACGGCCCGCGGGATGCCTTCACGTTCGAAAGCCACGCGGTAGAACTCGGGCGAGCGGTTGCCTTCGGAGCACGGCACGCCGGCCACCCCATCGGCGAGCGCCCGGGTTGCGGCAACAAGCATGTCCGGCGTCACGCAAGCGTCTGGCGGCTGCCAAGGCGTGGCCGCTGCGACCAGTTCGCCGTTGTCCAGCTCGTGCTCGGCCTTCTCGTACCATTCGGCATCGGTCGGAAGGGCGTAGTTTAGTTTCGCGCCGTCCACTCGCAGGAAGCGGAAGCGGTGTTCCTCCGGCTGGCCGAGCTCTATCGCTTCCTCCTTCGTCATGGTGGCGACGGTGAGGACTTGCCGGGCGGCGCCGATGATGGCCGATGCGCCGCGCACGGCGTCCGGATCTCCGGCCTGCCCGCCCTTGCGCTGATGGTGCACGATGCAGGCCGCGAGGTTGTGCGTGACGGCCATCTCGCGCAGGCGTGCCAGAACGTGGCGGATGGCGGTGTTGTCGTTCTCGCCGGCCGTGTGCAGTTCAACCAGCGGATCGAGCACCACGACGTCGATCCCGTGCGCTTTGATGGCGTCTTCCAGGAGGTTCATCAGGGCCGTAACGCTGGTGATCTTGGACAAGTCGTCATGGTCGATCAGCGTGCCGGTAGGGGTCGGGACCAGGCGGAAGACGCGGCCCTCGATATCACGCGGCGTCAGGCCGAATTGCCGGAGGGCGGCGGAGAGCCGGCGCTGTTGTTCGGTGTCGTCGTCTTCCACGTTGAACAACGCGATCTTGGCGGGCGCCTTGGGCCTGAACCGGCCGATCGTCTGCCCTGTGGCGAGCGCGATGGCCCAAGCGATGCAGAGCAGCGACTTGCCGGCGCTGCCGTGGCCGCTCAGGACGGTCAGGGTGCCCCGCATGAGATAGCCTGGGGCGATCCATGGGCGTTGCGGGATGGCGGCCTCCTGCCAGGCGTCGGCGCGCACGGACAGGGCCGCGGCGGGATGTCGCTCGACGTTGGCGCCGAAGGTGCCCCACGGGTCTGGGGTCATGCCGTCTTTCGCATCGTCCACGCGCGCGCCCTCGCTCCGTTGGAGGCGGCTGGAATGGCAGCCTCGGCTTGTTCGTGGTCCGTCAGGCGGTCGCCCGCGATGCGCTTGGCTTCCGCCTTGATCTCTGCGTTGGACCGGCCGGCTTTTGCCCAGAGATGGGCCATGCGTGCGATTTCGCCCTTGATTGGTTCGGTGGCGCGCAGTTCCGCCCGATAGGCTTGTGCGGCCACGTGACGGGCAAAGCGGCGCCTATCTGTGCGGACGGCACGCCAATGGTCCTCGATGGTATCCGGCGTGTGCGGGCCGTAGGGCAGCGGTGTGTATGGGATCGCCACGGCGAGGGCGGCAAGCGCCCTCTGCGCCTCCGGGATATTGCCGCCGTGCGCGATGGCGCGCCCGATCGCTGCGGCGTGATCAAGCCACCAGCGCGGCAGCAAGTCCGGAATGATGGCGTCGAGCGTGATCACGCGCACTCATCTATAGCGGTCAACGTGTGTTTTTTTAGACCGATGGACGGGTCGCGCAGCTTGCGTTCGGCCATCAACAGCATTTGCCGAACACGCTCCGTTGTCACGCCCAAGGCGCGCGCGATCTCGCCGAGTTGGTGTTCCTTGCCTCCGTCCAGGCCGTATCGCATCGTGAGGGCTTGCCGGTACCTGGGCAGCAGTTTGGCGAGCGCTGCATCCAATCCAGCCACCGCCTCTTGCACGATAGCGTGGCGCTCGGGATCGCAGGACAACGCAAGCCTGTCGTGGCCGAGCATTGCGGCGACGTCCTCAAACGCAACGTCCCGCTCGGCGCGGTTCTTCTTCAGCGCGCGGTACAGGAAGGCAGCGGGAAATAAATCTTCGGGCAATCGTCGCAGGGTTTGCGACAACCTTTGGATGTTAGGGCTGATCGTCCCGTTTTTTCGGAATGGCGCCCGTTTCAGCCCGAGATATTCCCCGATCACTGTTTGATTGACTCCGGCGGCTCTCGCCAGCGCAGATGCCGTCTTGAACCCCTCTTCCTCCATCGCGCGCAGCATGACGGCATTCTTGACGTGCACCACGATGCGAATGTCGTGATTGTCGCTCACGTTCCCCTCCTGACGCACGTCCATCGCGAAGGCCGGCCGTAGCCTTCCATCGTGTGCCACTCGTCGCCTGCCATGGCGGTCTCGGCGGAACGCTCGCACGCTGCTTCCGTTCGATACGGCCCGAACTCGCGGGAACGGTCGGCGGTCCACGCCATCACGAGCCACCAGCAGAGGCACCAGGCGGTCACGACGCGGCTCCTGCGACGTCGCGTAGGAGGTCGCCCTGTCGCTGGGCCTGCTCGATGCGGCGGCAGGCTATGTCGAAGTAACGGGGCTCGATCTCGATCCCGATGAAACGCCGGCCTGCACGGACCGCGGACACGCCGGTCGTGCCGGAACCCATGAAGGGATCGAGGACCGTTTGACGTTCCAAAGATGCGAGATTTACCAGCCAATCCATGAACGCGACTGGCTTTGGACAGGGATGGTCGTTGCTGCCGCTCTCTTCCGCAAAGCGCACTCCACCTGAATACATAACAGTCGCTGTGGGGCGTCCGCCTAAGCCAGATTTAAGATATGGCGACACGCCGTAAAACAGAACAGGATGGAAACAGCCAAAGCCCCAAGACGAAGGCCCCACTCCGTTCGGACACACAATGCCGCCGATTTCGGCGGGTGGGGGATACTCCATCAGCCGCCGAGTGCCGCAGAAGATCGCTGCATGATCTGCGCACGCGATAGCCATAGAAACTGCGGGCAGAACCGCGGAACGGAAATGCTCCTCATCATCCTGATAGACAAAATCATGAATGTTCGTCGTGTGCTTCGTCCTCTTGCCTGAGAAGCCCACGCCATACGGCGGATCTGTGATGACGGCGTCCGGCCTTTCGAGCGTTGGCATGATCTCGCGGCAGTCGCCGAGGTAGAGCGTGGCCAGTCCGATGTGTTCGACGCGCGGGAGGTCGGTCACGACGCGGCCCCGGCGAACAATTCCGCCTGCCGCAGCGCGTGGCAGGCCGGCGAGAGATACAGCCGCTCGCGCTGCCGGTTCGCGCCGTTGCCCGCCGCACCCGTCCGGTTGGCGTAGCCCGCGCCGTTGCGCTTCGGGATCGCGCTGCACTCGCGCCAGCCGAGCGGCAGCAGCGCCTCTCCGCCGTCGCCCGCGTAGCCGGCGAGCACGATGCGCTTGCGCCCGTCCCGCCCATGCTCGCGGCACCACGCGACCACAGCGCCGAACACATCCGCGCAGTCATGCGTGTAGACGCCCATCGTCCGGTCGCCCCCGTAGGGCGGATCGAGGAACACCCCGACCGACCCGCAATGAGTGATGCCGAGCACGGTGTCGGACGCGACCACGCGCGACCAGTCGCCCGCACACACCACGACCTTGCGCAGCCGTTCCGCGAGCGCCGCAAACCAGGCGCGGATGGCGACGCCCTGCCGGTTGATCCCCCGCCCCGCGTCGCCGAGATGCGGTAGTTTGCGGTTGATTCCCTGCCCCGCGTTGCCGCGCACCCACGCCGCGCCATCCCACCGCCACGGCCCGGCGCCCGAACACCAGCCCGAGCCGATCCACGCGCAGGCGCCCCAGATCCACCAGCCGGCCACCTGCGCGTCATACGCCTCCGGGTCGCCCTCGATCGCCGCGAGCCGCCGCGCGCCCTCCGTCACCAGCCAGGCATGCCGCGCCTCGAGGTCACGCTCGCACACCGGATAGTCCGCCCATTCCGCGACCTCCTCCGGCGCGGCCCGCAGCGCGCGCCAGACATTCGAGAGGAACCCGTCGGCGTCGTTGATCGTCTCGCGCACCGGCCGATGATCGCCCGGCCGCGCGAGCAGCACCGCGGCCGAGCCGACGAACGGCTCGACATAGGATGGCACGTCGCCGAGCGCCTGCCACACCAGCGGCGCGGCCGACGCCTTGCCGCCGAAGTAGGGGAACGGGGCCGCGAGGCGGTTGCTCACGCCCACCACCCCAACGCAGCGGTTGCGAACGCGAGCGCGACGGCGACGCAGATCCAGGCGACGCGGGTTGCGTGCCGGTGCGCGGTGTCGTTGGGCTCGCCGGGGAAGTTGTCGGGCGTGAGCCACATCACGCGGCCGCCTTCTTCCCGCCCCCGAACGGATCGAAGCGCATCATGAAGCCGACGCGCTCAGCCTCGCGGTGCGCCTCGGCCAACCTCTCGATCGCTCGCGCCAGTTCGCGCGGGATGGCGCGTTCGTGCCGCTGGCCGAGGCGCACGACTTCCGCGATGGCCTCGCCGAGATCGTCTTCCAGTGTGGCGACTGCCTCGAATGCCTCAGCCGCCGTGACGAGTTCCGGCTCTGACATGATCAGCACCCCGTGGGCATGTTGCCGTTGCGCCAGACGCCTGCGCATTCGGGCCGCGCGGCGGGCGTGAGGGCGGTTGCGGCCGGCGCTGAACCCGGACTAGCGCCGGGCTGAGGCGGCTCCAGGCTCGCGAGCGCCTTGCGGACGGACGGCAGGGACCGGATCAGGTCGGTTGCCATGCCGACGTGCCCCATGCTCGCGAGGATGCGCGCGGCCTCGCGGACCTGGCATTCGTCTTCGAGTTCGGTGCGGCCGAACCCGCCGAGCACGCCGAGGATGCCGACGCTGGCGGAGGTCGAGACGCCGATGCACGGGCCGGACGCGGCGGCGTAGCTCGGCAACCCCATGGCGTAGGTGTTGCCTGTGCTGGAATCGACGTTGACGCTGACCGGCCCGGAGTTGCCGCCCGCGCCGCCGGTCGCGTTGGAGTTCCCGCCTGTTGCCGTGGCAGCGCCGCCCGTGGCGTTCGATCGCGCCGAGCCGCCGCGCGCCGTGTTCGCGTTGACGTTCGTGCTGCGGACGGTCGTGCTCTGCGTCTGGCGGTTCACCTGATGCTGCACCGCGGTGGCGCTGGCCTTGGCGTTCGCCGCGGCGACTGCGTTGGCATTCGCGGTCGCATTGCCGCCCTGGAACGGCGGCGGCGGGTTCGTCGCGTGCGCTGCCGCTGGCAGCATCAGCGCTGAGGCGAGGAGGAGGAGACGCATGTGTTCGGGGTCCTTTCATGCCGCCTTGCGGATCAGGGACTGCCGCCGGCCGATCTCGGCGAGCAGCAACGCCTCGGCGCGGCCGTGGTCCTTCTTCCGCGCGAGTTCGGAGGCGAGCAGCGGGAACAGTCGGCACGCGAGCCCGCGCGCGTCTTCCTTCGCGCTGCTCAGGCCCATCATCTTTTTCCAGCGTGCGGGCGGCGCCGTCTCGTATGGCAGGCCGATCGTGGCGCAGACGCCTTCCACAATGCCCGCGCTGCGGCCGAGGCTGTAGATCGAGGTCCGGCCTTGCTCGGGCCTTGCCTGTTGGTTCTCGATCATGACCAGCGTGCGCCCGCCGCAGGTCCACCCGCGGAGAATGTCGGCAACGACCGCGGGGTTGACCAGCAAGCGGCCGTTGATCGTCGCAACGGGCATATCGCGGACCTCGGCCTCGCCGGTCGGGTAGATGACGGCGAGCGCGCCGGTCAGTCCGCAGTCGATGCCGATGCAGATCATCGCACGGCGGCCCAATCAAACAGATCGAACTCGACGGCGCGGCCGATGCGGTCCAGGGCCTCAAGCTGTTCCTGCGCCCTGCCCTTCTGATCCTTGAGCCGCAGTCGCGCGATCTTCTTCATGGCCTCGACGTCGCGCGGCTTGAACTCGGCTTCCTTCGCGTCGGCGATGATCTGCTTGAGGTCTTCCTGCGCGTCCTGCACCTGCCGCATGCACGTCTCCATGCGGTTGACGAAGTCGCGGGTGATCGTGGTGCGGTCGAGGTCGAGGGTCTTGGACCAGTCGCGCTTGGGCTGCTTGGCCTTGTCCGCGTCTTCGTACATGGAACGTTTCTCCTTCAGTTCCGCGCGCGAAGCCGGCGCGCTCGGCGCATCACGGCCAATCCCCGACGCGCGGCGGGGCGAAGCGGCCGGCGCGGTTGAGGCTCGCGGCCATGCGCGCGATCAGCGCGTCCGTCTCCGCCTCGCGGATGCGGTGCGCGATGTGCGCCCAGCGCCACATGGCGATCTGGCATCGCCGCTCGCGCCAGTCGCAGAACCAGAGGAGGAGACGGGTCATGCGGCCTCCGCTCGATACGCCACGGCGCAGCACGCCGGGCAGTACGACCGGCCGAGCGCGGCAGGCGCGTCGCAGAACCGGCCGAATGCGGGATGCCCGCGTCGCGCGCCGTTGGGCCATCGCGGGAACTGGCACTTCGCGTGCTTGGAGAGCGGAACGGCGGCCGGCACGGGCTTGGGCGCGACGATGCGCGGCTCCGGCAACGGCTGCGACTTCGGGCGCACGGTGACGCGCGTCGCGTGGCGCTTCACGGGCACCGCCGGGGCGGTTTTTGCCGGGTTCCGCCGTTTCGCCTTGACCTTCGCCGCGATGGCCTCGGCGCCCATGGCAAGCCATTTCCGGGCCGTCTCGGTATCGACCCCGGCGGCGACTGCGCATTCGCTAAGGCTTGCGCCGGCCGCGCGCAGTTCCTCGATCTTCGCGTGCCGCTCCGCCGTCCAGACCTTGTAGCCGAGCGGGCTGCCGCGGGACGGCAGCTTCAGCCGGTGCGCCTTGCCGACGACCTGGTTGTTGGTCAGCCCCATGGCGCGCGCGATCGAGCGCGTTGGCTCGCCGGATGCCCACCGCTCGCGCAGCTCTTGGACGCGCTCGGCGGTCCAGTGGTCGCCGGACGGCGGCATCACGCGGCCTCCTCAGCCGGCGGGGGCCAGAGGTCCGGCGCGACCAGATGCAGCGGCACGTCGGCCAGCTCGGCCACCGCGCGCATATGCGGCACCGGGATACGGTTCACCCGGCGCCAGTTCGTGACGGCTGAGGGGCTTGAAAGGCCGAGTTGCCGGGCCAGCGGCGTGACGCCACCGGCTGCGGCAATCGCCTTGTCGATGATCGCGGCGTGTTCCATGGCGGCGCATCATGCATCCGATGTGCGGGGCGGCGCAAGCGGATTTTTGCAAGGGCCGTGCATTTTCCTGTTGACCCGGTGCATTGGCCGTGCATAATGGCGTTGTCGAACGGAGGAGAAACGGAGATGACGAAGACCCAGAAGGCCAAGACCTACGAAGTGACGGTGACCCCGAAGATGATCACCTACGGCCTTCACCGGTACGGCGACGAATATACGGTCGAGATCGACGCTTTCACGGCTTCCGAGGCGATCACGAAGGTCCGGCGGCAGCGCAATGAGAGCGAAGGCCGCTACGGTGTGCGCGCCACATACCGCGCCCGGGTCGTCGCAGCCTGACGCTTCCCGGAGCGGCCTTCGCGGGCCGCTCAAGCAAGCGCCAGACAGGAGACGACAATGGCGACCACCTACCACAATCAGACGCTCCGGGACGCGATCACGCGGGACGTAATCGAGTGCGCGCGGGATGCGACGATGGCGTCAGTTGGTCAGCACGCGACGCTTTGGCGGGGCGAAATCAAGTACGGCTCCGTGTGGATTCCTGTCACGTGGGGATGGGAGTCGAAGGGAGAGGCTGCGGACGATGCGCGCCGCATGTTGCGCGGGTATGGGTTCGGTCGTGCTGCGCGCGCGGTCTCGTATGAGGTCGGAATGTACGCCTGGGAACAGCCTCGCGCCGCCCTCTCCGCGCGGGAGGGCTGAGGGATGCCGCATTTCCAAATCAGGTGCCGTTTCTCTGGCGCTGTCCGTTTTGAAGGCGAGTTCGGCTCGCTGAAACTGTGCGTCGAGGCGGCAGTGAGGGCGCGCGCCGATCTCGCGCGCGCCAATCTCGCGGGCGCCAATCTCGCGCGCGCCAATCTCGCGCGCGCCAATCTCGCGGGCGCCAATCTCGCGGGCGCCAATCTCGCGGGCGCCTATCTCGCGCGCGCCTATCTCGCGGGCGCCGATCTCGCGCGCGCCAATCTCGCGGACGCCAATCTCGCGGACGCCGATCTCGCGCGCGCCAATCTCGCGCGCGCCAATCTCGCGGACGCCAAGGGCCTAACGATTGAACGCACGTCGCCGCTCGCCCTGCTGCGCTACCAGCCAGGTCCGATCCGGCTGTTCAAGGTGCTGAACACGCACAGCGAGGGGCACATCAACGGCGGCCTCGCCTATCCGATGGGCAAGCGTGTCGCGGTGACGGATGCCAGCGCCGATCCGACAGAGATGTGTGGTCCTGGCATTCATGTCGCCACCCTCGACTGGTGCCTTCGCGAATGGAGGAGCGGTTACACGATCGCCGTGATGGAGTTCACCGCAGCGGATATCGCCTGCATCCCGCTCGGCACGGACGGCAAGTTGCGGCTGCACGGCTGCACGCGGGTAGAGGACATTCCTGTGGCGGAGATCGCGCGAATGCTCGGCAAGGCGGAGGGCTGAGGAGTGTCCGATATCTGGACAGACGTGTTCGGCCGCTGCTGGATCGAGCCGCGTGACTTGGATATCGCCGCCGAGGAGTGCGGCGAGGCGTGGCCCGGCACCGACTGCGCGGACTGGAAGCAGTGGGCCGAGGCGCTTGCGACGATGCTGTCCCGGCGCGCCGGCTACCTGAGCGACAGCGCGCTCCCCGGACACGTGCGGCAGGCGTATTGGCGCGCGGTGGGCGTGTGCATCGCAGCCCATGCGCTCGCGGATCACGGCATCACGCTTGCGGCGTTGATGGCTGAACAGGCGGAGATGAAGCGATGACAACGCCCTCGCTCTATGAAACGGCGATGCTCAACCTTACGCACGACGCGGCGCTCTACCGGCTTCAGCTTGCCATCCAAGCGTGGATACCGCACGCGGTCGCGCATGCCGTCGCCGCCGGCAAGAACCGCTGGCACGCGGGCGACGCGGCGCTCGATCCGCTGGAGCGTGCCGTCGGCGCGATGATGCGGGCGCGGACCAACGCAGAGACGAGCAACAGCAGCGCGTCGCACATGGCCGCGGCGATGGTCGAGGCGGTCGGGCGCGCGATGAAGGAGGAAGGGTGATGACCGACCCCGCAGACGACAACATTGCGGACTATCGCGTGACGCAGCGCGACGTGCCGATGATCGTGGCGCTCGGCTGCATCGCGTGCGGCCTGGTCGCGCTCGTGTGGTGGTTCTCGTGACCCGCCCCTCTCTCGGCGAGGCGATCGTCTGGGCGCTCTGTTCGATCGTCGGCGCGGCTGGCGTGGTCGGGTTCCTGTTCGCCGCGTGGATTGTGGCGATCCTGATGGGGGTGGAGTGATGGACGATGCAGACGAACGTCTAGCCAAGCTACTCGCAAAGGCGCTCAAGGCATTCATCGCCGATGGCTACCGCCGCGGTCAGGAGGAGATGCGCGAGCGGGCAGCCTTTGCGTGTCAGAAAGCCGTTCCGTTGGCGCACACTTACGCCAGCGAGAATGCCGACCTGTATCGCACGGCGGACGCCACACGCGATCGGTGCATCACCGCCATCGCCGCGCTGCCGATCAAGGAGTTTGGCGAATGAGTGACGAGCGTCCGGTGGAACTGGCGATGTTCCACGGCTCGCCGGAGTGGACGCCGCTCGCGGTCGGCCTGCATCACGACGTAATCACACACGGGGAAAACCGATGAACGCCATCGTGCAACGCACCGCCGGCACGCTCGCGCCGCGATCTGACGACGAAGTGCTGCGCGTCATGCGTGATGCGCTGTATCCCGGCGCGAAGGAGGAGAGCGTGCGGCTCGTGCTCGCTTATTGCAAGGCGCGCGGCCTCGATCCGATGCTGAAGCCGGTGCACATCGTGCCGATGTATGTGGCCGGTCAAGGCATGCGCGACGTGCCATTGCCCGGCATCGCGCTCTATCGCATTCAGGCCGCACGCACGGGCGAATACACCGGCAAGTCTGAGCCGGAATACGGTCCGGACGAAACGCGCGAGTTCCACGGCGAGGATCGCAACGGCAAGCCGATCCGCAAGGAAGTGACCTTCCCGCGTTGGTGCAAGGTCACGGTGCAGCGCAAAGGCAAGGCATACACGGCGCAAGAGTTCTGGCTCGAAAACTACGCCACGATGGGGCGCGGGTCGGAAGTGCCAAACGAGATGTGGGCAAAGCGCCCATACGGCCAGCTCGCCAAGTGCGCCGAGGCGCAGGCGTTGCGGCAGGCGTTCCCGGAGGAGATCGGCGGGGAGAAAACGGCCGAGGAGGTCGAGGGGCAGACTGCAATCGACGTCGAGATCAGTCAGGCCGCGGCAACAAACGAGGGCATGCGCGCCGCTAAGGATGACATGGTCGCCGCGAAGCTCGCCTTCCGCGTGCTGTTCCCGAACGGGAAGGACAAGCTCGCCGCGACCAAGGCCGACGCAGTGGCGATGATCGTGAAGGCCGCTGAGCGGTGCCCGGACGTCGCGACGCTCGACCGGCTCACGACGGACAACGCCGAGCACCTGGAATGGCATCCCGGATACGAACCACCGGCATGGATGGCCGAGGCGCGCGAGACGATCGCGGCGCTGCGGGCGTCTCTGCCGAGTGCCAACCCGGACCCAATCGCTGATCCTGATGCATCGTCTCTCGCGCCTGCGCACCGTGACACGGCGGGCCTGACGACCCCTGACGATGCTGCGGCGGGTTCCGTCCCCGTCCCCGCCGAGCCGGATGCGAGCGAGACGCAGCCGGCGCACATCAACGTCGTGACGTCTGAGGAGGGGCTTGCCGCCAAGGCGCGCCAGAAGGTGTTGGACTTCTACAACCGCATCTCAGACGCGACGACGCCGGGCGAGGTCATGCGTATGACGGACGAAGCGGAGTGGCGGGATCTGATCGCGTGGCTCGACATGAAGGGTTACGCGCGGACGAAGGATGCGCTTATCGCGCGCGTGAAGGAGTGCGGGGCATGAGCGACGACAAGCCGATGTGGCCGCGCAGTCAGGACAAATGGCCTTCGCGTCTTGCTTTTTGGCGCGACGGGTATGATCACACGCCGCCGGAGTACTGCGCCGGGAGCCATCAGTTCGGCGTAGATGTTCGCTACGCGCTGAAGGATCTCGCCCGCCTCCGCGCGCTCAACGCCGAGATGCTGGAGGCGTTGAAGGACGCCGAGGACGTCGCCAGCGTGCTCGTCTCAACGGTTGGCCGAATACGAGGGCGCGATCCAGAGGACGTCGATCTGCACACGCATGAGCGCGGGGCCATGGATGATCTTGAGACGATCGTGCAATTGCTCCGCGACGTGATCACCAAGGCGGAGGGGACAACATGACCGACGCATGGAACGGCGTGCCGGAAAACCCGGAGCGCGACGGATGGCATTGGTTGAAAATCATCTGCGGCATTTCGGCGCCTCGCCCGCGTTTGTGGTGGTCAGGCATGAACAGATGGGAGTTGAGCGACGGCACGCTGATTTACGCAGGCGAGTGTGCGGAACGATGGCACTACCACGGCCCCTGCGCGACGCCCGCCGAGGTCGCGGCCCTGCGCGAGCGCGCGGAGAAGGCCGAGGCGGAGGCGAAGGCCGCGCGGGAGAAGGCGCTGCGGGAGGCGCTGGACGTTGCCTCGGCCTACGCGAATGCTGGTCGCCGGAAGACGCTTGCTCGCGCTCGCCACGCTAGGAGTATCGCCGCCGCCATCCGCGCCCTGATCGAGAAGGAGAAGCCCGATGCGTGACGACGGCGGTCCAGTGATGGACAACGAGGACCGCGAGTTTTTCGACAAGCGTTTCCGCGAGATTGCGGAACGGCTGGAAGCCAAGGGCCTGACGCCGCGCACCGATACGTGGTGGTCCTCCGAGGTCGAGGGCACCGTCTACAAGTACGGGATTAAGTCTTACTGCAAGTCGCGCGGCTCCCGCCTTGGCGAAAAGCGGAAAGCGATCATCGCTATCGAGGAGCCCGGCGCATGACCCGCGCCGAGTTGCTTGCGCTCGCCGAGCGCGTCGAGAACGCGGCAGGGCCGGATCGGGAGTTGGATGCGGAGATTGCGATCAAGCTCGCAGTGCCCATTCCGTTTTCCGCAGATGAAGACGGCTGCATGGTGCAGAAAATGGGTGACGTGCCCCGCTACACCGCCAGCATCGACGCGGCCGCATCGCTCGTGCCGGATGGCGAAGGCTTCGCGCTGGTTTACAATGCGGCAAAGGTCGGCATCTGGACCGGCAAGGGAAAGACGCCAGCCCTAGCCTTGCTGGCCGCGGCCTTGTTTGCTCGCGCGGAAGAAGCCGCATGGAATGAGTCTGGGGATCGCGCCCGGGCGGAGGAGGCGGGGGATGGGTGATGTCCTGCCACTTCCGCAGCCCGTGGGCTGGCCTGGACGGCTCGGCGTTCCGCGAGAAGATCACGTCAGTTGGTGGCATTGGCTCCAGAACATTCTGACAGGCAACTACCACTGCGCATATTGGGACCACAAAAAGCGAGCATGGCGATTCGCGTTCTCGGCTGCATCACTTCGGCCGTCTGATCTCCCGCCCACATGGGATTACCTCGGCCCGGCGCTTCCGCCGCGGTCTCTCCGCGCTGACCTGCCCGCTCGCTCTCCGGCCTCCCGATGAACGGGCACACGTCGCAGCAGTCTTCCGAGAAGGCGCGGCAGCCGGTCAAAACCCGGCCTCTTCCGCTCTGCGGCGCAGAAGCCTCATTTCTTTCTTGGCGGCGGGTCCGGACTTGCCGGCCCATCGCGCCCATTCATCAGGGAACAGCCGTTGCGCGGCTTCTGAAAGCTGCTGGGCACGCGCTTCTTCTGCCGCCTGTGCGGCAGCCCTCGCCGCGGCTTGGTCGGCTTCTTGCGCCGCGCGCGCAGCGATAGGCGTCCCCTGCGGAACGTCTCTCAACCGCTGAGCGTAGTCAAAAACTGCCGACACATCTTCCGGCCCGCGCACCGAAACCGTGTACTGCGATCGGCTGGGGCCGAGCGAATGATCGGAAAAACGAATATCTTCCACCGTATAGCGACCGGCCTCGTCATCGAATACGCGCAAATAAGCCGAGCGGCCCACCTTTGTCTCGCTCGTTTCCAAGCGCACACGAAAGCCCAGCCGTTCAAGCTGTTCCTTCGCTTCCCGCGCCGCATTATGCGGGTTCCAGTCAGCCGCGGCGCGCGCAACCCCCTCGGCCACATCGGCCCCTTTGTCAGCTCGTCGCACCATTCCAGCCATGCCCGGCACCAGCGGCAGCACGCCCAAGGCATTCAGCCCGGCGCCCCACCAGTCGCCCCGTAAAGCGTCGCGCGCAGCGTAGCCGAGGCTAGCGACGTCGCCAACAACCGGCGTCATGGTCAACGCGGCTTCGATCCCAGGCGTATTGAGGAGCCGCGCCAGCGTGCTTTGCCGGTCCTCTTGCATCGGGCTCGGCATCGTCAACTCGGCCAGGCGATTCGGCCGCCCCGCGCGCGTGTCAGGCGTTGCCATCGGCGGGAGGCTCGCGCGCATCGCGTCCACCGGATCGGCCGGCGGCGCGCCGGCGAGCTGAGACAAGCGCGTCGCCGGCTGCGGCGGCCCCATCAGCAGTTGCGCGAGCAGCGATTGCCGGTCGATCATCGTCACGCCTCGCTAGAGCGGGATCACCTTCGACGCAGCCACCGCAAGCCCGGCCGCAATCGTGGCGGTCGCTGCCATCGCGGCCGGCGACGATCCGCCGCCGCCGCCGGCGGAAATCTTGTTGGTCAGCCCCTCGATCCGGCTTGCCAGGCCCTTGAACTCGGCCGCCAGAACGGCGAGTGTTTTGTTCGTCTCACTGCGCTGTTCGTTCGCGTGCTCCACCAGCCGCGTGAGGCTGAGAACATCATCGTGCAGCCTGTCAGTCCGGGTTTCGATCACAACCAGGCGCTCCCGCAGTTCTGCTATCGGGTCGTGATTTGCCATAGCCCATTGTGTCCGGTTGTGACGTGGCGCACGCATATCTTCCGATAAAACGTTTCATTGCACCAGTGCCGTGAAATGTTCATCAATTCCGGCGCCTGCGCGTGATCGTGAAGGCGTAGGCCCATACGATCGTAATTACAACCGCGCCCGCGACTCCGCTTGCCCACATCGGCCACCACGGCGGCGGAACGATGCCGGACGGGATCATCGCGGTTGCGCCAATGCGGCCTTGCATCGCGCGACGCGAGCATTGATGTCCGCGAGGCCCGCTTCCGGCAAGCGCGGATCGATCTGCGCGTAGAACGTCGCGCAGTCGGTAGACGGGTCAAGCTTGGGCTCGCCAAGCACGACGTCTGCCACGGTCGCGCAGCCGCCGAGCGCGAGGGCGAAAGCGATGGCCGGCGCGCTCACGACTGCCGCCTCCGCCACCAGAGCCACGTTGCAACCGCGCCCACCGCGAGCAGCAGCGCCCAGCCTTCAAGACTGCCCAACGCGCGGGCAACCGCGTCCATCAAGATCGTGTCCATGCGTCACACTCCGAAGTAGGTTTCCATGTTGTCGCGCACGCTTACTTGGTCCGTGCCGAGGTTGAGCGTGCCGAACATGATGCATTCAGCGATTTCGCCGATCCAATCGACGTTGGCGGCATCCGTGCGGCAGCCGATGCAGAGATGCGCGGTCGCGTCCATCGCGGACCACGTGCCACTGTCGGTTGTCTGGAAGAACGTCGAGCCGATCGAGCCGGCGCGCCGATATCCGCTGTCCGCGAGGAAGTAGCAGCCGACGATATCGGAGGTTCCGTTCGTGAAGCTGTTTGTCGCGCTGGTCGCGCTCGATCCCGTGCCGAAGCGGTAGACCTGCAACCGCGCGCTTGATGCCATGCGGAACAGCGCCGACGTGTTTGTGCTGGTCGGATTGGCGGCACTGCCTGTTGCGAGGCCGAGCAACACGCGCGCGCTCGTGTCGGCGAAGTCGCGTCGCGCCGCCATGAGGGCCGCGAATGGCGCCTGCGCCGCGGTCAGGAAACCAGTCCACTTCAGGCCCCGCGCGCTCTCGAATCGCAGCGCCGCCCGGCTGTTGCTGCCGAAGGTGATGACGGCCCCGCTCGCGTCCGTGATGTAGGGCGCGCCGCCACTATGCGCGGACATAAGGCCCTGCTCCATCGCGCTCTGATCATAGGGCAGCGCCGTGACGCGTCCGCCCTGCGCGAAGGTCACGAGCGCCGCGGTATCCAGCACGCCGGAGCCGTTCGGGTTGAAATCCTGCGTCACGCCATCGGCTACGCGCGTGGCCTGGAACAGCGCGCCAGTGTAGTTGCTCCGCAGCCTGCGCGAGACCGACCACGAGCCGATGGCGAGGCTCGACGCGACGTTGAACAGCCACGTCGCATTGCCGATGTTGACGGTGATCTCGGCGTCGTCGCTGCCCACTGCGTTGTCGGCGGTGAGCGTGAACACGCGCGAGGTTGCCTCGGCGCGGGCCAAGCGGCCGGTGCCGCGCGCGATGGTGGCCGGCGCGGTCGCGGTGAACCACGAACCCGTATTGTCTTCGCTCGCGATCGTCAGGCTCGTCGCCGCGTCGCCAGTGTTCGTCAGTGTCGGCGTGGCCGCCGTGCCAACCGCCGCGCCCTCGGCGATCGAAACGGCCTGATCGGCGATGTTGGGCGCGTTCGCCGCGGCCGTGATGTTGAAGGTCACGGCCACATCGTCCGTGCCGGTCCCGCTCGCGCGGAAGGTCACGACGTAGCTGTTGCCTGCCAAGCTGCTCGGATCGCCAGTGAGCGTGACGTTGCGCGGGTTGCCGCTGCCCGCGACCGTGAATAGCCCCTCAGTGTCGCCGCTCACTTCGCTGATCGTGATCGGCTCTGTGCCGCTGTAGGTAAGCGTCACCACCACGGCATCCGCTGCCGTGTTGGCCGGCAGGTTCACGGTGGTCGCGCTCGCCGAAATCGACGCGCCCGTGAAGTCCGGCACGATCTGAATGTCAACGGTGGCGCTGCGGTGTTCCGTCGCGCTGTTGCCCTGCCAGGTGCGGCAGTAGACCGACACGTTGAACGGGTCCGTGCCAAGCGCCGCGATGTTGTTGACGATCAGCCCGCCGCCGCCCTGCGGTGACAGGCCGATCGGATCGCCGGCAGGCTGCGAATCGATTACCCATGCGTCGCCGACGTCGCGACCCTGATCGCTGTTGCGCGGCATGTTGCCGGTGAAGTCGATCACCCCGATTGGGTCGCCGTCTTCGGCGTCGCCCGCGACCGTAAAGGATTGCCCGGCCGTGATGACCGGCGCCGCATCGTAGCGCGTCGTGACGCCCGGCGGCATGTGCGCGTAGTTGTTGCCAAGCTGGTCGGTAAAGAAACGCGCCCACCGGATTGTTGGCCGCGGGTCCAGGTTCGGGTTATCGTTCAGCACCCCCGACACATATTCGCGCGTCGAGTAGAACAGCGCGAGCACGTCGGCGGCCCATACCTTGATCTGCGCCGAGGCCGTCGCATCATTGCGGAGATTGGCCGCGAACACGACCTGATCCGTCACCCACGCGGGCGTGAAGCCGCTGTAAACCCAATCCTCCGGCTTGTCGCCGAGGTTAGGGAAGGACGCGGTATAGGTCTGCACGTCCGCCCAGCTCGTGGCATAGGTGCCCGTCCCGCTTTCGCGCACGGTGATCGAGTTGCCGGCGAACCAGTTCCGATGGTTGGCGGTCGCTTCCTGCACCCAGCCGACGCGGAAGCGCATCATCTCCTCAAACACGGTGTTGAAGTTCGCACCACCGAAACCGAGCTTCTGGCAGGCAAACAGCGAATGCGAGAACATCGTAAGCTGATAGACGGGGCTGCGCCCGTCCGTGCCCTGCGGCACCTGCAAGCCGATCTCCGGGAAGTGCTGCGCCTGGAACACCGGGATCTGATTGTTGTAGGCGTTGATCCACGCGCGGATGGATTCCGTGTAGTAGCTGCGGCCTGGATAGTCCTCCGGCAGGATCGCCGCGGCGTCCACTTGGTCACGGAAGTCCCAAGCGTTGTCTCGCGTCTGCCCGGAGCCGAGGCGCGGCCCCCACGCGAGGCCGGTGTCGGCGCTCGGCGTGTAGTTGCGCCACTCCGGCGTGCCGGAATGCAGGACGCCATCGTTCCACCTGCCGGTGCGCGCGAAACTGGCATGGCACGCCCGCGCGGCAAGCGCGTCGAAGGCGGCCCGGCGTCCGCTCAGCAGCGCGACGGTGAAGGCGTGTGGGGCCTGGTGCGCGTTGTCCTGGCTGAAGGTCAGGTAACGGTTGCATACCCATTGCCGGATCGTGCCCGTGCCGCCGCCGGCCGCAGTAACCGTCTCGCCGACAATGTAGGTTCCGGCGTTCAGGTTCTCCGGGTTGACGTAGAGCGTGTCTCCGATTCGCGTCACGATACCGCTTTGGGAGCCGGACGTTGCGCCAGTCAGCAAACCCGTAAACGAGCCGGATGGATTGGATAGCGGAATAACGTAGCCGTAGGTATAGGATGGCGCGGTCGGGGCGTTGACTTGGCTCTTTGGCGTCCCTGCGACACCGCCCGTTTCACCGCCATCCAGGCCGCTGGCGAACTTGGGCCACGTCGTCACCTTGATCCAGTCGTTAGCTTCGATGTCATACCAACGATGGGGACGCGTGTTCACGACCTCGAAAAGCCGATGGGCCATCAACGCGCAGCGCCGATTGCGGAAGCCAAGCCATCCCACGCCGTAAAGGTTGCGATAGCCGAGTTCTGGCCGCCCTCCAGCGGCGCCGGCCGAAGGTGTAGCTCCCCACGTATGGTAGGGGTTCTGTTGCTGCCCGACGCCGCCATTCCATGCGCTGGTAATCAAGGCGACGGCATTTGCTGCCAAGGCTTCCGCCGTGTTGATGTGCCGTGACACGCCGGACTGATGCATCAACAGATTGTCGGGATACGCAAACGGCCGCGGGATCGTGCTTGCGCCAGTCGCGAAATAAACCTGCCCGCCACTGTGGCGACCGATCATCCGACACCAGCCGGTGTTGCGGAACAACAGCACCTGATGGTTGTTGGAAGGCCGCTGATCGTAGACGGTCACGCCGTCAATCTCGATCGTGTATCCGAACACCGCTTGACCGCAAAGTCGGTAGCCGCCGCCGGTAAGGTTCGCGGTGACGAACTCCATCAGGTCGTTGGCAAAGTCCGTCTCGACCTCAACGATCCCGTCTTTCGTCGCGTAGATCGTCGCGCGCAGGCGCACGCTCTCGATTGTGCCGGTCACGCCGTCAGTGTCCTGCACCGCGGAGGAAGGCACGAGCGTCTGCACCGTCTTGGCGACCACAAGCGGGCCGCTCATCCACACGCTCGGCGAGCCGTCATCAAGCGTCGCGCCCTGCGCGAGCACGGCCGCCTTGATGTCATACGTCCAGAGCGGCGTTGTCGTGTTGCCGGGCGCCCAGGTCTTCACGACCACGTCGCGGCCGGTCAACAGCGTCGAGAGATCGAGGTCGCTGCCAGGCGAAGAATGCGACTCATTCTTGCGGAGCACGAACTCCGGCTGATTCGTATCGGAGATGGCCGGCGGCTCTACCGCGAACACGGCCGCGCGCACGCTGCCGTCGCTATCCCACGTGGACAGCACCTTCATCTGCACGCGACGCTCAGCCGAGCCGATCACGTCGCGCACGAGAATGTTGTCGTCGGGATCGAGCGTGCCGGCGGGGAAGCCCTGCCCGTAGAACGCGATCGTGTTGGACGGCGCGCCCGTGCCCTCGATCGCGAAGGTCGAGACGGTGACGGGAGCGGTGCCGACGACCTCCACATCCCCGCTGTCCGCGGTCGGGCTGGTGCCGTTGAACGCCGCGCGCAGCGTGTATGTGCCGGGCGTGCCGGGCCGGTTGATCGTCGCGGACCAGTTGCCGCCCGCGATCGAACTGGCGTTGACCGGATCGCCGACGTTGCTTCCGGCCTGCCGCCAGACGACGGAGATGGAGGACGGCAGGCCGGTATAGGTGCCCGTGACGCTCTGCGGTTCGCCAGCGTCGCCCGGTTCGACCGGCGTGTTGATCGTGATCCCGCTTTGGACGGGCGGCGAGCCCGCGCCGCCGCGTTGAATGCGGCGGCCCGCGGCGATGTATCTGCGCTTGGTCACGCCTTGCGAATCCCGATGATCGGCGAACCGGGCGCGCTGTCGGAGAAGGACAGGTCAGCCCAAGCCATCGAGGAGGGCAGGAACGGCGTGGGGCCGGTCGTGTAGCTCAGCGCCGAGGTGCGATAGACGCGCACGCGTCCGGCGGAACCGCTCAGCGTCTCGCCGCCTGCGTAGTAGCCGATGCCGCCGCCGAGGCTCGCGCCCTGGTTCCAGCACATCGGATTCGGCGTGGCGTTGAACACGACGCCGAACCAATACGTTCCGCGTGAGAGCGTCGGGTTGCTGGCAAAGCCGCAGTAGTGGTAGGCGGCCGGCGCGCCCGTGGTCTCGTCAACGTTGCTCTCGGCGACGAGCGTCAGGTCGCCATCGTCCGTCGCCCACGAATAAACGCCGGTCTTCATCACTCCCGTTGCGCCCGTGACGATGCGCACGACCAGCGCGTTGATGGTGACGTCCTGCTCGATGAAGTACGGCGAGAGATAGAGGGTATCCGCCGCGATCGTGGTGGACGTGCCGCTGCGCACGTTGCCCCAATACGTCTCGCCGCTGATGTAGACTGTGCGCGGCACAACGGTACCGCCGCCGCCCGTGGCGCTGATGGTCGTGTCCGTGATTGTGAGGTTCGAGCCGACGGTGAGCCAGACGATATCCCCGGCGCTGTCGTCCCAGAACAGGATGCGATCGGCGCCCGGATCGGTCAGTGCGGCGATATCGTCCAGGAACGCATCCGAAGCCTGCGCGCCGATATCGCTCAGCGTCTCCGACGGGCTGCGGAACTCCAACGCCGTCGCGCCCGCGTTGACGCGGACGATTGACGTTCCTTCGCTTGTGTAGGCCGACGGCACGTCATCGAGATCCGTGAAGGACGTAACGCCAGCCGCGCCGGTCGTCGGCGCCCATTCGCCGTTGCCATCATCCCAGGCGAGAAACTGACCGTCCGTCGCGCCGCCTTGATCGATCTTGTCGAGCGCGAGCGGCGACGGCTGCAATCCGGCGAGGGTGTAGGTGTTCGCCGCCGTCCGCTGGATATAGACGTAGCAGGGCGGTTCGGGGGACGTGTAGGGCGACGGGCCATCCGCCTCGAAGGAGATCGCACCGCCCGTGACGAACGTCGGCTGCGACGCGCCTTCGGCAACGAAGACCTCGCACTCGAAACCGTCGCCGTGATCGGTCGAAAGCGTGAACTCCAACGCGCTCGCCGACGTGTGCGCGAGCGACGTGCGGCTGTCCCCGGCAAGGATTGTGTAGGTGCCCGCCGACACGGCGGAGAGCGGCCATGCGGCAGCCGATGCCGCGGCGCTGTCAAAGTCCGTGACGTCGCTCGACGAGTGGGTGTGCGTCGCTGCCGCCGCGTCGATGGCGTCGCGTCCCTCGGACTCGGTTGCCGCTGTCACGAGCGCAACACCGGTTGCCGTGATGTCCGTCACATCGGCGGTCGTGTGCGTGTGCGTCGCCGCTGCGGCGCTGATCGCGGAGCGGGCGCCAGCCGCATCGGCTGCGGTCAACAGGTCGAGCCCGGTTGCCGTCGCGTCGGAGATGTCGGTGCTTTCGGTGAGCGCCAGCACGGCCGACACTGCGCGTTGCCGGCTGGCGCCGCCGCTGGTCTCGGTCTCGACAAGATCCGTTCGCGCCGCGCTGCCGGTGGTCGCGAGGTCGCTGATCTTTACGTTCGCCATGTCTCTTTCCTCACGACGCGGTGATGCGGGTGTCGCCTTCCGGCGTGACGCGCGTATCGCCCTCCGGCGTGACGCGCTCGTTCACGGTCGGCTGGATCGGCGGCGTGACAGACGAGCTTGTCCGCACGGCGCGCAGGCGGCCGTCTCGCTTCATCGGCAGTTCCTCGGGATCAGGGATCGAAGACGGAGTCGATTTCGCCGCGCGTCAGCCCCGCGGCCGTCAGCAGCGCCACGGCATCGGCGTCACGCGGATCGCGGGCAATGCCCTCGCGCAGCGTCAGCAGCTTGGCCACCTTCTCCGGCGCGGTCGGGATCAGCGCGAACAGCGCCGTTGCGACCGCCACGATCTTGCCGGTGGCCTCGACGCGCTCGCGCATTTCGCCGACGGGCACATACAAGCGCCCAGCCGGTTCCCACTGCTCGTAGTCGACCAACAGCGTGGCGAGTTCGTCGCCTTCCACGCGCTCGCCGTCGATCTCCACCACATCCCCGCGCACGACCGCTGGCACCCCGCGCGTCTCGGCGATGAAGGCGACCAGCGAGCGCGCGGTCACGGCCGCAACTCGCGCACGATCAGGCGCTTCACGCCGTCGGTTTGAAGCTGCACGTTGGTCGCCTCGATGCTGGCGAATTGCAGGCGGTAGAACCGGCCGCCGGTATTGGTCGCGGCGAACCGCTGGATCAGCGTGATTGACCCTTCGGCGTTCGCGAGCGCGGAAGATGCCGCAGTCAGGATGCGCCCGACCGTGTGCGTCTCGCCATCAATCAGGTTCGTGCTGTCGCGGAGGCGGAACTGCCCGCGGCGTTCCGTAGGCGTGCCGGCGGCGCGGAAGATCAGGAAGCGCGGCACAACGGCCGTGACCTCGATCACGCTGTCAGAGAACAGCGGCGCGAAGTTGATTTCCAGCGACGTCGCCGCCATCGTGGTCGATGTCGTGCTGTCGGCGGTTGCGTCGAACGCCGTGCCCTCGCTTACCACCATGCCGGATGTCGGCGCGGGATTGAGAAGCTGGAACCGCGTGCCGTCATAGATCACGACGCAAGCCTGCCCCGAGCGGATGCACCCGGCCGTCAAGGCGCGTGTGCCGTATTGCGTCACGGCGGCTGCGCCGATGCTGTTGATGTTGAGCGTGGCGGCACCCGTGTTTGTGGCCGCCGCGATGAAGTGGAACCGCTGGCCGGTCGCGTAGGCCGCCATCGTGAAGGGCGCCGCGGCGGTAATCGTGTTCGTGCCGGAGACGCTGGTCAGGTAGACGGCGGCGCCGTCCTGCACTTGCGCTAGCGATGCGTAGTCGGTGCGTGCCGCGCCGTCGTCCACGCCGGTATGCCTGAAGCCGCCCATCGGCAGGTTGTCGGTGGGCACCGTCTGCCCGTCGCGCGCGATCGACTGCGTCAGGGCCGTGCCGACGTCATCGAATTCGGTATTCCACGCGGCGGCCGTGATGGTCTGGCCGGGCGCGCGATCAGCCAACGCGCGCGCGTAGTTGCCGGAGCCGTCTCGTGCCATTGGGGGTTTCCTGCCGTTGTGGTATGATGGCGGAATGAGTGACGAAGCCCCGACTTGGGCGCGGCTTCTGCTGGCCCTCAACCTCGCCGTGCTGGTGGCAGTCGCGGCGATCTACATGGAAGGGCAGCGGATCTGCACGCCCAGATACGACCCGAGCGGAGCCGATCCGCTCGGCATCCTCAGTCCCGCCGATAGGCGTTGAGCGCAGCCGCCAGCCGCGGATAGAAGGTCAGGGAGCGCATTCCCTCGGTGGCTGCCGTCTGCGCGTTTGCCAGTTCACGCGCCCGGAGTGCCCGAATCGCGGCCTGAACCTGCGCGGGATCGCCGGTAAACATCATATCCCCGAGCTGACCGGCCACGCCAGGCGTCACGCCCCGCGCCCCCGCCATTCGGTTGCTTGCCCACCGGCCGACGGCGCCGGCCGGCGACTGCCCGGGGATCACTGTGGCCGCAAGGGCATCAAGGGCCATGTCGCCGAACTGCCCGGCATCGTCGGTTCGCATCTGCGTCTGGGAACCGGTGCGCGGCGACACGAATTGTGCATTGCGGTAAAGGTCGGCCTCGCGCGCCATCCGGGAAGCAAAGCGGTTGAACTCCGTTTCCGTCGGGAAAGCCGCGCGAAGGAGGTTGCGCTTCTGCGGCGAGCCGAAGATCCGCTTGACGGCATCCGCGCCGTCCGGCGCCCGCATGATCGCATCGCGCATGGATTGCGTGGCGCCGAGCCGGAAGAACTCCATCGTCCCTTGGTCGTTCCGCAGTTCCGCGGCGAGGCGCGCGACTTCCTCGTCCCGCATCGTCAGGATGTTGCGGCCCTGCGAGAGCGCGTCGAGCGCGCGGGATGGCCCGGCCCAGGCGTCGAGCGCCGAGCCGTAGCGCGGGAACATCTCGCGAAGCTGCCCGGTGTAGGACGCGCGCGCGTCGTTCACCGCCCGGCCGTACTGGTTGAGGCTCAGCCGACCGCTGGTAGGGTCGCGGAACCCCTCAACAATCTCGTCAAAGCCCCGCTTGACGGCATCCAGTAGCCGCAGGTTTGGCACCCGCCCTTCTTGCAGCACGAACCGGCCGTCCTGCCCGCGCGTGACGCCATAGGTTGCCGGGTTGAACGCCCGCCCCTCGGCAAGGTGTTCCAGTTCGACCACCCGCAAGCCGCGCTGGAGCGCGTCCTGCCCGATCGGATCGCGGATGAATGGCTGGAGGCGCGTGTATTCCTGCGGCTCGACTCGAATCCGGCTGAATGCCGCCTCATAGCGCGGGCGGGCCGACTGCGACCGCTGCTGGATAAGCTGCTGCGTCCGGGTGAAGAAGTCGTCGGCGTTCTGCCCCAACGTCTCCGTCACGTCGCCAGCGATGCGGGCCGCCTGCCCGCCCTGCCGCTCGGCAAGGAAGGCCGTGGCGCGTTCGGTCGCCGGGCCTGTCCGGCCAGCCGCGGTGCGTGCCAGGCGCCGGGTGTTCTCACCGCCGAGGTCGAACAGCGCGGCCGGCTTGGCGCCGTCGTCAACCCACTGCTGAAGCCGCCCGGCAATGTCGTCCGGCGTGAGGCCGTCATCGCGCAGCGCCTTGACCAGAAGTTGCTGCGCCGTGGTCTCGTCATTGCCGAGCCCGGCCATGCGGGCTACTCGCCCGATGATCCCGCTGCCCGCGCGCAGGACTAGCGGCAACGCCACGCCGGCCCCGGCGCCCACCGCGCCGCCGAAGGCTGCGGACTCGGCCCGATCGGCAAGGCCGCCCTCGGCCATGCCGAACCCGGCCGTTGCGCCGAGCAAGCCCGACGTCGCGGCGATGCGCGGCAGAGACGTTGCGGCCTGTTGCGCCGGGCCGAGCGAGGCCATACCGCCGACGAACTCCAGCCCGCGACCGATATACGGGTTGTTCTGCCGGAAGACCTCCATGTTCTCGCGCTGCGCATCGCGCGTCTGCGCGTAGGCTTCCGAGAAGCGCGGTCCCTCGCCAGTGAACAGCCGCCGCGCCTCTGCGCCGAGCCCAGCCGCCGCGGCGCCCACTTCATCCGACAGGCCGAGCGTTGCGCCCTGAACAACAGCCGCCTGGGTCGAACCCCGCGCGCTCGTCAGCCCGACCCGTTCATTGAATTGCTCCCGCGGCAGCTTGTCGCGGTAGAGGGATTCGTAGGCCGCATCCGCGATGCGCAGGTCCGAAAGCGCCGCCGCCCGCTGGTCGAACTCGGCGCGGGGCATGATGTTGGCGTAGTGCTGCGTATAGATCGCCTCGACCATGCGCTCGCGCGTTTCCGGCGCGAGCGCGGGGCGATCGGTGATGCCGCGGTCGGTCATGGCGCGCCGAGGATGCCCAGCGGATCACCGGCGCGCGGTGTTCCACGTGGAACGGTGGGAGCGGCGCCAGACGGAGCGACGGGAGAAGGCGGAGCGACTGGCGCCGCTCCGCTGCCCGTCCCGTGGACGACCTCATTGAACTGCTGTTGGAGCCGTTGAAGATTGCGGCGGAACTGTTCGGCGCTCTGCGACTGCCGCACGCTGCCCATTGTCGCCGCGAGCAAGGCCAGCTCGCGTTCCGTCACGCTGCCAAGCGCGCCGCCGGTCGGGCTCGCCGCGCGCATCTCGGACAGGGTGTTGAACGCGATGTTTGCTTCAATGGTGTCAAGGAGGCCGGCGAGGTCGCGCGCGCCAGTGCCCGGCACTCCTTGAAGCGCCGCGCCGACAGGCCCGGTTGTCCATGTCGGAATGCGATCCACCATGGCAAGCGCGCGGTCGATCTCCTCCGTCACGATGCCAGCCTGCCGACGCTCGCCCGCCTCGCGCCGCTGCTGCGCCACCTGCGCCGGGCTGCCCTGGATCTGCTCCATGAATAGTTCGCCGTTCGGGCCGCGGCGGAGGACGTGGCCCGGCGGGATGCTGCCGATCTGCACGCCGCCGCCGACGGTGACGCTCGGCCGCCCCTCGCGCGCGAGTTGCCGCCGCCCCTCCAGATATTCCGGAATCCACTCCGGACCGTTCGGCCCCATGCGCATCCCCTGCGGCAACGACGGCTGTTCCGGCACCGCGAACGCCTGCTGCGCCAGCATCGGCCCGGCGAAGCGCGCGAGGTCGGGGTTCTCGCTGCCCACGAGCGCCTGTTGCCGCTGTTCCTGCGGCATGCCGCCAATCCGCAATAGCTCGGCAAGGGCGGCCCTCTCGCGCTCGCCGCGCTCCTGCCCCGCCTGGTGCGCGAAGTAGCCCCCCACGCCCGCCTGAAGGGCGCGCGCAAGCCCTTCGAGCGGAGACTGCACTGGCGCCGTGCTGGCGCCCTGCATCATCGCCTGCCGGCCGAACTCCTCCTGCCCCTCGATCCGGGGATCGCGGACAAGGCCCATGCCGTAGCGCGCGCCCGGCCCAGCAAGGAGAGCCTGCGCGAGAGGGTTGATCGCCATCAGGTGAATCCTCGATATGCCCAGCCGCCAAGGGCCGAGCCGCCGAGCCCGAACAGCCCGCCCATCGCCGCATTCATGGCGCTCTGGCGCCGGTTCGCGTTCTGCAACTCGCCGCCATACGAGCCATAAACCGCCCCGGTCACGTCCGTCGGCGCGACGTTGACCGGCGCCATCGGCGTGAACTGCGGTTGCGAAACCTGCGTCCCGCTGAGCAGCGCGTTGAGTTCGTTCAACGGCTGCGTCCGCTGCGCGAGGATTTCCTGGACGCCCTGCTGACGCCCGGAAAGCATCGTCTGAACGTAGGCGTCATTCTCGCGCTGATTGAGATCGCGGAAAGCGTTCTGCCACTGCTCGCTTCCGCGCGCGATGCCCTGATTCGCGAGCTGCGTTTCCATCTGCGCGCGGCGCTGCTGGAAGACAGGCGCCAATCGGCTCGACGCAAGGCCGAATAGCCTGTTTTCCACCGCCGCGTTGTTCAGGTTGACCGGCTGAGAGAACGCCCGCTGCACCGCCCCGGCCTGCGCCGCGCCGGCATTCGCCAGCGTCTGCATGCCCGTCTGGCCGGTGGTCAAAAGCCGCTGCTGCTCGGGGGAAAGCTGCGTCACTGCCTTGAAGCGTGGCGAACCATCCGACCATGGCGACACTTGGTAGTGCGTCAGGTTGCCGAACGGCGTGACCTGATCGACCATGTTGAACTGAGCTTGCGCGAGCGCAGTGTCTCGGTTCGATGCGCTCTGCGCCTGCGCCGTCGCGTATGGGTCGGGTGGCTTGGGCGAACTCCCGAAGGACATCAGGCGGCCTCCTTCATCTCAGCCGGCGCCCATCGCGACCGCTGCCATTCGTGGCGCGTCATCGAGTAGACCATCGCGTGCCGCTTCCAGCCGAACCGATGGCGCAGGATGCCGTCGCGTCGAGCCCCGACGCCTTCGATGAACCGCTGCGGGCGCGGCAGGTCGCTCGGCGTCACTGCCCATAGGAGGTTCACCCCGCACATCGTGAAGGCGTAGTCGAGCAGCGTGCGGATCACGTCCGGCTTTGCCCACATCGGCGTATCGGCGACGCCGCCGACTTGGATCGTGCGCGCCTCCGGCTGCCATTCCGAGAAGATCGCCACGGCGACAATCGCGTCGTCACGCATTACCGCGAAGGGCTGGCACTCGTTCACACCACGGCCGTAGACGTGCGGCACGCGCTCGACCGCCCAGCGGATCATGATCTCGCGTTCGGCATCGGTGCGCGGCGCGTAGACGATCACAGGGCGGCCCCTTGTGCCGGCTCATAGAGCATGTCGAAGGACGAAAGGGACATCTCAGCCCCCATCGTCCTCGTCCGCATGCGGATTGCGGCGCATCGGCCGATGCCGCTCACCGTGGTCCACACAAGCGTTGCCTCGCTTTCGCCGGCAAAGGCGTCCACGTCGAACACCGCAGTATCCCAAACGGCATCCGAGGCCGTGAACGTCGGCACCGCCGTCGGAATCGCGTCAGTAAAGTCCACATTCACCGTGATCGCCGGGTGCGGGATGCCGTTCGACCTCAGCACCGGCCGCAGCATCGTGAACCGCTTCACCCGCCCGGGGTCGCGGAAGTAGTTGTAGGCCGTCTTCATGTCGCCCGCGATCTCGGCGTCGGCATCGTCAAGCCCGGTGTCGGCCTGGTAGACCACGCCATCGCCGCCGAAGTAGAGCGCATCGCCGCTCACGCACCACGCATAGGCGTTCTGCCCGGTGAACCGGCACCATGCGCCGGTAACGGTGTTCATCACGTACTGATGCGCCTGCGTCGTGCTGATCGGGATGTTGAAGGCCGCATACTGCCCGGCTGGATAGGCGACGCCCTGCCAGCCGAAGTTGGTGCGGTAGGCGCGCACGCTGTCTGCAAAGAGGTTGCGGATCTTGTCCGTGATGGCCGCGCGAGCCGACGCGCTGCGATCCGTCTGGAACATCGCATGCAGGCTTACAACGCCATCGTCCGTGATGATCGCGGAGTCACCGCCGACGCGCACGACCGGCCGTTGCCCGATCGGTGCGCCGATGCGGTAGACGCCCACGAGCGCGAAGTCGTTGCCAGGATCGACGCCGCCGTAAAGCGCCACCTCGCCCTTGTCGCTGATGAAGGCGAGAAAGTCGTCAGGGCCGGCCCCGGCATCCTGCGACACCGAGCAGATGGTGCGGAGCCGCCCGCCCATGCGCCACACCGAACCGAGTTCAAACGCGGTCGCCGCTCCGGCAATGGCATCCGTGCCGAGATACCAAGCCGATGTGCTGTTGACCTCGACGAACCACAGGCGTTCCTTGTGCACCGTGACGTCGATCAGGTCTGCCGGGTCCACGCCGGTAATGGCCGGCGTATCCCAAGCCGAGCCGTCATAGCTGATGACATCATCCGCGCCGTTCGCCGCGATCAGAAACGCGCCGCCGGCCGTCGTGAACATCGTCCACTGCCAACGCGCGCTTGTCAGGCTGCCCAGAACCGCCGCCCCGACCGCGCCTGCCGCCGTGACGTCATAGATGCTGTCATCGCTCGCCGCGAACAACTCGCGTCCGGTCGGGCCGTTCCACTCCATCACGGTCTCGACCACGTCGGGAATGTCCGTCGCGTGCTCGGCGAAACCGCGGCGGAGGTCAACGGAGTTGCCGCGCGGGAAGTAGTTGTCGAGGACGATCGCGTCTTCTTCGTCCATGTCCGCAAGCGCGTCGCGGGCGTTGAGGCCGCCGACCGGCGCGGGGATCGCTGCGCCGCGCGCAAGCCCCCTGCCCTGCCGCGTCGGCCGGCGGCGCGCCGGCACCATCAGACGCCGCCGCGGAGGAGTTGCTGCGCCATCAACTCCATGCCCGACGGCTGCCGGCGATACGTCACGGGGCCGGATGCCATCGCGGCCGGCGCCATGGCTGGCGCGCCAGGCCCAGACACCGGAGAGGCCACGCTGCCGATATCGCTTACGCCCGCGCCGCCCATGCCATCGTTGAACGGCCCCGGCGGGGAACTCGGCACTCCCATGGCGTTGAGGCCGGCAACCACGCCAAGCGGAACGCCGAGCAGCGGCCCGCCCATCGCGGCGAGAGTGCCCATCGCCTGTGCCGGCGTAACCTCGCGCCCGCGCACGTTGCCGATGATGCCGCCGATCGGCGACGTGCTGGCGTAGCCGCTGGAGAACTTGCCGAACGCGCTGCGGTCATCGTAGGCGGGAATGCCAAGGTCGATATCGTAGGCGCCCGCGTCGTTGCTTTGACCGCCGCCGCCACCCCATCCGCTATCCGTACCGCCGACGCCGCCGACGCCCTGCGCGCCCTCATTCGATCCCTCACCCGTCGCGCCGTAGAACTCCGGCAAGCCCGTTTGCGGATTGGTCGTGCCAGCGCCGCCGAGCAGCATCAACAGCCGCGCCTCCTCCGGCGTGACGTGCGCTAGCATTTCGTCGCCGCCGCGGCCCGCGTTGGCCGTCTGCGCGAGCACCTGCGCGAGCAACTGCGTCCGGTCCATCACAGATTCCAACTCCCGTCCGGCACGCGCGGATACCGCGGGTTTTCAAGGAACCGCTTGCCCGCCATGTTCAGCGTCCGCTTGCCGCCGTCGCGCCCGAGAAGCTGCGCGACCTGCGTCTCGTGTTCGTTGTATTCGTCCTCGTAGGGCAGCGCGTTCCTCTTTTTGAACCGCCAGATGATGCCGAGCGTGATGACGTCCTCGTCGAGCAACACGAGATCGTCGTCGCCGGTCCAGACAGCCGACTCGCCCTCCCCGTCGCCGTCTGCGTCGATCCACCACTTGCTGACGTACTCGTAGCGAATGTCCTCGCCGGCCGGCGGCACCGGCACCATCAGAAAGTCGTTGCCGCGCACGCGGAAGTGCAGGTCCGGCGGCCCGACCTGCGACGACTTCAGCCACTGCCACTCGGCTGGCGAAAGCGGACCGATCAGCGGCTCGCGTTCCGTATAGTTCCACACCGTCTCATTGACGAAGCGGTCGAAGTCAGACGGGATCGCGCCCGTCTGCGTCTCGGCCGCGACTGTCGTGAAGGTGTGCTCCTTCACCATCCGCTGCCAGGCGCCGCGGCGCGCGAGTTCGTTCCCTTCCTGCTGCGCGAGCGCGCGCAGAATGCGCACCTGATCGTCGTTGGACGAGAACACGGCCACCGGGCGCGCGAGCCCAAGCCGGTCCGTCGCTGCCTGGACGATGGTGAGCAGCGACACGTCAGGCCGCCTCTTCGCTCACGTCCACGGGATGCTTGCGCGGCCTGCCAGGCCCGCGCCGCGCCGGTTCCTCGGCATCGCGCGCCCGTAGCTCGGCGATCTCCGCGCGCAGTGCCGCCAGTTCCTCGGCGACCGGCGCAGTGTTCGCGAGCGCGTCGCGATAGGCCCTCGCCTTGTCGCGGTAGCCGCGCGCGCCGGGGATGTTGCTGCGCCCGAGCGCGGCATCCTCGGCGTTCGCCAGATCCTCGATGGAGTAGATGTGCAGGCCGCGGAATGCCTCGACCGTCTCGGCCGTCATGAACGGTGCGACCGCCAACGGCGTGCCGCTGATCGGCGCATCCTGCCCGGCCTTCCACGCATCGTAGTAGGGGCGCAGCGCGCTCCACAGTGGGCCGCCGTCGCGCTGAACGCGCACGATCTTCTCGTTCGTCACGGCGGGCGAGGTCGAGCCCTTCTTCTGCCAGGCGACCCAATCCTTGGGCTCGTGGCGGCCGTCGGGCATCAGTTCGTATGCCGTCCAGAAGCGCAGCGGATGCACCGCCGCAACGTCGCGGTCGTCGCTCATTCAGCACCTTTCGGAAAGAAGGGGCGAGGCCCGAAGACCCCGCCCCGGATGGTCACGCCACCGTCTCGTCCACCATCGGATAGTTGAGATGGGCAGCGACCACGGCCGCCGAGCCGGACGTCGCCGCCGTGAGCGCGATGCCGTGCACGCTCACGCCGGTCGCCGTGTCCTCAAGCTGGCCCGCGGTCGCGGTGGTCATCAGCCGCGCATCCGCTGCGACGTTCGCCGCGGCATACACGGTGGACGGCCCGTAGACCTGAACCCAGCCGTAGTCGTTGTCCGCGAAGGCCGCGCGCGGCACGCCGACGAGCGATCCATAGGTGTCATTGCTCGTGCTGAGCATTGCCGCCTCGTATGCCTCGTCAATCACGCACACATACCCGGCGGCGGTGATCGCCCCGGATGCATGCACGTACACGTACTCGCGGCCCGCGCTGTCCGTGTAGCGGTCGCCGAGGCCGAAGCCCTTGCCGCTCGCCGCGTACTCCGCCTCGGTCAGCGTCTGCGTGACGTTGGCGCCGATCAGTGTGGTCATGGTTCTTCTCCTTCGCCTGCGTCACGCCGCGTCGATCAGGATGCCCTGGAGGGAGCGATTGCTGCACACGAGCTGCCCCTGCCAGAGAATCGGGATCACGACCGCGTCCTGGTTGACGGACATCTTCTCGTCGAGCGTCGTCCAGTTGCAGTCCCGATGCGCGACGAGTTCCAGGTAGTTGGTATTCAGGAAATACATCCGCTCGCCGGTCGTGGCGAAGTTGGAGTTGTCGTCATAGATGACGTCCGCGCTGTGGAACTTCAGCGACTGGAACCCCGCCGTCGCGCTGCCGCCGCCGTCGCCGTACCGCTGAAGGTCCGTCAACGACTCCCAGAACAGGGAGTAGAAGTCATGCGTCGACACAAGCAGGTCGGGCTTGTCGGTGCCGCGCACGCACGCCATCCAGAGCGCGTTCATCTCGCCCTTGATGGTCGCCTTCGTATAGGTGCCGGTGCCGCTGATCTCGCGGAACTGGTTCTTCCAGAAGGTGTACGTCGCGGCGTTGATCCCGCCGACCGTGCCCTCGCCGTTCGTCTGGATGATGTGCGCGAGCCCGCCCATCTGGTTCGTCAGGGCGCCCGACGAATAGAGGTCGATCGACTGGTTGTTCGCTGCCGTGCGCATCGCGTTCGTGAGGCGCGCCTCGGCGAGATCCACGATGCGGTTACCGCCGCTGTTCATCCGCAGTTCCAGGCCGGACGCGGTGACGTGCACCGCCGCCTGGACCCACGAATACTTCGCCGCGCTCAGCACGTCCGATGCGGCGATGTTGAGGCTGTCGTAGCCGGAGAACCGCTGGTACGTGCTGTTCTCCGCGTAGTCGAGCGGCCGGACGATCTCGTAGCCGCCGTCGATCGTCTTGACCTTGCCGCGCCGGCTCAGCCGGCGATAGAGCGCGTTGTGCTCCGACACGTTGTCTGCGATGGCGCGCGGATGCTCGCGGAGCGTGGTCGTCACGATCTCCGTGAAGGTTGCGTTGGGGGAGGGCATTTGCCTGTCCTCGGACTAGGTGTTGCGGATCATGCCGCGCCCCGCTGCAAGTTCTCGAAGGACTTCCGGAGGGTCTCCTGCCAAGTCTCGCCCTTGGCCGGCGAACCCGACACGCTCGCGGTGGTGCGAACGTTCGCCGAGGCCGCGCGCTTCGCGTCCGCTGCGGCCTTAACCGCCTCGGCCTTGCGCTTCGCCTCGCGTTCCGCCTCACGCTGCGCCTGCACCTTGGCCCATACCGCGTCATTCGTGCGGATGGCCTTGGCGTAAGCCTTTTCGAGCGTGGTGTGGAACGGTTCATCCGGCTCGCCGACGATGCGCCCAGCGATCAGACGCGACATCTCCTCGCGGACTTCCTCGAAGTGCGGATAGCGCGGTGCGCCCTTCTCGTCCTTCGATTCGGCAAACGACGTGATAGCCGCGGCCGTGCGCTCGCGCTCCTGGCCGAGCAGATGCCCCTTCAGTCCTGTGACTTCCTGCAACAGAGCGTTCACCCGCGGATCGTCGCGTTGCGGCGACGGCTCGCCCGCGGGGGCGTTGGAAAGCGCCGTGAGATCGACCCCATGCTGCCCAGCGAACCACTGCACAAAGCCCGCAGGATCACGGCCTGCAAAGTCGGAGATGGCGAACAACTGATTAACGGCGTTCGCTTCGCTGCCGAACTGCGCGGCCAGAGCCTGCCGGCGCGGTGCAAGCACCTGCTCGACGGCCTGGAACGACTTGATGCGCTCGCCCGCCTGCGTGATCGCTCGATGAACCTCGCCTTCGCGCTTGCGGATGAAATCCTGCAAGTCGCGTGGAAGCGCGGCCCATTTGGCCTTCACATCAGCCGACCATGACTCCGGCGGGTCGATGGACGGCTCCTCGGCCGTTTCGCTCGCCTTCGTCTCGGGCTGGTCGGGTGTCTCGGGTTCGGCCGGCGCTGCCTCGGTTTCGGGCGCGGCTTCGGCCTTGGCTTCGGGATCGCGCGACGCAAACTTGCCGTCGTCGGCGCGGTCGGGGATGGCGCGCGCGGCGCGCTCCATCGTCTCGCGGATCGTCGGGGCCGGCGCCTCGGCTGCCGGAGGCGCAGACGCGCCTTCACTCACGGGGGCCGGAGCGCCCGCGCTGATTTCGTCCTGCATGTGTCCTCAGTCTTCTGCGACAGGCAGGCCGCGCTTGGCCGCCCACTCGCGGTTGATGTAGCGAGGCTTCCACTCGCTCGGATCGACCTCGCGGCACCCGCCGCGCTTCAGATCCTCGCGGCGTTCGCGACGGCTCGTAACCCAGCCGGTGCCGAGCGGCGACCGATACGGCTCGATGTCCCGCACGATCTGCACGCCGGACGCGCGCGGCGCCTCGGCCGTGACTTCGACCAGTTCCCGGCCGTTCCAGCGGTAGCGCGGCATCAGGACCGCCCCGCCCCGTTCGGCTGCGCCGGCTGCACCACTGCGCGCGCAAACATCTCCTCAAGCTTCAACCCGCGCTCGGCCTGCCGCATGTCGTGCTGCTGCTGCGCCGCTTCCATATCGGCGGCCGTCTTCACCAGATGCGCTTCTGTGGTCGCCTGCGTCTTCTGGATATCCGCCCGCGCCTTGAACTTCATCGTCTCCGCCTTCGCGGCCTCGGCCTCGGCCTTCGCCTGCGCAGCGGGATCAGGCTGCGAGCCCGGCGCCGGCATCTGCCGTGCCATCTGGCCCCATCGCTCGATCGCATCCTCGGCCTGCCGCCCGAGCTTGAACGTGCGCGAGAACGCCGACGTGATATCCACCGCCACATCCGGCGGCATGGCGCCCATCTGCACCGCCGGCCCAAACGCCTGAAGCAGTCCGGCGAAGCCCTGCACGAACGCCGCGGCATTCTGCTGCGCGCGCATCACGTCGGCCTGGATCGTGCTCTGCGTCTCGATGTCCACGCGGTAGGAGCGCATCGCGTCCGATCGCAGCACGCCCATGACCTGTTCCCAGGTAGGTGGCGGGTTGTTCTGATCGACTTGCCCCGACTGCATCGCCATCTGCACCGTGGCGTCGTCCGGCGGTAGGTCGATGCCCGTCATCATGGACAGCGTCTGCGGCTGGAAGTGTTCGGCCACGATCTCCGACTTCATGCGGATCAAGTCGCGCGCGAACCGCTCGACTTCCTTCTGACGGTCCTGCACGCGCAGGCTGCCCCACTGCGACTTGATCTGTTGCGCCGTCGCGGTTTCGCCCGCCTCGCTCGCGCCGCGCAGGATGTCAGACAGGCCGGTGATTTCATAGATCACCTGCTTGATCTGCTCGCGATGCGCCACGAGTTCGCGCACCACCGCGACAATCTGCTCGATCGGCCACAACCAGATGGCCTTATCCAGCCCACCGCCCGCGGTCGCCATGAACTGCTGCCAATTCTCGACCGGCACGAGGTCGCCGTCGATCGCCTCCGCGAGTTTGTCCCATCCCGCGAGTTCCGACGCGCGGAACCCGCGCATCTTCATGACCGCGACCAGCAACGTGATGCGCGACGTCACGCGATCGAGTTCGCGCGCCTGATCGGCATACAGGCTGTAGGGGCACACTGGCGTCAGGCTGGACGAATCGAACACGCCGTAAACCGGCCGCGGCACCGGGAAGAAGTCGACCAAGCGCAGCGGGTCGGGAATGCGCTTCAGGATCTTGTCCGTCACCGTCTCGGCGATGAACAAGACCTCGCGGCCTTCCTTGTCCCAGATTTCGTAAACCGTGCCGCGCTTGAAGATGTCCGGCACGTCGCGCTTGTCTTCCTTCTCCTTTCCCGTCTGGCAGAAGTCGAGCTCCATCTTCGCGCCGGCCGATCCAAACTGCTTCGTCAGTTCGTCGCGCGTCATCCTGTGTTCAAAGGCGATCCACGGCAGTTCGCGCCACGTGCGCCCCGGCCCGCGGATGAAGTCGCGCCAGTTCACCAGTTCGCAGACGACGGCCTCGTCAACGATCGTATCCGCCTTGTCGAACGTCGGTTCATACCGCACGCGCGCCAAGCCGCGCCCCACGGCCTCGGAATCGAACACGACCGCGCGCATGACCGCATCGAAGTCATAGACGTCGAGCCCGTAGGTTGCCGCGCGTTCCAGAACCTGCGCCGCGACCTTGCCGGCCGGGTCAGCATCGCCGAACCGCCGCCGCACATCCGGCTGCGGCGTCGAGTTGTAGAGCGCCGGCACGATCGTCTGAAGGTTCGCGAACAGGATGTTAAACCGCTGCGTTCCCGCGCGATCCTTCTCGTCGCGGTAACGCTCCATCGCGTCGTCGGCACGCTTGCGCCAGTCGGCCTCTTCCTGCCGCTGTAGCTTGATCGCGTCTTTCCACAGCCGAATGAGCCCAGCGTCGCCCTTATCGAGATCCGCGCGGGTCTCGATCGTCCCGGCCGAGGATGCGGCGGTGTCTTCCACGGGTGCTTAGAAGCCCTGGCCCGGCGTGATGAACAGGTCCGCGGTGTCCGCCGCCGTGATGCCGGCGATGTGCGTCGTCGCCGGCCCGACGCCGAACACCTCCGTTGCGCCGCTCGGAATCGGCATACTCGCCGTGGTCGTGGCTTCCACGTCCGACCGGCCGAACTCGACAAAGGCCGTCGTCTGGCCCGCCGGGTTGTGGATACGCACCGTGCCGCCGGCAAGCGACGAGTAGCCGCCGATCGCTTCGGACGCCGTGGTCGTGCTGGTCGAGAGCGTCACCGTCGGCCCGGTCGGGGAAAACACCTGCATTCACGCCTCCATCCGTTCGCGCCGCCGCTTGTCCAGATGGCGCTTCAACACGTCGCCGATCGCCACGGTGATCCCGCCCGGCGCGGCGTGGACCTCATGCTTCGGTTCCGGCTTGGGCTCCGGCGGCTTCAACTCGCGCCACGCCTGGCCGAGATACCGGAACGCGGAACCGACATGCTCGGCCCAGTCCTTCACGGGGTTGTCGCGAAACCGCTTCAACTCGTCATCCCACTCGCGCCGATACGTGCGCAGGCCCTCGATCCCCAACTCGCACCGCTCGGCATCGAACAGCGCGACCTTGATGGTCTCGCGTCCCGCCGTCAGCCCCTCGGCAACCGACGTGCGCTTCAGCGGGATCGGCCGGCGCCCGAACGCCTGCATCATCTGCACCCGCGTCCGGCTCGCGCCCCACGACTGCGCGTAGATGTCATGCGGCACATAGTCGTTGCCGCGGTAGCCGCGCTCGTTGAGCCACGCGCACCACTGCTCCAAGTCCTCGCCCTCTGGGCGGTAGAAGTCCACGACGTGCGGCACCTTGCCGATGACCTGAAAGCACCAGATCGGGTTATTTGCCGGCGCGCCGAGATCCCAGGCCGTGTGTACCGGATGCCGTGGGTCGATCGGCACCACGCAGATGCGGCCGTCCCTCTCGGCCCGGTCGATGTCAGCCGCCCAATAGGCGCCGACAAGCGCGCCCGCGAACGAACACTGAAACTCCTGCTCGATCAACATGTCGGCCATTTCTCGACCGAACAGCGCGGCATACTCGGCCCGCTGATCCTCGATCGTGTCAGGCGACACCGCGCCGGTTTCGTCTGCGCGCAATACCTGAGTGAACCACCGCGGATCGCTGCTGAAGCGATCGAGCATCGCCTTTACGTGGTTGTTGCCCCGCGGCGTCGTGATGAAGCTCGCCCATCCCCCGTTTTCCGCGAGGATCGGCGCGAGATATGCCCAAGCCGTGGGGTTCGCGAGTGCCCACTCCGAAAGCGTAAGCCCCACCGGCGGTGTGCCCACGAGGCTGTTGAACGTGTCACTCCCGACAACCTGCCACGTCGAGCCGTTCACGAACCGGATGAACATGTCTTGGTCGCGCTTCTGCGCGATGATCTCGCCCGGGAACGCCTCCTCGATGCGCCGTCGCCCGGTGTGCGGGTTGACCGCATCCCAGATCGCCTTGCGCGCCTGCGCATACTCCGGGAGCATATGCCAGTAGGTGCCGACGCGGTTGAAGGCCGCGACCGAGTGCATGCGAAGGTTGATGTCGTCTTTGCCGGCCCGGCGGTGCCAGACGAGCAACTGCCGATCGCAGCCGTTCAACCAAGAGTTCCACGCGGCGAGCTGATAGGGGCGCGGTTCCCACTCATGCGGAAGGGTTAGGCTTGCCACGCTGGACCACGTTGATCGTCAACCCCTCGCCGGAGTGCTCGATTGCTTGCTTGGGCATCGGCTCCAGCAACGTGTGAAGCTTGAACGCCGCATTGAGCCGGTTGGCCTCGTGTTCGCCCTCACGCGCGATGGAGTAGAGCACGGCCCGCATTTCCTCGGCGCGATCGAGGCTACGCTTGCGGCCGGCGCTCTTGGCCTCCGGCGGCGGTTGCGGCGCTTCGTCGCCGATCAGCGGCAGAGCCTTGCGCGTCGAGCCTGCGCCCTTCGCCGGGCCGCCCCAGCCGGGGCCGTTGCCAGTCTTGCGCTTGTGGCCCCGTCCGGGGCCGCCGGGTCGGGGCATGGCGTCTCCGAAAAGCGAAGCCCCGCCGGTTAGGGCGGGGCCACTGCGGCGTTTCTTGCCCGCGGTGCCGCACCGCGTAGCGGACCCATGGGGCCGGCAACTCTTGGCGCGGGCCGGGCGCTACTCCGGCTTGGGAGTCTGCGACCTCAGCTTCTCCGTCCTCCCGGACGACGCTGTACCCGCTTTCCCTTCGGTCCTTGGTAACTCGGGTTCCATCAGCCCTGCGCACGGGCTTCCGGCGCCTCATATCGCCCCCCGAAGGTTGCCGCGTGTCTGCTTTCCACGCCGCCGCGCCAACTCGGAATCTCGCGCCGGGGCGCAAAGCCCCAGCCCAGCATTTCAGCGGCTAGCACACCACCGCTTGTGCCGTCAAGTGGAATGAACGCGCAGCCGGTTGATGGGAAGATGCTCGACGCCAGAGAGCCGCGCTATGACTTCGTAGCCCCACTGCTGCCCGGCGTAAAAGTGGAGCAATTCGTCTCGACCGTACGGCAACACGACGGTGAAGGTATCCGATCGCGGACCGAAGAATGCCCACGTCTCCCGCACCCGCACCGGCATCAGGCTCCCGGCCCGCACGATCGCCGGCGCCGCGATCAGCCCCAACACGCCCGTGATCAGCCCGCGACGGTGCATCATCTTGCCTCCTCGATCACATCGAACTCGACAACGTTGATCGCAGAACGCTCCACCAGCCCCGGCGAAAATGGCACGTCAAGCGGTGGACGAACGGGGACGCGCACGATCGGCAACGGCCTTTCGCTGTTTCTCAGCTGATTCTCGATGTATCGCCGAGCATCGGCGCGCGCGCGTTCAATCTGTTCCGGCGAAAGGTCTGGCGGGGCGCTCAGCACGCGCCCGATGCGATAGTACTTCGCGCTCATCCCCCAATCCTCCACTCCCGCGCCAGCCGCGCCAGCGCCCGCTTCAGCCCCGCGCGCCAGGTCTCGACGTTCGCGGGCATCACGTCGTCGGCGCATACCGCCTCGACCACGGTCACGACCAGATCGCCATGCGGCCGGAGCAGCGCACACAGGGCCTCGTATTCCGCCCGCGCTATTCCCCACGCCTCAGCCGAGAGCACGCGCT